>CACDPP010000001.1 GCA_902554705.1 Paracoccaceae bacterium
CGACACTTCGTTTCTTATCATCTCCAGCGCTATAAGTTAAATTGTTTCCACCAACTGCTGGTGCGCCAGTAGCATCAAAGCTGTACGAACCATTTTCACCAGCTCCCCAAGTGTCTTTTACTTGTATAGTACTTTCGACACTTCGTTTCTTAATATCTCCAGGAGCATAAGTTAAATTGTTTCCACCAACTGCTGGTGCGCCATTAGCGTCAAAGTTGTATTGACCACTTTCACCATCTCCCCAGGTCAAGTTTCCTGTTGTACTACCTACGACTTGTCGTTTCTTATCATCTCCCGCGCTATAAGTTAAATTGTTTCCACCAACTGCTGGTGCGCCAGTAGCATCAAAGCTGTACGAACCATTTTCACCAGCTCCCCAAGTGTCTTTTACTTGTATCACATTAACAACCTGGCGCTTTTTTAGATCTCCAGGAGCATAAGTTAAGTTGTTGCCACCAACGGCTGGCGCGCCATTAGCGTCAAAGTTGTATTGACCACTTTCACCAGGCCCCCACGTTTGATTTCCAAATGTATTTGTTGTTCTGGCCTGAGTTACCGTATGCTTATGATTATTTGCAACATTGGTTATGGTGATTTCATCGCCCGCAATATTACCGTTGAAATTAATTCCGGTTCTTGCAGGAATTACCAAAATCTCATTTGCTTTGAAATTCTGCCCACCATCAATGATTTCCATATTGGTTATCGTCTCGACACCACTTACGGTAGCAGTCTGAATGTGGGCTCTTACCGTTCCTGTACCCGCTGTGCCAGCCTGGCCAGCTTTATAAGATAACTCCACATTTTTATAAGTCCTATTAGCATCGGCTATGGCACCCATGGTAATGGCGTTTCCATTTTTATCCTGTAATGCAGAAATAAAACCGTTTCTCGTTCTCTCCATATTAACGGTTTTCAAAATTTCTGTAAAACTTAAAACTTCATCCATAGAAGAACTAAAGTCACCATTGGCCATAGTTGACGTACGTGAAATTGTTGCATCTGAGTAGAAATTTATTTTTAAAAGACCCTGAGAACCGTTTTTAGTTGCATCAATCTCTCCAATTGCGACTTTGGTAGTTCCTTGACTGGCATGGTCAAACGTATAATTGACTACATTACCATCAATTGTAATGCCTGCTGCATCTTGTAGTGTTAGTATATCTGGCCTTCCCAAATTGCTTGATACACCAAATTCAATTGAATCTGCTGCAAAAACAGTTTCAAAATTTACAGAGTTTCCTAATATTGCATCAGAGGGCAGCTTAACGAGGTTCACCAACTGACCACCGTTTGGCAATCCTTCCCCTACTTTGCGCAAAGCATCAAAAAGTTCAGAATACTCAATTTTTCCAAGACCAAAAGTCATTTCAGCATTACGAGCTCCAATTGAAAGGTATTCACTTCCAGCAGTGTCAACAAAAATGTCTTTACCCTTGTAAGTAGCCCCTTGCATCACACGATTAAACTCTTGAGCAATAGCTTCCGCTTCAGCGTTGATCATTTCCAGCTCTTCAAATGTATTAGTACCATTCGCACCTAAAACAGCTAGGTCTTGTAACCTAGCAAGAAGATTTGAAGCAGACCCAATAGCCTTCATACCAGTTTCAAGATAACCCAACACGACAGATGCGCCTTTGATACCTGCTTTGGTACTGGCATGGTCTAATCGAAATGCGTCTATCATCGCTGCGTTGGAAGCTCTATCACCAGCGTTGGCACTCTGCTTACCCGAAGCAATACGCTCCCGGCTATTGTTCGCTTCATAGTTCGTGCGTGTCAAAGATGTCTCCACCTTATAAAACGCTGTGGTAGGACCGATGTTTGCCATCTCGGTCTCCTTTTCTAATACGATTTATAACTATCTCGAAAATAAAGAACGACACTCATCAAAAAAGTTAAGGAAAAAAAATTTAATTAATTGATGCCAAATGTTTTTTTAGTACGAATGTCTTCAAAAATTCGTTTCTGATGACACGCAACTTTCAGATCTGTAACTTGGCTGTGATTAGGAAAAAAGTGAATTCTAAAAGGAGAATATATTTATAAGTTAGCTCAGCATTTACACCCTGTCTTTTTGGAATAAATTTAGGATTTACAAAAGGAGAATTTAGCCTGTTTCACAATCCTAATATATAACCTAATATATAAAATTAAAAATTTTAAAATATTGTTTTTAAATATTTATTTCTATTATTATGAGTAATGCAAAATGATAAAAGTTTTTTCTTATAATTAACAATCTTTGCTTAGCTTTACTCTACCTTCTGACCTTTCCAACTGCCTACCACTGTGTAAGGTTCTTTACCTTGATTATTACGCTCTACCCAGAGTCTGAATTTGTTATACGTTCGTTCATATCTTTCCGTTGTTTCTACTTTGGGTGGATTGTTCATCAGCGTGTTATAGTAGCCTTGATCAATATCTTTAAACTGTAAGGTTTCCGTATAGTTGTGGAAGTCTCTTTCATAGTTCAACTTTTTACCTAGAACTGCCTTACTGGCTTCACCCATATATTTTTTTAAAGTGAGGATCTGATCATATTGAACAATAAATGAGTCATGGACACTGAGTATTGGCACATCGCTGTAAGTAAACTTCTTTATTACATACTCTGTTATTAGGCTGTCCTGATACATAAGATTAACAAGCTGAGCAGTAAACAACTCATCAGCCAAGTGTGGATTTAACTCCATGAAACTATTAATTAATTTGCTTAACTCTCGATCTTTTAAAGGTAAATCGCTGCTGGCCCTAAAAGCCTCGTATGCTTGCCGCTTTGACGATGCACTTAATGCTGCTAAAATTAAAAGTTTTAAAGCTTTTGTTTGTTGTTTCTTGTTTAAATCAGGTAAAATCACTTCATCTAATTCATAAACAATAGAAGCCTTTCCTTTATTTATTGATAGGATCGAGGGATGAATACCTTTGTAGTCTACCTCAATGGTAGGTTTATTATTAATAAAAATGTCTTTCCTATAGCTTTTTCCTAGCTGTTGCCAAAATCCTCCGTAAAACCAACCGTTATTTGTCCATGAACCTCTGGAGAATATGCGACTTACAAACTTATTATTTTGGTTTATCGGTATGCGCTGAATACCTACTTTAGTTTCACGCTCTATGTATGTCTTTTCGAGTGTTGCTATGTCTATGTAAGTTTTCTGAAGTAAGCTATTGTAAGCGTACAGCATCAACTCCATTCGCTGGGTTTCGTCTGTGTCTTCATATTCTATAAGCTGCTTTAGTCGCTTGCCCCGCCTCCTTATAAGTTTTCCTTCTATATCAGTATCAAAGTCGGATAGTATAACGGCGACTTTGCTTTTGTGTTTATAGATATCAAACTGTTCTGCAGTACATTTAGCAAACTCAACTTTAAGAATATGTGATGGGCGTATTCTGCTAGTGAAGCTTTTCCATCCAGCATAAGTTTTATCGTTGCTCCCACCCACAAACTCTAAATATCCTAGCTCGACTAAACCATCGATAAGTTGGACAATTTTAAACGAGACATTGAGACTGTTATACCGTGAGGTAGGAACATATGCATTTGTACTTCTTGGTACTCCTGTCCAAAACGCTGGGTCATCTAGGAATGTTTCATAGAGGTGGACTAGTAGCACCTTTATTATAAGCTTTGGTTGTGTACCTTTTCTATTGCCTTTGGGAGTTAAGCTGGCTTGCCTGTGCTGGCCCAATGAATGCCATACTTTATCAACAATTATATTAATTTCAGGATGGTCGGACCAAGCATGAATGTCTAGCGGTTTTGAATGTGATTTGTGATCGCCAATTGACATTAAAAATCCTGAGTTAGAATGGGCTATTAAAAATCTCTGTGCATAATAATCAAACAATTTACTCAAGAATGAACTTAAATAAATAAAAATTTAAAATTAAAGCGTTCTTTTACAGTAATTTATGCTGTTCGATAGAGATCATCTTATTACTCAATTTTTCCTCATTTAAAGAAAGTCAAAAATTTGAAACTTGAAGGGCTATCAATCTTTAGAGCTCTTATTCTTTTGAAATCATTAGCTAATTAAATTTTTGGCATGTGATTTGCTATTTAAAAAGATAATTTAAACGTTAATCGCGAGTTTGAATGTTTTTTAAATACAAAGTGCTCTATTGGGTTTGTGGCGCGATATGCGTTGGAACAGCATCGTTTGCGGGCAATTTGTCTTTATATTCTTTCACTGAAGGTGCAGCTGACCAAGGAATGACCAACATCACAAGTGGTGATGAAAACGTTGCAATTGGCGACGAAGCGTTAAAACTCAATACGAGTGGATCTTATAATACCGCTGTTGGCGATGAGGCTCTCAAAGCTAATACAATTGGTGTTAAAAACACCGCGATTGGGAAAAACTCATTATTTTCAAATATACATGGCCAACAAAACGTAGGTATTGGTTTCGAAGCTCTAAAAAGTAATACCACTGGAGGTTACAATACAGCCGTTGGGGTTGAAGCAAACCGTTTGAATACATCAGGACAATTTAATACGTCAGTTGGTTTTGAAACTCTGGAGACTAATACTTCCGGATCTTACAATACAGCCCTTGGTGCCCGTGCTTTGAGATATAATTCCGGGTCATATAACACGGCGGTGGGCATTTTTTCACTTGATGCTAATGGTTCCGGGTCTTATAACACAGCTGTCGGAGCAAACTCATTATCTACCAATACAACGGGATCAAATAATACCGCTCATGGTTATAACTCACTAAATAGAAATACTTCTGGGTCTAATAATACCGCAACTGGGCGGAATTCTCTTTATTACAACACAACGGGATCAAGCAACACCGCCCAGGGTTATAACGCTCTATATAATAATACCTCTGGCTCTTATAATACTGCAACTGGGCAGGATTCTCTACGTTCCAATACAACCGGATCAAACAACACCGCACAAGGTTATAACGCTCTTCGTGCTAATACTACAGGCGCTCAAAATACCGCAACAGGTGTCGGATCACTCGCCTCTAACACAACCGGTTCAAACAACACCGCCCAGGGTTATAACGCTCTTAATGCTAATACTACAGGCGCTCAAAATACGGCAACAGGTTTCGGATCACTCGCCGCTAATACCAGCGGGTCAAACAACACTGCCCAAGGTTACAACGCTCTCAGTGCGAACACTACCGGTGCTCAGAATACTGCATTTGGCGAGGCGGCAATGACAGCTAATACAACAGGCTCGAACAACACTGCCTTTGGTAGAAACGCATTGCAAAACATTACCACTGGGAGTCAAAATACAGCAATTGGTTTAGGAGCTGGATCGACTAATTCACAAGGAACAGGCAATATTTTTGTAGGATATATGGCTGGATCACAGGAAAATGGGTCAAATAAGCTTTACATAGACAACTCATCAACAACGACACCACTTATTTATGGAGACTTTGATACAAACAGTGTAACTGTGAATGGCGATTTCGAAGTGACTGGAAATTTTCTTACCGACAAAGTTGTAAGCTCGACAGGACAAACCGTTATGCATTATGAGCAAGCCACGGGAGCTGTGCACATTGGGCAAAACTCAATGGTTTTTTATGACTCCGCTGGGGCAATTGGTAATGGAAAAGATATTATGGCTTCATCAGTTGGAAAAATACAAATTGGTCGAATGAATTCAGATGTCACAAGTTTTGTGGGAGAAGTAAATGTGCCAGAACCAACCAAGCCAACACATGCTGTTACAAAACAATATGCAGATAGTACAGCCGCAATGAGTATGGCGATGGCTTCAGCAGTTGATGCTAATAGCGAAGGCAATCATATGGGGTTTGGTTTTGGCGATTATGCTGGTCAAACAGCAATGGCGGTTGGCGTCAGTTTACAATATGAGAAAACAAAACTAAAGATTATAGCATCACAAAGCGAAACTATGAAAGAGCCGGCTTTTTCTGGCGGATTTTCTTGGAGTTTTTAATGAATAGATTTTCTATTTTTAAAAGTTTCACCCTATCCTTTTCGCTATTTCTAATTGGGTCGAGCTTAATTGCTGGTTCTACAAAATATTTTTACAATGGCACAAAACTTTATAATCTTTGTCGTGCGGATAATTTAATTGATGAAGCTTTATGCGAAGGATATATTCTGGGTGTTCAAGACTCAATTTATTCTGGACATTTATCTGATCACTTTAACATATGTCTTGCAGAAGGTGTTGAGCCCGATCAATTACGATTGCAGCTAGTAAATTTTATTGAAAATAATCCAGATATTATGAATTTCGCCGCGGAGGGTCTCGTTGCCAAAAGCCTAGAAACCTCATATGCCTGCAAAAAATAACTAACAAGGCTTTGTTGATTTAGGATGAATCTATGCGAAAATTTCTATTTATGTTTATCATCATAATTGGAACAGCAAATAAACTTTCGGCGCAGTATGTAGACCAAAACTTTTCAATTAAGAACTATAAAGTTTTTGTCCAAATAATAGACGCAGCTAAAGAGGGTTGCTGGACTAATATCAGTGAAACAGGAAGTTATATTAAAAATAAACTTTCTGAGAAGGGCATTCAACTTATCGATGATCAGAGCAAAACGGATTTGACTTTGAGTTTTTTTCTTATGGCGCAAAGAACTGGGCACGGCTGGTGCTACGGAAACATGAGCTTGAGATTGACGGCAAATGTTATGCTCGGTGAATATATGATTTTAGGTACTTTTTATCAAGAAAACACTGTGGATATTAAATCCCAACATTTCAATAATTCTGCCTTGAATTGGCTTGATAAGAAACTTCCAGAATTAAAATAAAACTAAAGAGTCAGTCAAAAAGTCGTTAATTTGGTTATGGATATGAAACCAGGCATAAACACAAGTAATTTATCTAACATGTTTATTACACGTGAAAGAGAGATATATGCCGACTCCAAAGATAAAGAAAAAAAGAGACAGCGTAAAAAAAATTTAAAGAAAAAATCAGGCAAAGATGGCTACAAAGGTATTTTTGAAAATTTTCACAGCATAGACCTACTCGGCTAGAATTAAAATTTTTTTTATTTTGAATATATTACTTAGCTCTCTAATAAAATTTTTAGACCCATATTTTCTTGCATTTAGTAAAGCAACACTTTAGTCAAAATAAAGTGGACCCATAGCTCAACTGGATAGAGTACTTGACTTCGAATCAAGGGGTTGGGGGTTCGAATCCTCCTGGGTCCGCCATCTTCCCAAAATTTTAAAATTACCTCAGTTCTGAAAATTTAAATAAAATAAAGATTATCAATATATAGTATTTAATTCCTAATTAATCTTATTGAATTAATACATGTTGTGTTTTAGCTAGTTTTATGTGAGGTATTGTTTAAAGAAAGAATTATAATATGTACCAGCAGAGCAGAATTAAAATATCCCAGTTGTTGTCAGTCGTAGTTTGTCTTGTGATTATAGTTATAGAAATTGTTTAGATTCAAAATATGATGCAAATGAATTTTCATTTAATTCATTAATTAAAGAATTATAAAGCCTTGTTCCTTCTCTTGAATTCAACCACTTAGACACTTTACTTAAGTGGCTTAGCTGCGGTTAGGGGTTAATAGCAAATGCCAGAGAGAATCTTATGGATTGATGTGATTAGAGGCGTTTCTATTTTAGCTATGATTACTTTTCATTTTGCTTTTGACTTAATGTATTTTGGGTTCGCAAAATCTGACTTGATATATCAGCCTGACTGGAGGCTTTTTGAGCGCATGATAGCTTTTAGCTTTTTATTCATTGCGGGTCTTAGTCTATTTATTACGCATGGATCGTTGATTAACTGGAACTCATTTATAAAAAGATATGGAGTTACGGCAATTTGTGCAGTTTTAATATCAGCGGTCACTTATGTTTTATTTAACGGTGATATGATACGATTTGGAATACTACACGCTATTTCGGTTTCAGGTTTAATAAGTTTATTATTATTAAAATTAAATTCATTCTTTTTGGCTTTGCTGGCAGTTATAATTTTCTTGATAAATCTACTTATCGCTCAACCTGTAGAGGGCGATTATTTTTGGCAGTGGTTGATCTATACAAACGAAACGCCTCATTCATTAGATTACCGACCAATTATACCCTGGATAACTCCTTTTATTTTAGGAATGGCATCGTACCAACTTTTTAAAAAATGGGGTTTATTGGAAACGAGCAACACTATCATCTACAGAGAACTTTCAATTCTTTCTTGGTTGGGAAGAAATAGTTTGATTATCTATTTGATACATCAACCTATTCTTTTTGGTGGCTTCTTCTTATTCTTAAAAATTAGCTAAACTTATAATGGTTCTAAGTCACCAAGACTCAAATGTTCATGAAACTCTAACTCAAATTCTCCAAAGTTTTTATTTATTATAGCTTTTCTTATTATCCCCATAAGATCTTGATAATAATGAAGATTATGCCAAGTTATTAGCATTGAAGAAATTATTTCCTGTGATTTAAATACATGATGCAAGTATGCTCTAGAGTAGTTTTTACATGCAGGGCATTGACACGAAACGTCGAGCGGTCTGGGATCATTTTGGTGCCTCGCATTTTTTATATTTACTACACCTCTATGGGTGAAAGCCTGCCCTGTTCTCCCAGATCGAGAGGGTAAAACGCAATCCATCATATCTATTCCTCTTTTAACCGCACCTACTATATCACTTGGTTTACCAACGCCCATTAAATACCTTGGCTTGTCAGCCGGCAACATGTCTGGAGCAAAGTCTAAAACTCGAAACATTTCCTCCTGCCCCTCTCCTACTGCTAGACCTCCTATTGCGTATCCATCAAATTCTATTGACTGGAGAATTTTAGCACTTTCAGCACGCAAATCGTACTCTAAACCACCTTGTTGTATTCCAAACAGTGCATATCCTGGCCGATCTCCAAAAGCATCTCTCGAGCGTTTCGCCCACCTCATAGACAGCTGCATGCTACTTTCAATTTTTTCATATGGTGCCGGCAAAGCAGGACATTCATCAAAACACATGACGATATCACTTCCTAACATTTTTTGAATTTCAATTGACCTTTCTGGACTTAGGTTATGGCGAGACCCATCTATGTGAGACTTAAAAGTGACACCTTCTTCGCTTAATTTTCGGAGCTCAGCTAAACTCATAACTTGAAAACCACCGCTATCGGTGAGTATTGGCCTTTCCCAATTCATAAATTTATGGAGCCCACCTAAATCCGATATCCTCTCAGCGGTTGGCCTTAACATCAAATGATATGTATTTCCTAACAAAACATCTGCGCCAGTAGACCTAACACTTTCTGGTAGCATTGCTTTCACAGTAGCCGCTGTTCCAACAGGCATAAAAGCAGGTGTCCTAATTTCCCCTCTCGGTGTCGAAATTACTCCACATCTGGCTTTTCCATCAACCGCAGTCAGGGAGTATGAAAATTTTTTTGCCATTAGATTATTTCTCAAAGTAAAAATACTTTTAAGTATATTGTTTATTCACTGAAATTCTTTCCACTAGATAATGGAGCCATACGAATAAGGCGAGAGTCTTGCACCGCTAGTTGACGATGCTTCATAGCCTCACGATAATCAGGATTTTTCACCATGGAAACAAAGGCACCAGCGCTTGGGTATTCTGCTATAAAACAAAAATCCCACTTTTCTTCACTGGGCCCTATTAGGGGAAAGAGCATTTCTCCACGCCATATTATTTTACCACCCAGGTTTTCAAATATCGGAAAACTAAGTCGGCCATATCTTTTATATGCTTCCACACCTGAGACCACTTCACCATTGGGGTACTCAACTTCCTTATGAACCTTGACCAAGTTGAGCATATTCAAAGGTCGCGGATCTTTTATCTCACGAAAAGCATTAAACTCCTCACCCGAAAAACTTGTGTAACTCATTGGCGCCTCACGAAGTGCTAATACCATTTACGCTCTTCAGACTTTTTTATCATCATGTTTGTACAAAACAAAGTCGGACATACGATTTAAAGCAAAAGGCTAAACGTTGGAACTTCAGACTAGTCTTTGTCTAATGCCTCAACTGCAGTTTGCAATTCAGTTTTGTTTACTTTTTTATCGGTAACGGTCGCTTGCTCAAAAATATGATCAACTACTTTGTCTTCGAATATCGGCGCACGTAGCTGCTGCTGCATTTGCTCGTTCTTCTGCATGAATTCGAAAAATTCTTTTTCTTGACCAGGGTACTGCCTCGATTGAGCCATAATTGCTTGTGTAATTTCAGCCTCTGTCACTTCGACCTCAGCTTTTTGTCCTAATTCTGCTAGAAGTAGGCCTAATCGAACTCGCCTCTCGGCCAATTTATTATGTTCTTTGGTCGGTTCAATATTTTCATGTTCGTGATCTTTAACATCTGGGTTTTCATCATGAAATAATTGATGTGCTATTTGCTTGGCCTCTGCTTCAACAAGACTTGGAGGTAATTCAAATTTTACTTTTTTGTCTAAAGCATCAAGAAGTTGACGTTTCATGACCGCTCTAGCCGCTCCACCATATTCAGATTCTAATCGTTCACTGATTTGAGCTTTTAATGCTTTCAAATCGTCTGCTCCAAATTTAGTTGCCAGCTCGTCATTAATTTTTGCAGGTACAGGTTCTTTGACGTTCTTAATTTTACAAGCGAATTCAGCGTCCTTTCCAGCGAGATCTTTTGATCCATACTCCTTTGGAAATGTAACATTAACTTTTTGATCTTCTCCCGCTTTACATCCAACCAATTGCGTTTCAAATCCTGGGATGAAACTATTAGAACCTAGGACCAACGGATAATCTTCTGAAGAACCTCCATCAAATGCTTCGCCGTCGACTGTTCCAAGAAAGTCAATGACTACCTGGTCTCCATCTTTTGCTTTAGAGCCCTTCTTACGGTCTTTGTATTCATTTGCGGAAGAAGCAAGGTTGTCTAAGGCTTCGTCCACTGCTGCCTTATCAGATTTCACTACAAGTTTCTGAAGTTTAATTTTAGAGAAATCTACGTCTGGAATTGATGGCAATGCTTCATAAGTTAGAGAGACCTCTACGTCCTCTCCTTCTTTCCACTTTTCTCTATTTTGCATCTCTACGTTAGGTTGCATAGCGGGACGATCGCCACTGTCTTCAAAGTGCTTGGACATTGCTCCGTCAATGGTTTCCTGCATCGCCTCACCTAATATCCGCTGCCCAAATTGCCGCTTTAAAAGAGCAATAGGTACTTTGCCCTTGCGAAACCCTTTCATCTCAACATCAGGTTGAGCTTCATGTAATTTTTCATTAACCTTAGTATCTAATTCATCAGCCGTTAATTTGATTGAATAGGCACGCTTGAGCCCTTCGTTAAGGGTTTCAGTAACCTGCATTAAAAATCTCCGTCATTTTGAACGCGCTCATAAGCACAAATATTTACGACCTTCTATTTTGCAAATGCAACCAATTCAAGTAGATTTCGCTCAAGAATAAAAACAGTTAAGAAGTAAATCTGATAAACAATAAAATTGCAGATATAAAAATATGCAAGAGAGTTATCATAACCGATCACGTATGCAATAAAACAAAGATTTTTTTATGCTTCGTATCTGACGCCTTATTAACTGCAGGAATGAGAACCATGAAAGCTGGGATCATGGTTATGAAAATACTAAACGCTAAATCTATAGTTAGATTGCTGGTTTTTAAACTGAGCAAAATAATTAGAGCCGATACAACCAATAATTAACCATAAAAATATAATAAAGTTTTACGTACAAAGGCACTATCAACGGATGACCCTAAAACCTTAAAACACAACGCTCCAAATCCTACGCTAAAAAGCAACATACCTCCAAATAAAAAAGAAGTTAAAAGGACTGCTATATGCTCCATTTTAAAGGCTAGATTTTATAAAAAGCCAAATAAAAGCCGCCGCCATTGATCCAAAGAAGATCACCGTGATTGCGACCATAAATTTCATCTTGTATCCATCTAATATTTCTTGAGCGGTTTCTGTTTTTTTATCGATTTCTGTCATTTATTTTTTCTTCTTTCCTAACAATTAAACCAAAAATATGAGCCAGTCGCTAAACTCAAAAAGCACTGACTACATGATTTAAAAATTACCTGACGAGTTGAATTATGTCCTATTGCCTCTCAACGCAAAATAGAGACCACATACCCAAAGGAAGACGTGTAAGTTATCATACAATATGACGTCCAGAAGGCTTTCCGGTTGGCTAACCCAGATTATACCCGTCGTGATGGAGCATATGGTTATACCCGAGAAGCGAGTAATCATATCTCCAAATTCAGGAATGAAAGAAATGGATATAAGTTTAGCAGCGAAGAAACCGCCAACCAATAAGCCAATACCAGCTCCCGTTTCGCCGTATGCAACAACCCACCAAACTATATAGGGGAGGTCAAACGCCTCTGCGTCGTCAAGTGTTACCGGGAATTTAGACAGTCCTTGCTGAATAAACACTATTGCCAAGGGCATTCTCAATAACCAATGGCTTAAACAAAACTCGGGAATAATTGTCGTTATACTCTTTAATGAAAGTTGCATACTATCTACCTCAATTGGCTAAATTATATTTACCATTACGGGGGTTAACTATGTTTTAGCCGGCTCAATGTTAAATTGTATTTTGATATACGATCCATTATTAAAAATGGATTAATTCATAAAAAGATTTTAGGACTGAGGTTTATGTCTGATCCTATTTTTTCAATTCGAAAGATGGAATAGGTAGGCGCGTACAGGCCTGTTAATGTAGAGCAGAACCAACATTAATAAAAATATCTGGTATTGGGCGGCTTATCATTAGTGAATGCTATTTCGACTAATTCATATTTGCGAGATCATAAACCTCAGCTTCATCAAATTTTGACTATTTTTATGAATTTTTTACTGTGCCGCTTATCCAAGCGCCACAGTAAAGTCTTATATAAGGGACCCAATTTGCATTATTTCAGCCATGGCTTTTTCCCAAAAAATTTCTAATCGCTCAATTGGGCAAACGAATCCGGAGTTGGATCCTCTGCCTGCTTAGATTCAATCGGTAAAAATGTTCCAATAAAGTAAAAGAACATTATAAACGCAATTGGAATTCCAATGGCAAGGACTGCAAAGAAGGATCCCGCAACCATCTGTCCAAACACTTGAGCCAAGGACATTTGTTTATCCCACATATTTGCTTCGTTCTGTTTCATTTTATTTCCTCACAAATATTAATTTAGTGGAGCATAACCGTGCATTTGAGCCCAGTAGTACCAATTATCAACAACGGTTCCAGTCAACAAAATACCTATACCACCAGTGATAGGAACTAAAACTGCAAACCACCAAGCCCATCGATGAATACCTTCCATTGAAGCATTGAAACCCATCGTCCAGCGCCAGAATAGAGCCGCACGTTCAGATGCAGTACCACGGTCAGCTATTTGCTCTAACTCTCTGTCCCCTCCAAATCGGGAAGTCGCGAGGATAGTAGCCCCGTGCATCGCAAATAGGAGCGCGGAGCCATAAAGAAAAGCTATGGAAAGCGCATGAAATGGATTATAAAATAGGTTTCCATACACCACAGAAAAGTTCATTGTCCAATCCAAATGGGTAAAGATCCCGTAAGGCACCGCCTCAGACCAACTTCCCATCAAAACGGGTCGGATCAGTCCTAAAACTAAGAACAACCAAATAGCCGCCCCAAATGCCCAGAAAACGTGTTTGCCCATTTTTAGCTGTCTCGCTAGATCGTACGCCCTCAACCACCAGGAAAGAACCGATATCAGCAGGAAAAAACTAGCTATCAACCAAAGGCCGCCCTCCTTCATTGGAGCAAAACCCAAACCATACTGTTCAGCTGGCGGCTCTAATGAAAAATAGAAGAGATCTCGGACAAAGACTGCTGGATTATATCCTGCTTGCCCCCAATACGCGAAGCCTACAATAAGGAACCAAATAAGGCCTGATATAAGTCCAAGAACTCCGAAGAAACCTAAATATACTGGGCCTAGCTGTGCGTTACCAAACCAACCTAGCAAAGTAGAGAAAGAAGTATTTCGTGTTCTTTCATCTAAGTTAATACCCTCTTCGACACCTAGTTCAGGAGGACCTTGCACCTGAACTTGTGTAAAAATATTCTGATATTCAGCCATTAATGCCTCCCTCAATATTTACCCAAAAAGGTAAATCAACATACCAATACCACCACTCAGACCAAGCATCGAACCAGACAGTTCCTGATATCACGATACAAATAGCCGACCATAAAACAGCGTTTAGAGCCAACAAAAGACCCAACCTGTGTATCCCGAGCGGCCCAATGGAGTAGCCTATAAAATCTCTAAAAAATGTGTCCTCATGTTCTGGCACACGCATCTCATTGCCCTTCTCGGGGTTTGCGGCAGAAAGTATTAACGATCCGTGCAATGCCAAAGCCAGTGTCGTAGTGAAAAACAAGGATACCGCTATCATGTGAGCCGGGTTATAGTGAAAGTTACCGTATGCATAGCCAACATTGTTGACCCAATCCAGGTGGGACCAAATTCCGTAAGGAAAACCATGCCCCCAAGCGCCCATTAAAACTGGTCTTATTACAACTAAGGTTGTGTAAGCGAGTATGGCGAACGAAAAAGCAGCTGGAATGTGCAAACCCATTCCTAATTTTCTTGATATTTCAACCTGCCTAAGCGCCCATGAAAGAAATGCGCCATGAGCACATATCGTTACAAGCTGCCAAATCCCACCCTCATTTAAGGGGGCAAAACCAAGTCCCACCGATAACTCCGGCGGCTCAATTGAAATCAGCCAAGGGTTCCAAGTATCCCCCATAGACGCACCGTAAAAAATTAGGAAAGTTCCCATCAGTGCAAAGAAAGCGACCGCTACGCCGAAGAAGCCAACATAAAAAGGACCAATCCAGAAATCAAATAAATTTCCGCCTATGATTGTTCCTCCAGGAACTCGATATTTCCTTTCGAAAGATAATAGTGCCATCGATTTTTGTATCCTCGTATCTAAAATTCCCCGGAGCAAGCACGCGCTGATTGCTCCGCCGGCTAGCCATCCAATCAATTTTCGTGATCAGACACCATTAAAGCCAGGTAATTCCGTTTAATTGATAATTAGAAATTGCCCTATGTCAATCTATATTGACACTCTGTGTAATATTTTTTTGACACTTTACTCTAAAAGATTGAAAAATACTTGAATATTACCGTCTCCGAAACCTGCGAGATCAATTTCTCTTTCAGTTTGAGGGTCAAAAATACTTATCCTATCTTTTTCACTGAGTCGCAGAAATACATTTGAGTTTTCAAATATTCCAACTTTTTTTCGATCTCTCTCCAGCACTTTTGTAACCGTAGAAACAAAATTTTCTTGTTCCTTTGAATAGCTAACTAAAACATTTCCGTCGTCATCAAGAATTAGAGTTTCACCATCATCCCCAATTTTTAAAAGAATCTCTTTTTCAGCCTTTATATCTAATTGCTTTGTAATTGAGTAAGGGCGTGATTCCGACATGCGAAACACAGCTACAAACGCAACAAATAAAACTAAAATACAAATTACAAATAATGGAAGTGATGAATTGAAAATAATTTTTTTTTTCACAATATTCTTCACCTCAAAACTGTTACTCTATCGCCATCAAGATGGTTAGAGATTTTGGCGTCTAGACATTTATGGTTAAAAGTATCTTTTTTCAAAGTTAACGCAAACCAAAAATTTGCTGCCAGTTGGCTTTGTGAAAAATGTAAAAATGCTAGCGCCTCTTAAGCGGACTGACTTACGACTGAACTAACTCATCTAGCATTGAAGACATAGACTATAATAATTATCGAGCTTGGGTCATCGGGTGATTTTTTTATTTTTGAACATTGATTATTACTTGAGGAAATCTAACTTTTGAATATAAGACAAATACCGCGTTTTAGTTAGCTAACTTCTTTTCGCAGATGGAGACCGCCAACATAAATCGAAATATTTTATAAACTCGCATCCCATTTTGGGATTGCAAGATTAACTTACGACTTAAAGGAATGTAAAATGAATAAAAGTTACAACCGCAGGGAAGTTTTAACCGGAGCTGGTGTAGTTATGACGGCTGCTTTAGCGCCTAACTTTTTAGCTGCAGGAAACACTTTTGAAGTTTTAATGTTAAATAAAGACCCAGATAATCCAAAAAAGAAAATGGTATTTTCTCCTAATTTATTAAAAGTTGCCGTTGGCGATACCGTTTCATTTTTACCTGAAGATAAGGGACACAACAGTGAGATAATTAAAGGTATGATCCCAGACGGAGCCGAAACTTGGAAAGGTAAAATGAATAAGCAAGTAGATGTAACCTTCACGGTTCCAGGATTTTACGGTTATCACTGCAAGCCGCATTCAAACATGGGAATGATCGGGTTAATTGTTGTGGAAGGCGATGGTATGCTTGATAACTTAGAGGCAGCGCGAGGCGTTAAGCACAGAGGAAAAGCCAAGAAAGCTTGGAAAGAGCTTTGGGAAGCCGCAGACGAAGCTGGAATGACGGCCTAGAATAATCAAATCCTCCATCTAAAATAGATATAATTCTTCAAAATTAATTGAAGTTAAATTTTAGATGGGGGTAACAACCAACTTGAGCATTTCTAGAAAGACAAACTCCCTTATGTTTATAGCAAAGGGAGACAATTAATGAGTAGTAATGCTATAGCTTAACTTCATTCTAAGCATTATAATTTATCTTAATAGACTAGCATAACAAAATTCCTACCAGCTAAGGATTCAGGTAGTTTTAGGGTATATGTAACTTTACACAGAACTGATTTTTAGGAAGAATAGTTTAACGGAGTCTTACCATGAAACGAGGTCGCCAGACAAATCCACGTGAGTATATTGAAATTCGTATTGAGCAACTGCTCGAGGATAGAAAGAAAGAAAAAGATAGCTTTAACCGTCAATGGCTTTGGCGTGTTATAAGCGAATTGAAATATGTAGCAACAATGATGGATAAAGATAGAGCAGGTAAAGATTAAGATTAAAACGAAGTAGCCAAATAAGGATGAAAACTATGATTGAGATACACAAAAGGCAATTAGAGTGGTGGAAATCTAAGATGGGTATAAGTGACTATGGTGTTGCATGGATTGCATTCATTAAAGGCATAATTTTCGGACTACTCCTATATCACTTTCTTATCACTTAATGATATTGAAAAGGACTAACCCCAAGTAAAATTAAGCCCTATATTTTATTGAAAACGAGTGGAAGGAGTAAACAATGAAAAAGCTAGTTTTTATCTTTGTTCCCATATTTTTAACAAGTTGTTCACAGGGGCAAATTAGTCAAACCCAAGCTTTACTATGTAATGTCACCTTAGATGAAAGTCTGGCGTCGTGTGGTAGCCAATGAACCACCTTATCCTAACCTATTCATTTATCTTAAGTGTTTGGATGATTGTATCTTTAGCTTCGATTTATTTTCTAAAACCCAGTGAATTGAAATGAAACAAAAACCTAAAATTCTTGTTGTTGGCTCGGGAATTATTGGTGCAAGCATAGCATTATCCTGCCTTAATCTAGGCGCTGATGTAGTGGTCTTGGAACAAAATAAATTAGGTGGAGTCGCTAGTAGTAATTCTTTTGGTTGGATAAACGCTAGTTTTGCAGAAAGCTCTGCCTACTTTGAGTTACGTAATGCTGCTGTTGGTGCGTTCAGAAATTTAAAAACTGAGATTAACCTTAACGACAGTGTTATTTGGCAAGGTACGTTGTGGTGGGAAGACAGTGGTCAAGAGCTTGAAAAACAATTTAATAATTTAATAGGTCGAGGGTATGTCGCTAAGCTATTGAATAAAAGTGAAATTAAAAGTCTTGAACCGAATTTAAAAGATATACCCCAGGCCGCAATATTTACCCCTCTTGAGGGAGCAGCGGAAGCTGACCGGGTCGCTCTGACTATGCTGAGTAACCTTACTGATGGGGGGTGGCAAAGTTATTAGCGGTTGCACAGTAGAAGGTTTGAAGTTTCAAAAAGGCCGTGTGTCCAGTGTCCAAACCAATATTGGTGAAATTTCTTGTGATATGGTAACCTTGGCTACAGGAGTCGCCGCGCAAAATGGCTTGTTGGGTTGTGAGTGGAACCTTCCAATGCAAAATAAAAAAGGATTAATTGTTCAAACCTCACCGATTCCAGCTCTTATAAATCATATTTTGATGACAAATGATGTTCATTTTAAGCAAAATGTGGATGGCACCTTAACCGCAGGAGAAATATTTAGTGGAGACTTCGACGAAAATATAGTTGCTTTGGATCTGGCCAGTGATGTACTTTCACGTATTTCCAGAAAACTCAACTTAAGCGCAAAGTTGGTTCCAAGCAATATTAAGATTGGAACTCGTCCAGTTCCAATTGATGGCTTTCCTGTTGTTGGAGAAATAGAAGGGCATAAAGGAGTTTTTGTTGCAGTTATGCATAGCGGTGTGACGCTCGCCCCCTTAATTGGTCAGTTGTTAGCATCAGAAATGCTAAAAGCTTCAAAAAGCCCTCTTCTTGGATCATTTCGCCCAAATCGCTTTGTGAATTAACCAAAAAAAATATCGAAAACTATGCCTGAAAATTAAAAACAGGTAATTAATTGATATATTTTTTTCAGTTTGGTGCGGGTGATAGGACTTGAACCTACACGCCTTGCGGCGCCAGAACCTAAATCTGGTGCGTCTACCAATTTCGCCACACCCGCATTTAAAATCCAAACAGCATCTCACACTCCCATACCAAAAGGATATTCAGGATTCGAGACCAAAAACGAATTTTTAAAAAAAAAATTTGTCCTAGTGCAAGCGACCATAAATTCTTTATAAAACGCTTATTTTTTAATCAAGTTGGTTAAAAAATAGATTTATACACATCAATGAGGCTTGTAATTATTGAGAATTACCCTGATCACACTGTAAATCAACAAATCTAACTGATTATGCCGAGGAGCGTGGTGGTAAGGAGAAACAACCATGAAGAAAATTGAAGCTATCATCAAGCCATTCAAACTGGATGAAGTGAAAGAAGCTCTGCAAGAAATCGGTATTCAAGGTTTATCGGTAATTGAAGTAAAGGGGTTTGGTCGCCAAAAAGGTCATACTGAGCTTTATCGCGGAGCAGAATATGTGGTGGATTTTTTACCGAAAGTAAAAATCGAAGTTGCTCTTGATGATGATCAAGTTGAGCCAGCAATTGCGGCAATCATCGACGCTGCTAAAACGGACAAAATAGGCGACGGTAAGATATTTGTTAGTACGATTGAACAAGCAATACGCATTAGAACTGGCGAAAGCGGTTCTGAAGCACTTTAAAGAAAATTAGGAAGGACACAAAATGAGCGCAGAGACATTGCTCAAACTAATCGCAGACGAAGACGCGGAATATGTCGATATCAGGTTCACTGACCCGCGTGGAAAATTACAACACGTCACAGTTATGTCTGATCAAGTAGATGCTGACTTTATTGAAGAAGGGTTCATGTTTGATGGCTCATCGATCGCTGGCTGGAAGTCTATTGAGGCATCCGACATGAAATTAATGATGGATACAGATAGCGCATATGTTGACCCATTCTATGCAGAAAAAACAATATGTGTTCATTGCTATGTGGTAGAGCCAGATACGGGCGAGGCCTATAATAGAGATCCTAGGGGAACCGCCATGAAGGCTGAGGCCTATCTAAAATCATCGGGAATTGGGGATACATTTTTTGTAGGCCCTGAAGCTGAATTTTTCTTATTTGACGATGTCCGCTTTTCGAATTCAATGAACAAAGTATCGTTTGAAGTGGATGCCCTGGACGCGGCTTGGAATACGGATACGGACTACGAAATAGGAAATACAGGCCATAGGCCTGGTGTGAAAGGCGGATACTTCCCAGTAAATCCTATTGATGATGGGCAGGATATACGTTCTGAAATGCTTTCAACAATGAAAAGACTCGGAATGTCGGTTGATAAACATCACCACGAGGTTGCGTCATGTCAGCACGAGCTTGGGCTAATATTTTCTAGCCTTACAAAGCAGGCTGATGAATTGCAAAAATACAAATACGTGATTCATAATGTTGCTCAAGCGTATGGTAAGTCCGCTACATTTATGCCGAAACCGATTGCAGGCGATAATGGAACCGGGATGCATTGCAACATGTCAATTTGGAAAGATGGAAAGCCTCTTTTCGCCGGAGACAGGTATGCTGACCTATCTGATGAAGCTTTATGGTTTATTGGTGGTATTTTGAAACACGCTAAGTCCCTGAATGCATTTACAAATCCATCAACAAATTCTTATAAAAGGCTCATACCGGGCTTCGAAGCACCTGTTTTAAGAGCTTATTCAGCAAGAAACAGATCAGGATGTGTGCGTATTCCATGGACTGAGTCGCCAAAGGCAAAAAGGGTAGAGGCACGTTTTCCGGATCCGTCATCTAATCCATACCTATGCTTTTCCGCTCTGATGATGGCTGGGCTTGACGGCATAAAGAACAAAATTGATCCTGGCGAAGCAATGGACAAAAATCTTTATGACCTTCCAGCAGAGGAGCTTGCTGATATTCCAACAGTCTGTGGAAGCCTGCGAGAAGCAATTGAATGCCTTGAAGCTGATCATGAGTATTTACTCGCTGGAGATGTCTTTACCAAAGACCAAATAGAGGGCTACATTGAGCTCAAAATGGAAGAAATTGAGACATATGAACATACACCTCATCCAGTTGAGTATGGAATGTATTACAGCTGCTAAGATATTCTAAAAGAAACCAAAGAAACGCTCCAATTTTTTGGAGCGTTTTTTAATGGGAATAGTTATCCAACTTTTTAAGCGTGAACTACAAAGGTATGGATGCCAAAAATAATTGCTCCACTTTCGGGCAATTTGACCAAAGTTTGTCTTTCCGATCGAAAATAATTTGCTTTATTGGGTGCGGGTTTTCTTCTTGGCCGATTTGCCCTTCTTGGTTGAAAAAGATTTGGATCTTCATAATACAATGCGTTAAACCGCCAGACAGGACGATTTATTTTCAGACCATCAAATAGTCGTTGTACTCTTTTGGCAATAACATCATCATATTCTTTCACTGGAACATGTATATCAATAAGTGGCTTAAGATATTTTTCTTCCAGCGACCAACTAGCGGGAAAGCAAAGAACTGCTGCGGTTAACACATGCTCCTTGCCTTTTTTTTGCAAAATACAAAAATCGTTTTGAACAAGTCGCCCAAGAAAAGTCATGGGCTCATTTAAATCTATTTCAATAGAAACCCCATCAGGCCTAATGATCTTATTAATTTTTTTTTGATAACCCAACTTTGAAGTACAAAAATCTAATGTCATTTTTGATAATTCAACGGCCGCCTCTCGTGCTTCGTCCGAAATCACCAGAACTTTATCTTTTTTTGTCTCAATGAGTTCATCCCTCAAAGCCATTTGCTGCGAAAATGCATCATCACATATAATCCATTCATCTGGAGAAATTGGTCTTGTACCGGGCAGTTTTGGATATGTTGTGTCGTAAGGGATTTTTTTTTGGAATATCACTCTGCATCCTTTTACTGATTTTATGATAAATAACGACAATTAATATGGTCGCTTTTAAGCCTGACATAATTGAAACTTTAGATAAACCTCAAGGAAATATTGGAGCCTAAAGTGAATAATCATTTTCGAGAAAATCGAAAGATAGATCCGTCTCAGGGCGCAACTTTGGGTGATAGAACCCCAAATAATAAGGACCGCGTTGAAATCGGCCCTACCCAACTAGCCTATAGCGAGTGGCATAAATCCGGACTAGCGTTACCAGATTTACCTCGTATGCGAGAATACCGATGGAAAAGGCTTACAGATCACGTAGTGCAAAGAGGATACGGCGGATTACTTTTGTTTGACCCTTTAAATATAAGATACGCTACAGACAGTACAAACATGCAGCTTTGGAATACCCACAATCCTTTTCGAGCAGTTTTACTTTGTAGCGACGGTTACATGGTGATCTGGGACTATAAAAATTCACCATTTTTGAGCGAATTTAATCCTTTGGTTAAAGAGCAAAGATCCGGGGCAGATCTCTTTTATTTTGACAGAGGAGATAAAATTGATATTGCGGCAGATAAGTTTTCAAATGAAGTAAGAACTTTAATTGCAGAACACTCGCAATCAAACATGAGGCTCGCTGTGGACAAAATTATGCTACACGGGTTGCGTTCGTTAGAGGCGCAGGGCTTTGAGATAATGGAAGGCGAAGAAGTTACTGAAAAATGTAGGTCTGTTAAAGGAGAGGATGAAATTTTAGCGATGCGATGCGCCTCTGAGGCCTGCGAAAATGCCGTTGCTATCATGGAAAAAGAAGCCAGATCTGAAGTCCCAAAAGGAAATACAAGTGAAGATGATATTTGGGCTATTTTACACGCAGAAAACATTAAAAGGGGGGGAGAGTGGATTGAAACGCGTTTGCTAGCGTCCGGCCCAAGAACTAATCCGTGGTTTCAAGAATGCGGCCCCCGAATAGTTCAGAATAACGAAATAGTTGCCTTTGATACCGATCTCGTTGGTTCCTATGGAATTTGTGTTGATATAAGCCGAACCTGGTGGATTGGTGACCGCCCCCCTCGTCCAGATATGATTTATGCCATGCAACACGCACATGAACATATAACGACGAATATGGAACTTTTAGGGCCCGGTATTCATATGCGCGATCTTACTTTTAAATCACATGCGCTAGATGAAAATTTTAAAAAGGGTAAATACGGATGTCTAATGCATGGTGTTGGATTATGCGATGAGTGGCCATTAATTGCCTATCCTGATAAGTTTGTGGAAGGCGCATATAACTACGTACTTGAGCCAGGAATGGTGCTATGCGTAGAAGCATTGGTTAGCCCTGAAAATGGCGACTTTTCTATCAAGTTAGAAGACCAAGTTCTCATAACGGAAAGTGGATATGAAAACCTTACAAAATATCCATTTGATCCACTTTTAATGGGAAATTTTTGAGTTTATTAAAAAACACTACCACCCTACCCTTGCCGTTTTGCAAATAGCCGAGTACATCAATTTTGGAACTAATTCCAAAAGGATTGACAAATGATACCACGTTACTCGCGCCCCGAAATGGTTGATATATGGTCACCAAGCACGAAGTTTAAAATATGGTACGAAATTGAGGCACATGCATGCGATGCAATGGCCAAAATAGGAATAATACCGGCGGAAAATGCAGAAGCAGTATGGAAAGCCAAAGATGTCGAATTTGATGTTTCTCGAATAGATGAAATTGAAGCGACAACAAAGCACGATGTAATTGCATTCTTAACTCACTTAGCTGAACACATCGGAAGTGAGGAAGCTCGTTTTGTGCATCAAGGAATGACAAGTTCTGATGTGCTAGATACTTGTTTAAATATTCAATTAGTTCGGGCGAGCAACCTCTTATTGCAAAATCTTGACGATCTTCTTCGCGCGTTAAAAATGAGAGCTGAAGAGCATAAGATGACCATTAGAATAGGAAGAAGCCACGGTATACACGCCGAACCGACAACTATGGGGCTAACTTTTGCCAGATTTTTCGCAGAAATGAAAAGAAACAAAGGTCGTTTAGAAACAGCAAAAAATGAAATAGCAACTGGCGCCATTTCTGGTGCAGTAGGTACATTTGCCAATATTGATCCTTTCATTGAAGAATACGTCTGTGAAAAGTTGGAACTCAATCCTGAACCGATATCAACGCAAGTTATACCACGGGATAGGCACGCGGCATTCTTTGCCACTTTGGGAGTTATTGCTAGCTCTATCGAAAACATCGCAACAGAAATTAGGCATATGCAACGAACCGAGGTTTTAGAAGCCGAGGAATATTTTTCAAAGGGTCAAAAAGGCTCTTCTGCAATGCCACACAAAAGAAATCCAGTTTTAACTGAAAATCTCACGGGTCTTTCACGTCTTGTCAGAATGGTAGTTATACCAGCAATGGAAAATGTTACTCTATGGCATGAACGGGATATCAGTCACAGTTCTGTAGAAAGAAATATAGGCCCCGATGCTACAGTAACTTTAGATTTTGCCTTAGCCCGCTTAACATCTGTGATTAAGAAATTAGTAGTGTACCCTGACAATATGATAAAAAATATGAATAAATTTAGGGGGTTGATTATGTCACAGCGTGTTCTGCTTGCCTTAACGCAAGCCGGTCTTAGTCGCGAGGATGCATATAAATTGGTACAAATAAACGCGATGAAAGTTTGGGAAGAAGGAAAAGACTTCAAAACAGAGCTCATCAATGACCCAGAAGTCTCAAAGGTACTAACGAAAGATGAAATTGATGAAAAATTTGATCTCGCATATCACACAAAACATGTAGACACGATTTTCCAAAGGGTCTTTTCTGACTAGAGGTTTTTATAATCTCGAACCATCGTTACTTGCACGCATACGTTAAATGGTGTACTATTGTATACAATTTAATGGGCGACCAATTATTAGGCTTTATTTACAATGAATTTGTTCAAAGAATATCTCGATGAGATAACTGCAAGAAAACGACAAGGATTAGGTGCAAAGCCTATCGATAATGGCGATTTAGCACGCGAGATAATTGCTCATATTAAATCCATAGACAGCGCATATCATGACCAATGCGTCGACTTTCTTATTTTCAATATGTTGCCGGGCACAACAAAAGCAGCCAATGAAAAAGCGGAGTTTCTTAAGCAAATCATCAATGATGATTATCAAATTGACGAGATATCTATAGATAGAGCTTTTGAATTACTGTCTCATATGAAGGGCGGTCCGTCGATACAGGTTTTAATTGACCTAGCTTTGGGCCAAGACGCGGAAAATTCAAAAAAAGCAGCGGAAGTACTTAAGACTCAAGTATTTCTTTATGAAGCTGACACTGCAAGATTAATATCAGCTTATCGAGATAATAACTCTACAGCGGAAGATATTTTAGTAAGTTATTCAAAAGCTGAATTTTTTACAAAACTACCAGAAATAGAAGATGAAATTGAAATAGTGACATATGTTGCTGGTGAAGGAGACATATCCACAGATTTACTGTCACCAGGTAACCAAGCTCATTCTAGAGCAGATCGCGAGCTTCATGGAAAATGTTTTATTTCAGAACGTGCTCAAAAGGAAATTGAAGATCTTAAGTTAAAGCATCCAGATAGGCGTATTATGCTTGTTGCGGAGAAAGGCACGATGGGCGTTGGATCCTCAAGAATGTCTGGAATTAACAATGTGGCGCTGTGGACAGGGAAGCAGTCAAGCCCCTTTGTACCGTTTGTTAACTCAGCTCCAATAGTAGCTGGAACAAATGGTGTTTCACCAATCTTTCTAACAACTGTTGGTGTTACAGGTGGGATCGGAGTTGATTTAAAGAATTGGGTCAAAAAAATTGACCAACATGGAAAACCTATACTCAATAATGATGATACGCCGATTTTGGAACAAAGATATTCTGTGGACTCTGGAACACTTTTAAAAATAGATGTAAAAAGGAAAAAGTTACTCAGTGCATCAGGTGATGAAGAGCTTGTAGATTTATCATCTTCGTTTACGCCACAGAAAATGGAATTTATGAAAGCTGGTAGCTCTTATTCAATTGTATTTGGAAAAAAACTCCAAAGTCTTGCCTGCGAAGCACTAGGCTTAGAGCTTAAGTCATCTTATGCAAAAGCTCGCGAGGTAACTCACCCAAATCAAGGTATGACTGCCGTTGAAAAGATTTTCAATGCAAATGCTCAGGGAATTAAAGGAGATAAATACTTACATGCAGGCTCCGATGTTCGCGTGAAGGTAAATATAGTGGGGTCACAAGATACCACCGGACTAATGACCGCTCAAGAACTTGAAGCTATGGCCGCAACTGTACTAGCGCCCAGCGTAGACGGCGCTTATCAATCCGGATGTCATACAGCTTCTGTGTGGGATATTAAAGCACAGGAAAATACACCAAAACTTATGAAGTTTATGCATGAGTTTGGCCTTGTAACTGGTCGCGACCCAAAAGGCATATACCACCCAATGACAGACGTAATCCATAAAGTTTTGAATGACATCACTGTGGATGACTGGGCTATAATTATAGGTGGCGATTCACATACCAGAATGTCAAAAGGAGTAGCTTTCGGCGCGGATTCAGGAACCGTCGCACTAGCTTTGGCTACCGGTGAAGCCACAATGCCAATTCCTGAAACAGTAAAAGTCACTTTTAAAGGTTCCATGGCAGATCACATGGACTTCAGAGACGTTGTACATGCCACGCAAGCTCAGATGCTGAAGCAATTTGGTGACAATGTATTTCAAGGAAGAGTAATAGAAGTACATATTGGAACTCTTATTGCAGACCAAGCCTTCACTTTCACCGACTGGACTGCTGAAATGAAAGCAAAAGCATCGATCTGTATCTCGGAAGATGAGACACTAATTAAATCTTTGGAAATAGCGCGCGATAGAATAAAAATTATGATTGAAAAGGGAATGGAAAATAATGCGAATATGTTAAGCGGGCTGATAAATATTTCCCAAAATCGCATTAACGAAATACTAAGTGGCGAGAAACCTGCGCTAAAACCAGACAGTAATGCGAAGTATTTTGCAGAAGTAGTAGTAGATTTAAATTTAATTAACGAGCCAATGATTGCTGACCCCGATGTAAATAATATAGATATTTCCAAAAGATATACTCATGATACAATCCGGCCTGTTTCATTTTATAATGCAGAAAAAAAAGTTGATCTGGGTTTTGTTGGTTCATGTATGGTTCACAAAGGCGATATTAAAATCGTAGCTCAAATGTTACGTAATTTGGAAGAAAAAAGCGGCAAAGTTGACTTTAAAGCACCGCTAGTTGTTGCTGCACCAACATATAACATTATTGAAGAATTGAAGGATGAAGGTGATTGGGAAATTCTACAAAAGTATTCAGGTTTTGAATTCAGTGATGAAAACCCCAAAACTAAAGCCAGAACTGAGTATGAAAACATTCTTTATCTCGAAAGACCAGGTTGCAATCTTTGTATGGGTAACCAAGAAAAAGCGGCAAAGGGTGATACCGTACTTGCAACATCTACTAGACTTTTTAAGGGCCGCGTTGTTGAAGACACCGATAGTAAAGCTGGTGAGTCATTACTTGCGTCAACGCCTGTAGTGGTTTTGTCTGCGATTTTAGGTAGAACTCCACATATTGAAGAATATAAACAAGCTGTCGTAGGAATTGATTTGACTAAGTTTCAAGCACCCAAAAAGAACTCTTTAGATGCTTTATCTGCGCACTATTAATTTTGTCAGATAAGAAAAAAAAGTGCTCAATAGTTAATCTTGCAAGGCGCCTTGCAACACTGGCTCGAACCTGTTCTCATAATCGCTCCCAACCAATGGACCTGCAAAGCGAAAAATAACCACCCCATCACTGTTAACAATGAAGGTTTCTGGCGGTGCTGTAACACCCCAGTCAATTGCAGTCTTACCTGACGGATCAAATGCTATGCTTGTGAAAGGATTACCACTTTCCCGTAAATACAAGATAGCATTATTCTCCTTGTCATTGAAATTTATACCAATTATCTGAACTCCCTGCTTAGCAAGTTCTAAAAGTTTAGGGTGCTCTGCTCGGCAAGGTGGGCACCAGCTCGCCCAAAAATTAACGAGCTTAATGTTTGGAGTCTTAATTTCATCAATCGACACTGGATTAAAACCTTTTAAAGGAGTTTCCGTAATGTTTGGAGCAGATTTGTTAATAAATACTGACGGTAGATTATTTGGATTTTCTCTTTTAACACCTAAAATGAAGAGAACTGCTAAGCCCAAAAAAATAAGGGGAGGTAAAATAATAAGCGGTGGGAAACGCTTATTTTTCATTAACTTTTTCCTCTAAACTTAATAGTGTTTTTCTAGCTCTCTTATGCTTCATATAAGACCAAATAATTACTACCAAAATAACCAAACTTGTCGCCCCATATGAGGCTAACACATGAAAAGCATATTTACCTAAATCTGGCAATTTAAACCCTACTACGGGCCATTATAGCTCCCGCCCTCCTTTTCATTATTTCCGACCTTGTATTAAGTAAAACCAGTGCGATAAAAAGCAGAACAAACCCAGCCATAACTACTATTAAAGGATAATAGAATACGTCTGCCACATGTTCTTCCTTATCAATCGAAAGTGATGCATCTTGATGCAAACCTTGGTTCCAAAAAACAGTTGCGTACCTTGACAAAACTGCAAAGACAGATCCCACAATACATAATACAGATGTTAAATCTGCAGCAGTATCCGGATCTTCGACAGCTGCCCAGAGAACAATATATCCCAAGTAAAATAAAAATAGAATTAAAAAGGAAGTCAACTTGGGATCCCACTCCCACCACGTTCCCCACATAGGCTGGCCCCAAAGAGCGCCAGTTACTAGGCCTATGATCGTCATCGCGATACCTATAGGTGCTGCAGCTTTTGCGGCAAGGGCACTGACATGATGTCTTCTTACTAACCAAATAATAGAAGCAACAAGCATCATAAACCAAGCATTTATAGCTACAAAAGCAGACGGAACGTGCACATATAATATTTTCACAGTCGCGCCTTGCTTATAGTCATCTGGCGTGAAGAAAAATCCCCAACTTAATCCAGCAATGATTGTAATAGTAGCCAAAATACTGAAGTAAGGAATTAGAGTACCTGACAACTTAAGAAATTTTAAAGGATTAGCATACTCCCAAAAAGACATTTTCACCCTTTATCGCAAATTAATTCTGAGGACGCTAGCAGCCGCAAAAGGCAATATAGCCCAGCTTAACAATGTAACGCCCGATAGCAACAGTATAGAGGTCTGTGTTTCAAAACCTTGAATGCCTCTCCTAGCCGCTTCAGCGCCAAAAATTAAAGTGGGAATATAAAGAGGTAAAACCAAAATTGATAACAAAAGCCCGCCTCGTTTCATTCCAGCTGTTAAAGCGGCACCAAATGTTCCTATTATACTCAATGCCGGTGTCCCAAATATCAGTGATATAATTAAAAAAATAACATTACTGTTTTGCAGCCCAAGCAAAACACCAAGAAAGGGTGTTAGAAAGACTAAAGGTAGACCAGTGGTTAGCCAATGAACAATAGCTTTGGAAATTACAACACCTTCTAATGGTAAAGGCGAAGTTACCATCAAATCCAAAGTTCCGTCTTCAAAGTCTAACGCGAATATCCGCTCAAGAGACAAAAGGCAGGCCAAAAGAGCTCCTACCCAGAGCGTCCCTGGAGCTACTTTTGACAACAGATGTAGATCAGGACCTATCGCAAATGGAAAAAAAATAACTATTATGAAAAAAAACGCTAGGCTTAGGCCAAAGCCCCCACCTGCCCGTACAGCAATTCTTAAGTCACGAAAAATTAACGCAATCATAGAAAAGCCTCGTTTGAACTGCTTAAATCACCTGAATTTGACTGGAATTCTAAAAGATCAATAATTTGGGCGCTATTTTCTAGTCCTAAATCAATGTGAGTTGCGATTAACGCGCAACCATCTTCCGAAAGATGATCTTTAATAATGTTTCCAAAAATTTTAACGGAAGTTTCATCTAACGAAACAGTAGGTTCATCGAGCAACCACACTTGGCGCCCCGTCAATCCAAGCCTCGCAAGTCCTACTCTTCTTTTTTGACCAGCCGATAAGTTACCTACTTTAGTGTTTAGTAATTCAATTATCATAAATTTTTCAGCGACCTCCCTTATCGAAGGAGAGCCAAAAATATTCGCCCAAAATTCTAAATTTTCTTGAACGGTTAAAGTAGGCTTTACACCATCAGCATGACCAGAATAGCAAATATCTTCTAATGAACATTTTATTGTACCCGACTCTACCGGCTGTAATCCAGCTAATGCACGGAGCAAAGTTGTTTTACCAACACCGTTAGGGCCTCGCAAAATGCCTGCCTGTCCATTTTCCAATTCAATATCAACGCCCTGAAGGAGATTAACACCACCGCGAGATACCGATAAGGATTCAATTGAAATAGCCAATTTCCTTACCTCCCCTCAACAGCAAGCGCAGCAATAGCAATTCGTCTTGCCTCGGAAAGCAGCACGTTATAGGTTCGGCATGCTGAAGGAGTACTCATAATCTCCAAGTTTAATCCCATTTTTTCAATTGTTTTACTAAAATCTCCAGGTATGTGATAAATTTCATGGCCGGTACCTAAAAAGAGAACATCGATCTTATTTTCTAAATTTTTTAGACTATTAAAGTCTTTATACCCACCCCAAGAACTTACGCCAGAGCTTGAACAAACTATGCCACTTTTAAAAATTTTACCTCCAACACGAAAAAACCCAGGTCCATAACTATCGATTGGAATTACATCAAAATATTTTACTTCATTAACATGCATATTAATTTTACCGGCTATTCAACTCAACTGATTAGTCCCAAAATGGAAGGCCACTTATGGCAGCTATAGCTATGATTATATAGGCAAATATTCGATACTGATTAGTTTTTTCTGGATCAAATAACTTGGCCCCAATAAAATTTCCGAAAAAGTTAGGAATAGCCAAAATCGATCCCAGCAGGAATATTTCTAGCGTTAGAACACCGCTTAAAGCAAAAATTAGAACTACACAAACGTCAAAGAAATACAAAAATAGAAGGTTGTTAGCTCTTATTACTGAAATTGGATGAGAACTGGCTACATATAGCAATATAACTGGAGGACCAGGGATGCCTGTCAAACCTCCGGTCAAACCACCCAAACCACCAACAGAAAAGATAACAAATGGGTTTAATTTTCCTTTATACCTAACACCTAAACCTATTAATACTAATAGAAATAAAGATAAAATTGACACGCTATATCTGTAGAAGTCAGCACCGACCTTAGCTAAAAGTAGTAGAGCGAATGGCGTGACTATCATCATTCCCACAACTAACCGCGCCAAGTCCACTTTGTCAGCATCGCTCCACGATTTTCGCATAACTGCAAAAGTTCCAAAAAACTCCATTATTGCAAGTGACGCTATTGCCTCAAAGGGTGTCAAATATTGACTGGCAATAGGAAGAAATACCATAGCTGTTCCAAACCCAGAAAACCCGCGAACGAGACCAGCTAGCAAAGCAGCTAATATTAGCCACATCATGCCATTTTCAGGCAGCAGACCCATTATAAAATGTTCGGCTACTATTGTGGAACCTGCGTGCCCGCCTCGGCGTTAGGCTTGGTCCAGTCTCGCTTTACTCCAGTCCAAAGAAGAACAGCCGAAGCAATGAAAATTGAACTGTAAGTACCCACAACAACACCCCAAATCATCGCAAAGACAAAACCACGGATAACGTCACCACCAAGCACAAATAGTGAGATAAGAGCAAGTAGGGTTGTAACTGATGTCATCACAGTTCGGCTCATAGTTTCGTTAATAGAAAGGTTCATCACTTCGATTAATGAACGCTTTTTAAATTTGCGGAGATTTTCTCTGACTCTATCAAAAACCACCACTGTGTCGTTTAATGAATAACCAACAATGGTTAATATTGCTGCAATAATCGCCAGATCAAATTTAATTTGAAGTAGGGAAAAAATACCTATCGTCAGTATCACATCGTGTATGAGCGCTGAAATTGCTCCAAATGCAAACTGCCATTCAAACCGGATCCAGATATAAAATAATACAGCAGAAATAGCTAAAATCACCGCTATTATAGCGGTCCTGATAAGTTCGCCAGACACCTTTGGCCCTACGCTTTCAACAGAAACAAATTTAATGTCTTCACTAACTCCTTTGAGTTTTTGTAAACTATTTTCAACTAATACGGATGTTGCTGCTTCTTGACCAGGTTGAGCCTGTATTCTTATCATTGCTACGTTTTGATCAACTTCAAAGCTTGGATCAAAAACTTCAGAGATTGTAATATCACCTAAGTCCAAACTAGATAATGCCTTTCGATAAGTAGCAACATTAACGGGCTCAGAACTTTCTGTCCTGATACTTGTGCCACCACGAAAATCTATCCCAAAATTTAAACTTTGAACAAGAAAGGAAATAAGGGATAAAACGACCAGAATAATAGATATGCCAATCCATAATTTTGACCGCGAAAAGAAATTCCATGATGTATTTTTTGGAACAAGTTTTAAACGCATCATCAAACCTCTATTACTTTTGGCCGCCGCCGCTCAAACCACATTACGACCAAAAGACGCGTAACAAAAATTGCAGTAAAAACAGACGTTATTATCCCAAGACCTAATGTGATCGAGAAGCCTCGTACCGGACCAGAACCCATAACAAACAATATAACAGCGGCAATAAAGGTTGTTATATTTGCATCTAAAATTGCTGACATCGCTTTCTCATAGCCTAATTCAATTGCCCGAGCAGGCCCTTTTGCCGAAACCAACTCTTCTCGAATTCGCTCAAAAATTAAAACGTTCGCATCAACAGCCATTCCTATGGTGAGAACAATTCCAGCAATGCCCGGCAAGGTTAATGTTGCACCAATGCCGGATAACAATCCAAAGATTAAACCAACATTAATAAGAAGAGCAACATTTGCGAAAAGGCCAAACAGTCCATAGCTAGCCGCCATGAATACCAGAACAGCTCCAAATGCAACAATACAAGCAACTTTACCCGCTTGTATGCTATCAGCGCCCAACTCAGGTCCAACAGTTCTTTCTTCCAGAAAAGTTAAACCTGCCGGTAATGCTCCAGCACGAAGCAATATAGCCAATTCTGTACTTTCTTCTATTGTAAAACTTCCAGTTATTATACCAGAACCACCAGGTATATGGCTCTGGATCGTTGGCGCACTTATAACCTCATTGTCCAAAACGATCGCGAAAGGGTTACCTATATTTTCTGCGGTATAATCTCCAAATTTTCTAGCTCCCGAAGGATTAAACCTGAAATTTACTGCTGGCCTACCATTCTGATCAAAACTAGGTTGCGCATCAACCAATTCTTCCCCAGTAACAACCGCTCCCGCATCGAGCAGGTAGAATTCAGACGGATCATCTAATGCTGGAAGAAGTTCTTGTCCTGAGCCAGCTAATGACTCTGAGTTAACTCTCGCAGCTATGACCGGCTGAAAAGTAAGCTGCGCTGTGGTGCCAATCAACTGCTTTAATTCTGAGGCTGAACCTATACCTGGTACTTGTATTAAAATTCGGTCAGAACCTTGTCTTTGTATAGTTGGCTCACGCGTTCCCACTTCATCAATACGCCGGCGAATGATTTCCAGAGCTTGCTGCATTGTCCGATCGTCTGTTGCACGACGTTCAGCATCGCTCAAACGAACTATAATTTCGTCATCTTCGCTGGCAATATCTAAATCTAATTTTCCGATACTTCCAACGCTAGAAACTGGTTTCGCCAAAGCCTGTAATAGGTTGATACCCGTTCCAATTTCATTGGGATTGGAAAGTTTTATTCTAAGTTCGTCCGACTTTCCTTTTTGTAGCCTAATAGTACCAACTTTACTTCTCTCAGCTCGAAGTATGTCTCTAACAGCAGGCCATAATGCAGCCATACGTTGCTCATAAACGTCAGAGACTTGAACCTCGGCTAAAAGATGAGCTCCACCCCTTAAATCTAAACCTAAATTTACTAAAGAAGAGGGCAAAAAAGATGCCCATTTGTCAGAGGTCTCGTTCAAAACCTTTGCGTCGTTAAAAGTTTCAACCCTAGAATAAAAAGCATTGGGCAGCGCCAAGAGTAACCCACCAATGCATAATACCCATACAATTATGCGCTTCCAAAGAGCGATTTGCAGCATCTCGTTCTACCTCATAGTCTTTGCTACTTATCTTTCGCCGGTTCTGTTTTTGATAAAACCTGAGCAACTGTATTCTGTACTACGCGGACCTTTACACCAGTAGCCACCTCAACCTCGATTTCATTTTCTTCCTTAACTTTAGTGACTTTGCCTATCAGACCACCTTGTGTAACCACTTGGTCCCCACGTCTAAGAGAAGCTACCATATTCTGGTGTTCTTTGACTTTCTTTTGTTGAGGACGAATTAGTAAAAAATACATGATCGCGAAGATCAAAATTAATGGTATAAAGTCTTGAAAACCCATTTAGATTTACCCCTTGTAATCATTCCGGGCAACCTATTCCCATGAACCCAAGTTTGCAAGTGCTTGTGAAGCTAATTATTCTGATGGTAAGTTTTTAAATTCAAAAATTATTACCACCATTTGATAGTCATGTGAAAAGATCACTATGCGCCTGAGAGATACTAAAAAGAATTAAATATAAATAACACCTTTGAATATTATGGAAATTTCATCTCTTAAGCCATTTTTTGGTGTTACTAAACTAAAATATAGGGTATCTGATTTAGCGAATTAAATTGTTCTCAGGAATGCACGCCATGCATGACATACGCTCTATTCGCGACAACCCAAAAGATTTTGATAAAGCACTTGGACGAAGAGGAATAATTGCTGCCTCAGAGGAAATTTTAAAAATTGATGAAGATAGGCGGTCAGCCATTTTATCCGCCGAAACAGCCCAAGCGGAGCAAAATAAATCAAGCAAATTGATTGGAGTTGCAAAGGCATCGGGAGACGAAAAAGAGTTCGAAAAACTTCGAAAAATTGTGGCTGATAAAAAGACCGAAGTTGCTGACATGAATGCAAAGGCTAAAGCATTAGATCAACAACTAAATTTAGCTTTAATGTCATTACCCAATATAATTGATAAGGATATTCCAGATGGTGAAGACGAAAACCAGAATAAGGAAATATTTTCTTGGGGCCAGCCTAGAGAAATAGTTAATCCCAAGGAACATTTTGAGATTGCTGCTGCAATACCAGGCATGGATTTTGAAACTGCAGCGAAATTATCGGGTTCCCGATTTGTTGTTTTACGTGGCGCCATAGCACGTCTCCACAGAGCATTGGCGCAGTTCATGTTAGATGTGCACGTCATTGAACATGGCCTGACAGAGACCATGACACCTGTATTGGTTAGAGAGGAAGCTATGTTTGGGACTAATCAGCTTCCAAAATTTTCAGACGATAGCTATCAGACTACCAATGGTTGGTGGCTTATACCTACCTCGGAGGTTACATTGACTAACATATGTGCAAACGAGATAACTCCGGAAGAAAATTTACCCTTGAGGATGACAGCACACACCCAGTGTTTTAGATCCGAGGCAGGCTCTGCCGGTAAAGACACTGCAGGAATGCTGAGACAGCATCAATTTGAAAAAGTTGAAATGGTTTCAATCACTCATCCAGATCAATCAATGCAAGAACATGAGAGAATGACGGATTGCGCAAAGGCAATTTTAGAAAAATTAGAATTACCCTACAGGGTAGTTTTGCTTTGTTCTGGCGATACAGGATTTGGCGCGCAGAAAACTTACGATCTAGAAGTTTGGCTACCAGGACAGAAAGCCTTCAGAGAGATTTCATCTGTTTCAATTTGCGGCGATTTTCAAGCAAGAAGAATGAATGCCCGATTCAAACCAAGTAGCGGTGGAAAACCTGAATTTGTGCATACTTTAAACGGTTCGGGATTAGCGGTTGGGAGATGCCTAATAGCAGTTTTGGAAAATGGCCAACAGGAAGATGGATCAATTTTAGTCCCCGAAGTTTTGCGTAATTACTTGGGAGGGAAAGTCATCATCGATAATCAAGGAAATCTTTGCTGATTAAGAAAGAATGGCGAGAAGGTATTTTTTATTATTTAACAGTTATTTAAGGTGCTTTTTTAATTTTGATTGAGAAGGTTTCTTTTTATTTTTGTATGGGTTTTTTTCTGCCTGAGATCGTAGAATCATTCGAATTGGAGTGCCGGGTAAATTAAAATCTTCCCGCAAGCCATTAACCAAATATCTAGAATAACTTTTTGGCACTTTTTCAGGGTTAGAGCACATTACCACAAATCCTGGAGGTCGTGTCTTCGGTTGAGTGATATAGCGCAGTTTTATTCTCCGCCCGTTTGGAGCAGGCGGTGGGTGAGAAATAAGCATAGCTGATAACCATTGGTTTAACTGAGCAGTTGAAATTCTGCTATTCCAAACTTTATAAGCTCGCATTATGGCATCATGCAGTTCAAATATCCCTTTACCTGTTTTTGCTGAAATAGTTACCAATGGAGCCCCTTTAAGCTGGGGTAAAAGCCTTTCAAAAGCTTCATACAATTCATTTAATTTTTTTTGTTTGCTGCGTTCTAGATCCCATTTGTTTACAGCAATTATTACCGCTCTTCCCTCCCTTTCAGCCAAATCAGCAATACGCAAATCCTGCTGCTCAAATGGAATATCAGCGTCAAGTAGAACAACTACTATCTCGGCAAATTTCACAGCTCTTAGGCCATCACTTACCGAAAGTTTTTCTATCTTATCTTGAACTTTAGCTTTTTTACGCATTCCAGCTGTATCAAAAAACTTAACTGAAGTGCCGTTCCAAACAAAACTTAACGAAATTGCGTCTCGTGTTATTCCCACCTCTGGCCCAGTCAATAAGCGGTCTTCGCCTAATATTTTGTTGATTAGCGTCGATTTGCCTGCGTTTGGCCGACCAATTACGGCTATTTGCAAAGGTTTTTTCTTGAAATTATCCTCATCAAACTGACCTAAATCATCAACTGGAATATCAACTTCAGCAGTCTCCCTACATGCTAATATTTCGTCTTCAAACCGATCAGCAAATGGCATTAAAGCATAAAGAAGATCACCCATACCCTCACCATGTTCAGCAGAAATGCTTATTGGCTCTCCCAAACCCAATCCCCAAGCCTCTATGGTGCCTGGATCACCTGCGAAACCCTCTGATTTGTTTGCTACCAATAAAACATTTTTGGCATTTTTTCTTAAGATCGCTGCAAGCGTTTGGTCCATATAAGTCACGCCAGTACGAGCATCTATCATGAATAAAGAAATGTCTGAGATCTCCACAGCATGCTCAGTAAGCGCGCGCATTCTACCCTGGAGACTCTCATCTCGGGCGTCTTCCAAACCGGCTGTATCGATCACTGTGAATTTAATATCACCAAGTTTACCATTACCCTCGCGAAGGTCCCTCGTCACTCCAGGCTGATCATCTACCAACGCAATTTTTTTTCCAACTAAACGATTAAACAGCGTTGATTTACCAACATTTGGACGACCAACAATGGCCATTGTGAATGACATTACAGCCTCCAAGGCTTAGACTAAGCTGCTCTTAAACTAATTTTTAATCAGCGAAAAGCCCGCAGCTTGCCATCTTGCGTAATCAAAAGAAGTGTTTTGTTAACCACTATAGGGTTGGTAGTTGCACCTGATTTTATTTTCAACTTATTTTTTTGCTCACCCGTCTTCGGATCATAGAAGCAAATATAGCCATCGCTGGAAGCAATAATCAGCTGATTTCCAGCAATTATTGGTCCATAATACTGAACAGTTTTTTTACTTCGTCCTAATCTTTTTTGGGAATAAAATGGTAGTTCAGTCACCCAAACAGTTTGGCCCGTTTTCCTATTTAAGCGCACTAATTTATTTGTATCAGATATGAAAAATAAAGATCCACCTGCTGCCCAAAAATTACCATTAGAACCAAAAGGAGCTGTCCAGTTTCTTTCACCACTTTCAATTTTTAAAGAGACCACTTTTCCTGATCCATCGGCCACATATAAATTTCTACCGATAATCAATGGGCTTGCAACAATATCATCAATTGCGCTTAAAACCTGACCATCACTTCGACTGCTTAGTGATGAACTCCAAAGAACATAGCCGCCTTTTTTAAAGGTTACATAAATCTGTCCGTTTCCAAATCCAAAAACAGCATATTTTTCATTTATAGCTGGTGAAATAATAGATATTAGATTTGTATCGTTACCTATTGCATCAATTTTCCATCTAACTCGACCGTTATCTGCTTTAATAGCCCAAGCTTTCGAATCGCCACTCACTAAATAAACTAAACCATCATCAAAAATAGAACTGTTATTTCCTGCACCACTCAACCTTTGTGACCAATTTTTCCCACCGGTTGTAGGGTCAAGAGAAAGTAAAAAACCATATCCCAAAGTAACAAAAATCTGATCTTTTCCCGCTGTTAACCCACCACCAAAGATGTCGCCACTATTTTCCCCATCGGGTGTCAGATCTTTTTTCCAAAGTAGTTGGCCGTCAAGATTAAAAGCAGAAGCAACAGAATTTGCATCCAGCGTGAATATTTTTTTATCAAAGAAAATAGGGTCCGTTGTAAGCCTTCTTTTCCTACTATCACCCTTGCCAACAGAGACTGACCAAATTTCTGATAGTTCGCTATCCAACAAATGATTAGGAAAATCTTTAGAAATTGTTGAAGAAATTAAAGACCATTGAGACTTGGCTACCATAGGCGGCAGACTTATAGCGTTATCTATTGAAGCAGTACCTTTTTCTTTATTAGCAAAACCAAATGAATTCGTGGCATCTTCCCGTTTGCCGGGCAAAATTCTGTCTGGTTCACTACAAGCGATCAGAGAATTTAAAATCAAAATAATACCAAAAAAAACCCGCAAAAAAAAATTCTCCAAATTAGAGATCTATCTAAATATTCAATTATTAATTAGCTCAGGCTCCTGCCCCAATGCAATCAGCATTTGAGTAGCTCTATTGCGAAGACCCGTAGTTAATTCAGCATCTAATAAGATTTCAGAGATTCTCTCGATTGCAATATCTACGTTACCCTGTTCTAGTTCAATTAAAGCTAATTGCTCTTGAGCCAGTAAACGAAAAGGATTTCCGGGATCACTTAATTCGGCATAACCACTTTTTCTTTCGTCTAAGTTCATAATTTCAGCAGAGCCAAGTAGGATCTTAAATTTGAGTAATTCATGATATTTTGCATCAATGGACTGGTTGTCTATTATATCGCTTAAACTGGTCATTTCTAGGTTTGGCGAACGGTATTCACCTGCTTCAGCAGATAACAACATTGCCATAATTGCCTTAGCATTTTCACCTGGAGCTTTAATTTCTTGTAATTTTGAAATCCGGTCAGCTGCATTTTTTTCGCTAAGTGCATCTATAATGCTCGTTCCGAATAGTTCAGCTTCCGTTTCGGCCTGTGATTTCAGATATTCACGGTAAGTAGCCGCTCCAACGATCATAATCACAAGAAGAATAGCTATCCAACCGTATTTACGTATATTTCTATAAAGCTTATCCCGACGAAGCTCTTCAGAGACTTCTTGCAAAAAACTATCAGTATCGCTCACTGTTTTCTCCTGCTACCAGTTAATCGTGGTTTAACTTTATCTTGAATAAAAGTCCAAGACTAAAATTTAGTTTAATATCTGAAAAAACTAAAAAAATATTCATCTGAACTGGTTAATTGGCCGTAAAGACATTATATGCCCAGTTAATTAAATTTTGCTCATCACCCAGAAAGGGTAGCCATGCGAATTGTATCGCTTATTACCGCTGTAGCGGTTGTTTCTATTCTGTACGTTTTGGTTTTCGAACGTGACGTATTAGAAGGCTTCTCCGATGGTGAGAATATTGAAGAATTAGCTAAAGATTTAGGTGATGGACCAGAATTAAATTCAGAAGGTAAAATAATTACATCTAAAACGGAAAAAGGCAAAAAAGTAATATCCGTAGTGGTTATTGAGAGCTTTGCAAAAACGATCGACAGCGCAGTTGTTTTGCGTGGAGAAACCGCCGCTGCTCGATTAGTGGAAGTTCGATCAGAGACCTCAGGCCAAGTTGTAAACGAACCCCTCAGAAAGGGCGCAACTATATTGCAAGGTCAAGTTCTTTGTAGTTTAGACCCAGGAACACGCCAAGCTACTCTTGCAGATGCAGTGGCAGGTCTCGCAGAAGCTCGAGCTCGGGTTCCTGAAACGCAGGCAAAATTAGACGAAGCTGAAGCCCGCTTGGCCGAAGCCAAAATAAATTTCAATGCCGCCAACAAATTGTCAGAAGGCGGTTATGCTAGCGAAACTCGCGTGGCGAGCGCCAAAGCAGCGGTGAGAGCTGCAGAAGCAAGTATAGCTTCTGCTACCGCCGGGTTTGACAGCACTCGATCTAAAATACAGTCTGCAGAAGCTTCTGTTGCCATTGCAAAGAAAGAAATCGAAAGGTTATCATTAATAGCTCCATTCGATGGCATTTTAGAAACCGACACTGCTGAATTAGGAACTCTACTACAGCCCGGAGCTCTTTGCGCTAAAATTATTCAATTGAACCCAATAAAATTTGTTGGTTTCGTACCGGAAACAGAGCTGAGTCGAATTATTAAAGGATCAACCGCAACAGCAAAACTTATAAATGGACAAGAAATTCAAGGTACAGTTACCTTTATTTCTAGGTCCGCAGATCAAACCACTCGAACATTTAGGGTTGAAATTGAGGCCGACAATGCTGATTTGTGGATAAGTAAAGGGCAAACTTCAGAAATATCGATAGCATCCGACGGAACCCAAGCGCATCTCCTACCACAGTCAGCACTCACTTTGGACGATAACGGAGTTCTCGGAGTTAGAACTGTAGATGACAAATCTCAGGTTGTATTTTTTGCAACAGATATAATCAGGGATACGATGAAGGGTGTTTGGCTGAAAGGCCTTCCTGAGAAGGCTAAAGTAATCGTCCTTGGTCAAGAGTACGTTACCGATGGAGTCGAAGTACAACAAGTTTTTCAAGAGGTTCAAAATTGACAGGCATTATCGACTGGGCTTCCCAACGTGCCAGAATGATTTTGGCACTTATCATTGCGTCACTAGCAGCAGGGATTTTTTCTTATACAGGGCTTCCTAAAGAAGGAGAACCGGATATTGAAATTCCAGCTTTGTTTATATCCGTGGTATTCCCTGGAATTTCAGCAGCTGACAGCGAAACTCTTCTTATTCGTCCTATTGAAACAGAATTAGCAGATATTGATGGACTTAAAAAAATGACAGCAACAGCTGCAGAAAACTATGCAGGAGTAGCTATAGAGTTTGAATTTGGTTGGGATAAAGCGAAAACAATGGCCGATGTTAGAGATGCCATGAATTCTGCTGAAGGTTTTTTTCCTGAGGGCGCAGAAAAGTATTCAATAAATGAATTAAATTTCTCCGAATTCCCAATAATTATAGTGAATTTGACCGGAGATGTTCCAGAAAGAACCATGACCCTAGTCGCTAAAAAGCTACAGGAAGAAATTGAGGCTATGGATGCGGTTCTAGAAGCCGTTGTCTCGGGAGACCGAGAAGAAATGGTAGAAGTAACCATCGACCCTCTAAGGTTAGAGAGTTACAATGTTACTGCTGGCGAGCTAATAAATGTCGTTCAAAATAATAACCAGCTAATCGCAGCAGGCGAAGTAGACAGTAAACAAGGGACTTTTTCAGTTAAGATCCCCAGTAGTTTTGATGAAGCCAAGGATATATATAATCTTCCTGTTAAAACTAATGGTGATAGGATCATCACTTTAGGTGATTTGGCCCAAATTAAATTAACTTTTGTGGATAGGTCCGGAACCGCGCGTTTCAACGGTGCGAACACCGTAGCTCTTCAAGTTGTAAAAAGAAAAGGTTTCAACCTTATCGGAACAGCAAAAGAAATCAGGCTGTTAGTGGAAAAAGAAAGTCAAAGCTGGCCTTCAAATCTAAAAGCAGCTGTGGATGTTGGCACATCAAACGATCAAAGTCGAGTTGTGGACAGTATGGTGAGGCAGTTGGAAGGTTCAGTTCTAACTGCCATAGCTCTGGTGATGATTGTTGTACTTACATCACTAGGAACAAGAGCTGCATTACTTGTTGGGTTTTCAATACCCACATCATTTTTGCTGTGCTTTGTTTTATTGGGGTTAATGGGTGTTACAATATCGAACATTGTTATGTTTGGCCTTATCTTAGCAGTAGGAATGCTTGTTGATGGTGCAATAGTAGTAGTTGAGTACGCCGATAAGCGAATTTCACAAGGCACAGGGCCGATGAAGGCCTATGTAGAAGCGGCCAAACGTATGTTTTGGCCTGTGGTAAGTTCAACAGCAACAACTCTTTGTGCTTTTTTACCCATGTTATTTTGGCCAGGGGTTCCAGGTCAGTTTATGGGCATGTTACCAATAACTCTTATTTTTGTTTTATCAGCTTCCTTAATTGTTGCCCTGATTTATTTGCCAATCTTGGGTGGTGTATCGGGAAGATTAAGTAGGTTTTTCGAAAATAGCTCCAATCTTTTGCGCGATATTCTTCCATGGTTTATACGCTTGCCACTTGTGCCACTGATAATCTGCTTACTTTGCTTGAGTATATTGCAGGTTGTTAACCCAAACCTACTGCTAAATATCGATATCAAAGAAGCAGGGCCAATGGCAAATTTACCTGGAGTATTTATGTTTATACTCTCAGCTTTTATGGCTTCGATTGTCTTAGGTTCGGTGGAAATTCAGAAAAGGCAAAAAAATGTCCAAGCTGGATATAGAAGAACCCCTTTTGGGTACTTCATTAAGTTTATAGCTGGAAATCCTATTATGCCGCTCATAGCAATTGGCGGCGTAATAGGCTTCACTAGTTTTATTTTTACAACCTTTGGGAAAAATAACTACGGTGTTGAATTTTTTGTTGAAGGGGAGCCAGAACAAGCAATCGTATATGTTAAAGCAAGAGGTAACCTTTCACTAACAGAGAAAGATATCCTAGTACGCCAAGCAGAAATGATCGTAAATGCTCACCCTGGTGTCGAGAGCGTTTTTTCTTTCGCTGGAACTGGCGGTCTAAACCAAAATACAGCAGGAGCGACAGCACCTAAAGATACAGTTGGGCAAATCCAGCTAGAAACTATTCCCTGGGAAAACCGAAGAGGAAATCCTGACTTAGATGGAAATAAAATTATTGCTGAATTATCAAACGCGCTCACTAGCCTACCGGGAATAGAAATAGAAATTCTAGAATTAGAGAGAGGGCCAGCAAGTCCAAAGCCTGTGCACCTAAGACTTAAAGGCGAAAACTGGAATGATCTACTAAGCACTACTGCCGAAATGCGCGGAATATTTGATCAAACAGAAGGCTTAATACAAGTTGAGGATACTAGGCCATTGCCAGGTATAGATTGGCAAATTGATGTTGATGTGGAAAAAGCAGGGCGCTACGGCGCCGACGTAGCGACCGTTGGCGCAATGGTACAGTTGGTCACCCGCGGAATTCTATTAGACACCATGCGCGTCGATAGTTCAGACGAAGAAATTGAAATTCGAGTGAGATTACCAGAAGAAGACCGATTTCTATCTACTTTAGATAATTTGAAAGTTCGAACTGCCGATGGACTTGTTCCGCTATCAAACTTCATAAGTCGCAAACCAGTGACTAAACTTGCTGAAATAAACCGCATAGACCAAAAAAGATATTTTGATATAAAAGCGGGCGTTCAGCCAGACTTAAAAAGAACCATCGTATCGGATGAGGGCGTGGAAAGTGAAATTTTCATAAATGCAAATGAAAGAATAGCTTATCTTACAGAATATCTCGAAGAAAACCCACTTACTCCTGGCATTTCTTGGGAGTGGACCGGTGATCAAGCCGATCAAGCAGAAAGCCAAGCTTTTCTAAGCTCAGCATTTGCTGCCGCGCTTGTCCTGATGTTTATTATTCTTCTCGCACAGTTTAATAGTTTTTATAATTCGTTTGTTGTCCTTATCGCGGTCGTTTTGTCTACGGTGGGGGTTTTGATTGGCATGCTAGTTATGCAGCAACCTTTTTCAATAATCATGACTGGTACCGGCATAGTGGCATTAGCGGGCATTGTCGTAAACAATAACATCGTTTTGATAGATACGTACCAAGAACTATCTCGGTATCTACCAAAAGTAGAAGCGATCGTAAGAACAGCAGAACAAAGAATTCGGCCTGTACTTTTAACAACAATAACTACAATGGCAGGCTTGGCCCCAATGATGTTTGGTTTAAGTTTAGATTTTGTAAATGGCGGTTACTCTGTCGATAGTCCAACAGCTTTATGGTGGAAACAATTAGCAACCGCGGTTGTTTTTGGGCTAGGGACCGCAACCATGTTAACTCTCGTATTTACCCCAGCCCTTTTATCGGCGAGGGTTTGGGTAACAACATATGTTTTATGGATAGCGCGTTTTCTCGTAAGAATAGGCGCTTCTAGGCGTGGGCAAGTTGCACAAGACTGGGCGCTTAAGCGAATGGCTCGTAAAACAAAGCCCGCAGAAATTATTTGGGATTATGCAGAGCCTCCATTGCTGGAAAAAGAAGAACCCGCCGGTTTAATTGGTCCTGCTGAGTAATCTTATTCATGGTGGTTAATAGTAAAGCCAATCTTTCAATTTAGTTTTCACTAATTAAGCAGCCGGTTTATCTTCTGATAATTGTTTTGTCCACAAAGAATGATAGCGTCCCCGTTTACTGAGAAGCGCTTCATGTCTACCCATTTCGACAATACTTCCGTTTTCCAAAACAATTATTCTATCCGCATCTGCAATTGTTGAAAGACGATGCGCAATAGTCAGAACACTTCGCCCCTCGGAAGCACTGGTTAACGCATCCCGAATTTCACGTTCTGTTTCAGTATCCAATGCCGATGTTGCTTCATCTAATAGTAAAATAGGTGGGTTTTTTAGAAGGGTCCTTGCAATTCCTACTCGCTGTTTTTCACCACCCGAAAGCTTTAACCCACGCTCACCCACGGTCGTATCGTAACCTTCTGGGAGGGACAAAATAAAATCATGAATTTGGGCATCCGTGGCGGCTTTTTCAACTGCAGCTCGAGATGCATTATCAAGTCCATATGCTATGTTGTAGTAAATTGTATCATTAAAAAGAACTGTATCTTGAGGCACCACACCAATAGAGCTGTGTAGGCTTTCTTGTGTAATATCTCGAATATCCTGCCCATCGATTTTAATTGAACCTTGTTGAGCATCATAAAACCTGAACAACAAGCGTCCAATTGTTGACTTGCCTGAGCCAGAAGGACCAACAATTGCAATAGTCTCTCTCGAGTTAATCTCGATTGAGACATTCTGTATAATTGGCCTTGATTTATTATATCCAAAAGTTACGTTTTCGAACGAAATCCGGCCGTCGGTAATCTTTAATTCAGTAGCATTTTCACTATCTAAAATTTCCGCAGGTTGTTCTAATAAGTCGAACATTTCACCCATATCTACTAAACCTTGCCGTATTTCCCTGTAGACGGTACCCAAGAAATTCAAGGGCATGGTAATTTGGATCATGTAAGCATTAACCATGACAAAATCACCAACCGTTAAATATCCACTTTGAACACCTAGAGCTGCCATTACCATCACAATAATTAACCCAGCTGTAATGATTAGAGATTGGCCGAAATTTAAGAATGCCAGTGAATATGCCGTTGTTAACGCCGCTTTCTCATATTGCTTAATAGCTCCATCGTAGCGTTTGGCTTCTCGTTCTTCAGCGCTGAAATACTTGACTGTTTCATAATTAAGCAAACTATCTATAGCTTTTTGATTGGCGTCCGTATCTTGGTCATTCATAAATTTTCGAATTTTAACGCGCCACTCAGTCACTTTGAACGTAAACCAAATATAAGCGGCAATCATCACAATTATTACAGTAAGATATAAATAATCGAACCAAAAAAGCATAATACCTGCAATTATGAGAAGTTCCAAAACAAGAGGCCCAACCGAAAATAAGAGGAACCTTAGTAAAAATTCTAAACCTTTGACCCCCCTCTCAATGACGCGACTTAAAGCTCCAGTTTTTCGAGAAATATGATACCGGAGAGAAAGCTTATGGATATGCTGAAATGTTTCTAAAGCTAAGTTTCGAAATGCTCTTTGCGCAACAGCAGCAAATACCACATCTCGCAATTGTTCAAAACCTCTAGATAAGATCCTTGCGGACCCATAAGCGACCGTCATACCTACGGCTCCTAGCAAAAATGGAGAGTTACCAGTTTCCGTTAATGCATTCACAGCCTCTCGGTATAAAAATGGCGCAAAATTTATCATTGCTTTGGCAAGCACCAAAAGTACTAAAGCTAATATAACTTTAACACGAAAATCAAAACGATCTTTAGGCCACAAGTAAGGCACAACCCTTAGAATTGTTCTTATTCCTGACTTACGCTCAGCTGCTGCGATTTCCGCATTATTTTTCATAAAAAAATGCCCAAACAATGTAAGAGTTTAGTACTTATCAGATTAAAGATAGTCCATTGAAAATGGATGACTTAAAAAAATAATTTAATATACCTAACTTTTAGTTGACTGTAATATTGTCAGGCAAATCAAAAATCTGACCTGGGTAAATTAGATCTGGATTGCGGATCTTATCTTTATTTGCATCAAAAACCTGGACATACAAAATGCCTCTGCCATATCTTTCCCGAGAAATAGCCCACAGTGTATTACCGGGCTGAACTGTTATAACGTTTATTCTGGCCGGTGAAGCTATATCTTGCATTTGATCTACCAAAACACTGCGATCTTCCCTCTTAAACGGGCTCTCAATTCGACTAGATACTTTGCCTGACTGGTCCAATTGATCTAGTCGAAGTGTATAGACGCCAGTTTCAACGTCTGACAAATCAGCACTCCAATAACCCGTTTGATCTACTGCCGTGGAAGCAACTGGGGAATTGTCCAGATAGAAGTGTACAATCGATTCCGGGGCTCCCCGTCCAGTAACAGCAACATCCCCATCCTTGGAATAACTAATAGTATCGAACATCACATCTGTCATTACATCTGGCCCCGCACCACTTTGCACGACTTTCACACCTTCACTGTCCGCGAGTAGAACGGTTGGCTGCTCAGCCCCATTTGAAACCGTATTAGAAATAAGATCAGATTCCGATGGTTCTTGAGTCAAAATTTGCTGAACATCTTCTTCTATTGTTTCTTCGGTTGGTTGAGCTAATTGAGGTGTCTTATTAGTAAGATCAGCTTTGACACCATTATCTTTAGAAATTTTGTCCGCTTCGTCTGATTTTTCTGTTTCTTCTTCCGAAGCAGTTTTAGCAGCTAAATCACTGGATGAATTTTCTTCAGTAGTTGTCTCACTTTCTTCTATCAGCAAACTACCAACTTCAGTTGAATTTTCTGCACCTTCACTTTGCTTTTGTGTTTGCTTGTCTGCAGCATGTGCTTGTGCCAATTCTACAACTTTTGGAGCCACGATCATTGTTTCGTCCGAAACTAACGTTACCTCACCATCGATAGATCTTATCGATATAACTTGCGGTCGATCTTTTAGCTCTATGTCAAAAAGAACCGCAAAATTTCCATCTTGCCCTAATGTGATTGTCTCGACTACTTCTTCATCAACTAGTATCTCTAATACAGACCCTGGATAAGCCGTGCCTGCTACGAGAGCCGTTCCATCGTCGTCAATCCTAACCGTTTCAAGTTTAGGAGGGTAGATGGTGATTTTTTTTTCAGAGGCCGCGTTATCAGTCAACTTTTTTGTGATAATTTCGGCTTCTTTACTTTCCACGTCATCTTCGATTTTTTCATTGGTTTTAGTTGTCTCAGAAACTGTATCACTTTTCTGACCGGTAACGCTTTCATCTTTTACGGGTTCGCTTGAACCTTCTTCTTTTGAAGAAACAGATTGGTTCTCTGTAAATTCGGTGATATTTCTTTCCGAAAATATGGCAACCGTTGCGATAAAAACCGCCACCAAGCTTCCCATAATCCAGTACCATAGGTAAGGTATCGCTGCCATTAAAAGCCCCCAAAAAGCGATAAGCACATTTGCCTGTTGTGTGACCCTAACAAGTTGAGGTAGCAAGGTCAAAGCTTCTCAACAAATTTAAGGCTTAGTTATGGAAAATTTCTCTGTTTGCGTCTTTTGTGGCTCGAGGTCGGGTGATAACCCCGATTATTTAGATCAAGCAGAAACACTTGGAAATTTAATAGCCAAGCACAAGTGGCGTTTAGTTTATGGTGCTGGAAATACAGGTATGATGGGTTCAGTAGCTAATGCGACCCAGATGGGAAAAGCAAAAACCTTTGGCGTTATACCTCATCACCTCATGCAACGGGAGGTTGGGAAAACAGACTTAGATAACTACATAGTTACAGATAATATGCATGAGCGAAAAAAACTTATGTTTACGAATTCGGATGCGATTATTCTGCTGCCTGGAGGGCCTGGCTCACTGGATGAATTCTTTGAAGTGTTAACTTGGGCTCAATTGGAGTTACATAAAAAACCAATAGTAGTTATAAATGTAAAAAAATATTGGGATCCTCTTTTCTCACTAATAGATCACACAATATCATCAGGCTTTGCAGAAAATTCACTTAAAAAATTATTTACAACAACCGAAACTGCAACCGAGGCGGTTGAATATTTAACCAAGCACAATCAAAGGTCCGATCCGAAAACCGAAACAAACCTTTGATCAGTTTTAATTAAAGACGCGAAGCCACGTTTTCCCAATTAACCAAATTATCTAAAAAATTTGACAGATAAGCTGGACGTTTATTCCTAAAATCAATGTAGTAAGAATGCTCCCATACATCACAGCCCAAAAGAGCCGTTTGACCGAAGCAAAGCGGGTTCACCCCATTTTCTGTTTTAGTGACTTTCAACGCGCCATCGGCATCTTTAACAAGCCAACACCATCCAGCACCAAACTGTCCAGCTCCTGCTGCAGAAAAATCTGCTTTAAATTGCTCTACCGAACCAAAACTATCTGCAATTGCGCTCTTCAATTCAGAAGGCATTTCACGCCCAGAGGGTCCCATCATCTCCCAAAACTGATTATGGTTCCATAACTGTGAAATATTATTGAATATTCCATTTTGAGCAACAGAGCTTGGATCGTATGTGCCAGTGATAATGTCCTCCATTGATTTTCCGTCCCATTCTGTGCCGGAAATCAATTTGTTTCCATTATCTACATAGGCCTTATGATGCAGATCATGATGATATTCGAGTGTTTCTTTAGACATGCCCAAATCAGCCAATGCATCGTGCGAATAGGGAAGGTCGGGAAGTTCAAAAGCCATATTAATGAGTCCTTTTAAAAAATATGTTCTTAGATGCGTTTTATCTAAGTGTAAGGTCAAGCAAAAAAATATGCTTTATTTTTTCAGTTTCAAGAAAAAAACTATATCAACCTAACGAGCTAAGAAAATTTTAAAAATCACCCACCTTTGAATTTGGCATGGATGAGGTTTTTAGAAGATTGAACATATAGTCAGCTACCGAGCTAAAACAAATAACACTTAAACTCGTCTCAGACGTTAGCCAAAAAGCAGCCGCTATTTGAGAAAATCGAGTTCGACGTATCTCACCTATCTCTAGCGTGGAGATATTTACTGGAGCAAGTTTTGCAATAACCTCACGAATACCAGAACCAGAAATCTCAAATAAAGCTCTAGCATCAGAAACATTTACCAGCATGTGGTGTTGATCTTTAAGCTCCATTTGCAAATTTTGACTAAGATTAGATACATCGGCATAGTCACATAAAATTAAAAGTTCATCCGGCGACATCCAAGCAACATCATTTCTAGCTAAAATTACTTCCCGCTCTTTAGGCAATTTGATACCCACCGCTTTCGTAAAAGAAGTTTTAAATTTACTAGATCTAAAATCACCCCGAACGGTCAACATGCCCACTGCCGTCTTCTCACTAACTTTTACGTAGCCAGAATATGACCGCACTACTCTCTCATTTTGATGATCAGACATTCTGCTTTTCCCCATCGGGGTCGTAAAATACTGGACTGGTGATCTTTGCCTGTATGACGGTTCCATCAATTTTTGGAAATTCAATAATTTCACCATCCCTTTCTGGCCCATTCATCACAAGACCCATCGCTATTCCCCGCTTCAAAGTCGGTGAAAAATAGGAAGAAGTAACTCGCCCTTGTGTAGATTTTTGACCATTTGGGTTAACCCCATCAGCTGTTGCATAAGCACCGTCTGGCAAAACAGAACCGTCTAAAGTTTCTAAACCAACCAACTTCCAACGATTTTGGTTAACCATAAATGAACGCTCTTGAGCTCTTTTTCCGAGATAATCATCTTTCTTTTTCGAGATAGCCCAGTTTAAATTAAGATCTTGTGGAATTACAGTACCGTCTGTCTCGTCTCCTATCATTATGAAACCTTTTTCAGCCCTCATAACGTGTAACGCTTCAGTGCCATAGGGCATTACTTGGAACTCTTTTCCAGCTTCAATCAATTCATCCCAAAATGCCATACCTTGCTTTGCAGGTACGGCTATTTCATAAGAGAGCTCTCCCGAAAACGAAATTCGAAAAATTCTTACATCATATTTTCCAAGTTTGCCATCTTTCCATTCCATAAAACCCAGAGCTTCCCTACTGACATCTAGGCCACCAATTTTTTCCAGAAGCTTGCGGGCATTTGGTCCAACAACCCCAATCTGTGCATATTGTTCGGTTACATTCGCAACATAAACTCTCCAATCCCACCATTCCGTTTGAAGCCACTCCTCCATATGGGCATGTATGCTATCAGCCCCTCCCGTGGTGGTATGACAAAGCCAAGTTTGCTCATCAATTCTTGCGACGACTCCATCATCAATTAAAAACCCGTTTTCAGAGCACATAAGTCCATAACGACACTTACCTATCTTCAGTGTGCTCATCATATTTGTGTAGAGCATATCAAGAAATTTTCCAGCATCAGGACCAGTCACTAATAATTTTCCCAGGGTAGATGCATCAAGTAGTCCCAAAGAAGATCGGGTTTGATTTATTTCACGCTCTACGGCTTTTGCATAGGTTTCCCCAAATTGAGGATAACAAAAGGGCCGTCGCCATTGGCCCACAGGCTCCATGTAAGCACTATTGTTTTCATGCCAATCATGCATTGGTGTTTTTCTCACGGGCTGAAATAACTCATCTCTCGCCGAGCCTCCTATAGATCCCAGAGAAATTGGAGTGTATGGAGGACGAAATGTAGTGGTTCCGACCTTTGGTATTTCTTTACCCAAACTCGATGATAAAACAGCCAAACCATTTATATTTGATAATTTTCCTTGATCGGTCGCCATGCCCAAGGTCGTATATCTTTTAGCGTGCTCTACACTTTCAAAACCCTCGCGGGCGGCTAATTCAACATCATTAATTTTGACATCATTTTGAAAATCCAACCATATTTTTGAGCGTTTCTTAATATCTGCATCATGAGGTGCAATCCAAATAGCCTGAAGAGAATTTTCATACTCCTGTTCAATTACTTTGAAACTTTTCTTTTTAACTTTACCACCTGCAGCCTCAATCACACTCAGACAACCTTCCCGTGCATCCTTGAGAACCTCTTGCATCAAAAGAGAACCATTAGCTGAACCCACTGCCGTGACGAAAGGCAGACCATCGTGGGAAGTAGGCTTAGCTGAGCTGTCTGGCTTGAATAATGCCAATTTCTCATCCCATTTTAGCTTTCCACCACAGTGAGAGAATAAATGGACAACAGGCGACCACCCGCCAGACATAGCAATGCAGTCACATTCAATTTTTTCGTTACCTTTGCCAGAATCTTTATGTTCACAAATCCTAATCGCTTCTACGCGCTTTTTACCAAAAACTTTGGAAATAGCTTTTCCATTTTCTACTCTGATCCCGAGTGCTTTTGCACGTTCCGCTAATGCTCCTCCACCACTTACTCGAGCATCAACTATAACAGGGACTTCCACGCCAACTTCATTTAGGTTGATCGCAGTTCGATATGCATCGTCATTATTAGTGTAAACAGCGATTTTATGACCCGTTGCGACGCCAAATTTCACAGCATAATCTCTAACAGCAGATGCTAGCATAACACCTGGAATGTCATTATTTGGGAAAGAAACGGGCCTTTCGATCGAACCAGTGGCGGTAATTATCTGTTTAGCGCGTATTCGCCACAAACGATGTCGTGGACCTTCATCAGCAGCAAGATGATCATTCAACCGTTCATATCCTAAAATATAACCGTGGTCATACACGCCAGCTCCCATCATACGAGAACGCATTGTAACGTTTTGGAATTTTCTTAATTCTGAAAGAAGCCTAGACACATACTCAGAACTGGTTTCGTTACCAATTTTGGAAAAGTCTACAAGGCAACGCCCCCCCCCATTCTGGATTTTGCTCCATAATCAAGATTTTAAGACCGCTCTCTGCTGCTGTAAGTGCTGCATTCAAACCAGCAATACCCCCACCCACAATCACCAAGTCATAAAATGCATAGAAATGTTCGTATTGACTATTATCTTTTTGTGAAGGCGCCCTGCCTAAACCTGCTGATTGCCGAATAAATGGCTCATAAATGTATTTCCAAAATGGACGAGGATGGATAAACATTTTATAGTAAAATCCCGCCGGCAAAAAGCGAGCTAGGTAATTATTTATTACCCCAACGTCAAAATTTAATGAAGGCCAATGATTTTGTGAAGCTGCTTTTAGCCCATCAAAAAGTTCAGTAGTAGTTGCCCGTTGGTTTGGCTCAAAATTTTCTTTTTCTCCTAGATTTATCAATGCATTAGGTTCCTCTGAACCAGAAGAAACTATGCCTCTGGGTCGGTGGTACTTAAAAGATCTACCGACTAAAACTTGATCGTTTGATAATAATGCTGAAGCTAAAGTATCACCTTCAAAACCAGACAACTTTTTACCATTAAATTCAAATTGAATAGGCTTATTTCTGTCAATTAACAGACCGCCTTCCACTAATCTCTTACTCATTGAAATTTCCTATGAGATTTAAACAGAGAATTAAGCCCATAATTAACTTTGCAGAAATTATTCAACTCAAATTCCTCCATTTCCAACCCGGTCGCTTAGCTTTGATGATATCAATAATCTCTTTAGGTGGCTCAAATGTTTGAGCGGAATAAGTACCAAATACCTCCAGAGTCGCGGTACATCGCGCAGCATGGAACCACTTGCCACAACCATAAACATGCCGCCATCGCTCAAAATGAACGCCTTTTGGATTTTCTCGATTAAAAAGATATCCTTCTAGTTCTTCATCAGAAGATCCGGGCCCAAAACGTTTTAGATGAGCCTCACCACCTGGGTTCAACTCTGTTTCATCTGCTTCAATTCCGCAATAGGGACACTTAAAAACTAGCATTAGTGCGCCACTCCAGCGGCTACACTTTCGTCAATAAACTTGCCTTCTTTGAAACGATTTAAGCTAAATTCTTCAGTTAAACTGGAATGCCCTTTGGCCATCAATTCTGCCATCGCCCATCCTGAACCGGGTATTGCTTTAAATCCGCCAGTGCCCCAGCCGCAATTTATAAAAATATTTACAACTGGAGTTTTTGAAAGAATTGGGGATCTATCACCAGTCATGTCAACTATACCACCCCACCATCGCAACATCTTTAGACGGGAAATAATGGGAAAGGTCTCTATTAGTGCTCTGACTGTTTCTTCTACATGATGAAAAGAGCCTCTTTGGGTATAATTATTAAATCCATCTGCACCACCACCAATAACCATTTCTCCCTTATCAGACTGGCTCATATAACCATGGACTGTATTGGCCATTACCACGACATCCATGCAAGGTTTTATTGGCTCTGAAACAAGTGCCTGAAGCGCTACAGCCTCAACTGGCATTCGAAAACCGGCCATATCTGCCAGGACGCCAGTATGGCCCGCAACAACTATACCCAGTTTTTGGCAATCGATTGAGCCTTTACTAGTTTCAACTCCTTGAACTTGTCCATTTTCATGCCGAATGCCAGTAACCTCACATTGCTGAATAATATCCATTCCCATATCCGAACAAGCACGAGCGTAGCCCCAGGCAACAGCATCATGCCTAGCCGTCCCGCCGCGCGACTGCCACAATGCCCCTAGAACCGGATATCTTGGACCATCAATATTAATGATCGGCACCAGTGATTTAACTTTCTCAGGAGAAATAAATTCGGTTGATACCCCCTGCAAAGAATTTGCCTGGGCTGTACGTTTATATCCCCTAATTTCATGCTGGGTCTGAGCCAACATCATAACACCTCGTGGACTAAACATGACATTATAATTTAGATCTTGGCTCATGGTTTCGTACAAACTTCGAGCCTTTTCATAAATTGCAGCCGAAGCGTCTTGCAGATAGTTGGACCGGATAATCGTGGTATTACGGCCAGTATTTCCTCCACCAAGCCAGCCTTTTTCAAGTATCGCTATGTTCTTTAGCCCGTGATTTTTTCCCAGATAGTAGGCCGTTGCCAGGCCGTGGCCCCCTGCCCCTATAATAATAGCATCATATTTCTTTTTTGGTTCCGGGCTTTTCCAAGCACGACCCCAGCCTTGGTGATAACGAAGAGCTTCTCGCGCAACTGCAAACACGGAATAACGTTTCATTTATATTTCACCCAAAACAGCTAAATTACTGGATATTTCTAACCGAAGTTTGTTAGCTCCTACGACTCAGTACGTCATAAATCATTTCAGTTGCGACATCTAGCAACATCAGAGATTTAAGGGCTTACCTTGGCTAAATTTGATGTTTAAAAGACCAATGTAAAGGGAGACATAATGATAGTATTCTGGCTGAGCATTGTAATTATTTTAGCCTTTGTTTGTGTCATTTTTTATCAAACGTTGAAAAAAAATGCTGTCCAAAAAGAAGAAAATGCGGATTTGAAGTTTTACAAATCACAGCTTTCTGAAATTGGAAGGGATATCGCGAAAGGAGCCATAAGTACCGAAGAAGCTGAACAACTGAAAGTTGAGGTTTCGCGCAGAATTTTAAAAAATAAAAATCAATCTTTACTTAAATTCAGCTTTCGATCTACAAACTCAAGATTAAAATTCGCTTTTATTTTGGGAATTTTTATGAGTTTTCTTTCGTTGGGCCTCTATTCATCACTCGGAAGCTTAGGATATTTCGATTTCTCCCAAGAAAATCGAATTGAAGCAGCTAAACTTTTGAAAGAAACTCGACCGTCGCAACAGGAAGCCTGGGATGCTTTATCGGATGAAAAAACTATCAATACTCCAGAAGGCGAGATGGGTAAAATAATTACTAAATTGAGAAAAATATCTCAAGAACGGCCTAATGATATAACGGGATTGCGTTATCTTGTGAGAACTGAAGCCAGTTTAAATAATTTTGAAAATGCAGCAATTGCTCAAATGTCTTTGGTTAAACTATTGGGAGAACAAGTTTTAACTGAAGATTTATACCAATTGGCAGAGTTAATGGTAATATCGCTGAACGGCTATGTCTCGCCAGAAGCAGAAGCTCTTTTTCGTAAGGTTTTGGCAAAAGATGATGATAATGGCGGGGCTCTTTACTATTTAGGGCTAATGTACGCCAACTTAGATCGGCCAGACCTTTCTTTTGAAATTTGGCGGAAACTTCTCAACCGAGGTCCAGATGACGCGCCATGGGTTCCTCTTATTCGCCAGCAAATTGTGGAAGTGGCATGGCGAGCTGGACAAAATCGATATGAGCTCCCTGCAAAAACAAAAATATCCCCAAATGGGCCCACTCAAGCTGATATTGAGGCTTCCAACGAGATGACAGCCGATGAAAGACAGGAAATGATTTCTAACATGGTTGAAAGCTTGGCAAATCGTCTAGCATCTGAAGGAGGAACATCAGACGAGTGGGCCAGACTTATCAAGGTACTTTCAGTACTTGGTGACACAGATCGTGCAAAAAAAATATGGGCAGAAGCCCTAAATATTTATAGTAATTCACCAGCTGACCTGAGAGCCATTAATAATATTGCAAAGGAAATTGGTATTTCCAGATGATATACGAAGACGTTTCCAAATTTGCGAATGAACTCCAATCGAATAGTTCCTTAATCGGCTTAGACTTAGGAACGAAAACAATTGGCGTTGCGGTAAGCGACATCATCCTTTCTGTCGCCACACCGATTAAAACTATCAAACGGAAAAAGTTTTCAATAGATTCTGATCAATTATTGGGGATCATTTCCATTAAAAATTGTTGCGGGATCGTTTTTGGGTTGCCAAAAAATATGGATGGGAGTGAGGGACCAAGAGCACAGTCCACGAGAGCATTTGCTAGAAATTTTTCAAAAAAAACACCGCTTCCAATTTCTTTTTGGGATGAGCGGTTGTCAACAGTAGCCGCCGAAAAAGCTTTATTGGAGGCGGATACAACACGAAAACGTCGTGCAGAAGTAATCGATCATGTTGCAGCAGCTTATATACTTCAAGGGTTCTTAGATCGATTAAAGATTTTAGACAATTGTTAAATTTTAAGTGTCTTTCGGGAGGAAACTAGTTTTGGGTAGTGAATTTTGGACAAGAGATGAAATCCAAAGTCCTTGCATCAAAATATGTGTAATTCACCCCAGTGAAAGACTATGCACTGGATGCCATAGAACAATAGAAGAAATTTCTTCTTGGTCACGTCTGCCCTCGGAACAAAGAAACCAAATCATTAACGAATTACCAAAGCGTGCATTTAGATTAAAAAGACGTCGTGGCGGCAGAGCAGCCCGTGTCGCGAAATTATGATAATTTTGGCCAATCAGCCAAATGTTGAAGTTCTGGTCTAAAATAAGCTATTTTTCGTCCTTCACTAAAGTTTTTGATCTTAAATTCCCAGGGACTTATTCCATGAAGGCAAAGTCTGTGTATCATATAACTTTCGCCTAAATTTGCATGCAGTACGCGTCTTTTACATTTTTCAAATATGCTTTTTCTTGTTTGCATATAAACCTCGCGAACATCCAAATCTTTCCATTTTCCAGGGTCTCGGTTCAAAAATAAACTGTTGAATGCCTTTGAAATTAAATGATGAGATCCCTCCCAGACCACAACAGGACTTGCGCCTTTTGGCGCTTGATTTAAGGGAATTCCAAGTACATAGGCATGTGGCTCTTTTAACTTTCTTGGTCCCCCTGGAAAATCAGCTATCAAACCATCTACATGAGCTGCGTCTCTTTTTAATCTAAAGTTGAAAGAACTTTCACTTTCTTGATCTCTAGGCTTCGGGTAGCCTTCGAAAATTATCGAAACCTGAGCCGCATGGAGGCCGCGAGCTTCGGTGCGTTTCATTAAACTTTCAAATGGTCCACTTAGTGAGATTTCGCCTAAGGCTCCATTTGTATCATTTTCTAAGGCATCTACACCAACAAACCAAGTTCCCTGACAGGTTAAATTATTATCAAAAATTTCTTTATTTTTTAGCTTTGAAGTAATCTTTGAATTAGCAGTATTAGCCCAATGGGCTACACGCTGATCAAACTTAAATTTAATCCAGCCTTTATGCTCAAAATCACTAAGCTCTTTCATGTCAATAAATACCCCTTGGGCTCTTTCAATTGACTCAAATAGCCTTACTTAATTCATCTATTACACGAAGCTTTTCAATCAGTTTTTGCAAATTAGCCACATCAATCATATTTGGACCGTCGCAAGGCGCGTTATCTGGTTCTTGATGAGTCTCAATAAAAACCGCTGCAACACCAACTGCACAAGCTGCCCGAGCAAGCGCAGCCACAAATTTTCTCTCTCCACCGGAACTATTTCCTCTGCCGCCTGGTTGTTGAACAGAATGAGTGGCGTCAAAAACGACTGGATATCCAGTCTCAGCCATTATTTCTAGACCACGAAAATCGTTAACCAGTGTGTTATATCCAAAACTAGTCCCACGCTCACAAAGCAATATTTTTTTATTACCAGTGCTAGCTATTTTCTCAGCAACATTTGTCATTTCCCAAGGCGCTAAAAACTGCCCCTTCTTAACGTTTATTGGTTTTCCAGTTTCTCCAGCTGCAATCAATAAATCAGTTTGCCGAGATAAAAATGCCGGAATTTGCAAAACATCCACCACTTCAGAGGCTGTGACACATTGAGAAACAGTATGAATATCTGTAATAACCGGGCAATTGAAAGTTAACTTTATTTCTTCTAGAATTCTTAATCCCTCTTCAATTCCAACACCCCTAGCTGATGCAATCGAAGATCTATTTGCCTTATCAAAACTGGATTTAAATATAAAATTTGATGAAGATGGCGCACACAACTTAGTTATTTTCTCCGCCATAAACATTGCGTGGTCACGATTTTCTAGTTGGCATGGCCCCAAAATAAAGGCCAGCGGATTATCTCCTCCAACCGGTATATCACCAATATTTACAACATTATTATCAGACACTTAGAATAAAACTTCCTCTATTAGCTGTACATCTTGTGGATTATTTAACTCCCAAAAAACACGCCCTTTGCTATTTACCTCGACACACTTTACTCGTTTACTCTCAAATAAAAACCTTAATTGCTCCAAGCCCTCTAACTTTTCTAAGTTACTTTCAGGCCAGCTCAAATAATCCCTTAAGATATTCTTTCTATAAGCATATACACCAATATGATGGTAACACGGTATTTGGTCCTTCAAACCAATTTTGGATATTTCAAAAAAAGGTATTAACTCTTTTGAGAAATAAAGAGCGTACATGTCTTTATCAAATACCACTGTGGTTCCGCCCACTCGGTCAGATTTTCTATCTTCAGAAAAAAGATTGTAACTTTTTCTATCTAATCTCAAAACTGGTGTGGCCATGTCAGTACTTTTATCTGCCTTCAAACCAGCAATTATTTCCTCGACAAACCAACTTGGAGTCAAAGGTGCATCCCCCTGAAAGTTTACAATAATTTCAGCGTCTAATTGCGCATTATTTACTGCTTCTGCACATCTTTCCGTACCATTTTTACAATTTGACGAAGTTCGAATAACCTTTGCGCCAAAGGTTACTGCGTGTTCCTCAATTCTTTTATCATCCGTTGCAACGTATATTTCCGATACGCCAGAGACTTTATTAGCGGCTTCCCAACTAAGCTGAATAAGAGATTTTTTTCCTTCTCTCGTTCTAAGCTCTACAAGCGGTTTTCCTGGGTAACGTGTTGAACCATATCGAGCAGGAATAATTATAACGGCTTTCATGCAGCTCCCACTCTTAACAAATCCTGAATATGAATGATCCCAACAGGTTTGTTATCAGTAGAGGTCACAATCAGCACGCTTATTTTCCGATCCTGCATTAAGTTTAAAGCATCAACCACGAAAGTTTCTTCAGCTATCGTAATTGGCGATAAGCTTGCGATGTCCCCTGCATTTTTTCCCATAAGATCATCTATATGCCGGCGAAGATCGCCATCAGTTATTACACCAACTAAGGAACCAATTTCATCAACTATAGCGGCTATTCCAAAACCTTTAGTTGACATCGTCAGTAAAGTTTCCTTCATTGAAGTTTTTGTCTTTACCAAGGGCATTGTATCATCTTTATGCATCAATTGGCTTACTGTCATTAATTTAGCACCGAGTTTGCCCCCCGGATGGAAAACCTTGAAATTTTCAGCGTTAAAATTTTTTGCCTCCATTAGAGCAACTGCCAAGGCATCACCGAGAGCGAGCATCATCGTTGTTGAAGTTGTTGGAGCCATGCCTATTGGGCAAGCCTCATCCGCCATTGGTAAGCATAATTTAAAGTTTGCCGCTTTGACTAAGGTGCTTTCACAGTTTGAAGACATAGTAGCGATCGGAATACTAAAGCGACGTGCATGAGTTAATATATCAAACATTTCAATCGTCTCACCAGAATTGGAGATAAGCAGACAGAGATCTTGCTCGGTAATCATACCTAAGTCACCATGGCTGGCTTCAGTGGCATGCACAAAATAAGCTGGAGTGCCTGTACTGGCTAATGTTGCAGAAATTTTATTTCCAATATGGCCAGATTTGCCAACTCCAGATACAATTACTCGACCAGTTAAATTTAGTATGAATTTCACAAGGTCACTAAAATCACTAGGCAAATCATCTTTAAGTTTTCCAAGAGCGTCAGCCTCTGTTTTTAAAACTTTTTTCGCAGCTTTTACAAAAGAATTTGCCATGGTTTATTGTCCAATTAATAGAGACCTCGCGAGAGTTTATAGAATTAAAAGAATTAATTTCAAAGGCTCAAATTTTTTAAAAATATTAGGTCCTAAATGTAACCTAAATCTAAAGCCAACATCAATCGACTATTTTAACGACAGCAAAAGTAACAATTTAACAACATTTTTTTCTTAATAATTAATTTGACTTGGCCTTGAACAATCTATTCAGTATAGCCGCATCACAATAATTTAAATGCTTTAGAAAGAACGAGCCAAGCATGCGTAGTGGAAAAATTGAAAGAAAAACAGCTGAAACTGAAATCTCTGCATCCTTAAAATTAGACGGCACAGGCAAATACAAAATCAATACCGGTGTCGGTTTTTTTGACCACATGCTGGAACAATTGGCGCGCCACTCATTGATCGATTTAGAGATCGAAGCCAACGGTGATACTCATATTGACGATCATCATACCGTTGAAGACACTGGTATAGCTTTTGGACAGGCCTTGACTCAAGCCATTGGCAATAAAGTAGGAATTAATAGGTATGGTTGGTGCTTGTTACCCATGGATGACACTTTGATACGAACGGCGTTAGACCTATCTAGTCGACCATTTTTATATTTTGATATTGATATGCCAACTGACAAAATAGGCACCTTCGATACCGAACTTGTAAGAGAATTCTTCCAAGCTGTTTCTACTCATGGTGGGATTACACTCCATATGGAGAAGTTACATGGGTACAACAGTCATCATATTGCAGAAGCTGCTTTCAAGTCATTTTCAAAGTCTCTAAGAGTTGCAATTGAAAAAGATCCTCGAAATCTAAAAGCTTTGCCGTCTACAAAGGGTGCACTTTAATACATGCTTACCGCTATAATCGATTATAGTAGTGGAAACCTTCATTCCGCGCAGAAAGCATTTGAAAAGATTACAGCTTTAAATAACTTAGGTTCCGTTGTTGTAACAAGTGATCCACAGATCATTTCTTCTGCTGATCGATTAGTACTTCCAGGAGATGGTGCATTTCCTTCGTGCAAATCCGAACTGATGTCCTCTGAAGCATATGAGGCCATGGTTTTTAGTGCAGTTGAGAAAAAACGACCTTTTTTGGGCATCTGCGTGGGCATGCAATTGATGGCAATAAAAAGTTATGAGTACCAAGAAACTGACGGTCTTGGTTGGATTGACGGTGAAGTACGTAAGATAAACCCTAAAGACAAATCTTTAAAAATTCCTCATATGGGCTGGAATACGTTAAAGATAGAGAGCGACCACCCTATCTTCAAATGTATTCATAATGGTGATCATGTATATTTCATACACTCTTTCCAGATGATGATAAAAAAACACGAGCAACGCCTAGCCTACACAGATTATGGAACAGATATTACAGCAGTTGTGGGCAAGGAGAATATGGTAGGACTTCAGTTTCATCCAGAGAAAAGTGGTGAAATAGGGCTAAGAATCATAGAAAACTTTCTTTCATGGAGTCCATAAAACTATATTTTTTTATAGTTTTATGGAAATTAAGTTTGTGTCACTTGACTCTTGTCCAAGTCCCTCCATCTCTGCATAAAATTGCTACACATCCAGAGATCTTGAGCTCATCATTACCCACTAACTTCATTTTGGACTTATAAATTTTGTCACGATCGGGAGACCAAATTTTACCACCAGAATACTTGCCGTTTTTCTTCGCCTTCATATCCCAAATAATCAACTTGCCAAGATTTTTAGATTTATATTCTTTTCCTGACCCATCAAAAGATTTAACCAACTCACCGCAGATTTTGTCTTCACAGGCTCTAACTTCAATCTGTCCATAATTACCGTTGTCGTCACCTACAGTTTGCCATAAACCAAAAATTGGATCTGCAGATGCCGAAAAAGCGAAAAACAGCCCGGTAACAGCTACCGATATAAATTTTTTCATTAAATTTCCTCCCTTTCAATAAGAATGTTGGCTGTCTTTGCAACTAGTTTCAAGCCTTTTATTATGTGCCATTGCAAATTAAATTCAAAACTGCGACACACCTGTCCGGTGAATTGAGGAATTTTTATGATCTTATACCCAGCAATTGACCTAAAAGACGGGAAAGCAGTTCGGCTGCTCCGTGGAGATATGAACAAATCAACGGTATTTAATGATAGCCCAATTGATCAAGCATTGAGCTTCATCAATCAGCGTTGCCAATGGCTGCATCTAGTTGATTTGAATGGTGCTTTTGAAGGTAAACCCGTTAATGCAGATACGGTTGAAAAAATAATAAACAGGTGTAACGTTCCAATCCAATTAGGTGGAGGAATAAGAGATATTGACACGATTGAAATGTGGCTTTCAAAAGGACTTGCGCGCGTTATTCTGGGGACAGTAGCCGTAGAAAATCCATCACTTGTAAGGTTAGCGGCAAATAAATATCCTGGCAAAATAGCTGTTGGAATAGATGCTAGAGCTGGGCGTGTAGCTACAGATGGCTGGGCCAAAGATACAGATATCTGGGCTACAGAACTTGCCAAAAAATTTGAAAATGATGGTGTTTCGGCCATTATTTACACTGATATTGAAAGGGATGGCGCAATGATGGGGCCAAATTTGGGTGCCACAGCTGAGATAGCCAACGCAGTTTCTATTCCTATTATCGCATCAGGCGGGGTCAGCTCTCTAGACGACCTAAAAGCACTTAAGGATTGTGGAGCTCAACTCAATGGCGCTATTTCGGGTAGGGCGCTTTATGACCGGAAATTTACTGTTCAGCAGGCATTAGAGGTTCTCGATGCTTAAATGCCGAATAATCCCCTGCTTAGACGTTGCCGACGGTAGGGTTGTAAAAGGGATTAATTTTGTTGGTCTTAGAGATGCTGGAGACCCGGTGGAAGCAGCAGAACGGTATGACAAAGAAGGCGCGGATGAACTCTGTTTTCTTGATATTAATGCCACTTATCAAAACCGGGCAACGACCTACTCCATCGTGCAAAAAACAGCTGAAAAATGTTTTATTCCGCTAACAGTTGGCGGAGGCGTTAGATCTTCAGAGGACGTAAGAAATCTTTTATTGGCAGGAGCAGATAAAGTAAGCTTTAATTCTGCTGCAGTGAAAAACCCAGATGTTATTTCAGAGGCTGCTAACAGGTTTGGATCTCAATGCATAGTTTGCGCAATTGACGCAAAAGCTGCTCCATCTGGAAAGTGGGAGCTTTTTACTCACGGAGGAAGAAAACCAACGGGTATTGACGCAGTTGAATTTGCCCAGCTCATTGAAAAAAAAGGTGCAGGCGAAATATTGCTGACTTCAATGGATAAAGACGGGACAAAATCGGGCTTTAATTTGAATATGACCAGGATAATTTCCAACGCTGTTACGATACCAGTTATAGCTTCTGGTGGTGTCGGTAATTTAGATCACTTAGTTGATGGGGTAGTGCGAGGCGGCGCATCTGCTGTTCTAGCAGCTTCTATATTTCATTTTGGTGAATATACTATAGACCAAGCGAAAAAACATATGGACAAAGCTGGAATACCAGTCAGATTGAATAAATGAAATTAGAAGATTTAGTCAAAACAATTAATTCTCGTGCTGACGCTGATCCGTCGGAAAGTTGGACAGCTACGCTTCTAGCTCAAGGGCCCGAAAAATGTGCTGAAAAGTTTGGAGAAGAGGCAGTAGAAGCAATTATAGAGGCAGTAAAAGGTGATGATAAGGCTCTTATCTCTGAAGCAGCTGATGTTATTTTTCATTATCTGGTTATGCTGAAATCTAGAGAGATTAATTTTGACGATGTAATGAAAGAACTAAAGAGTAGAACAAATAAATCTGGGCTTAGGGAAAAAGAAGAAAGATTATAAACGCGAAGAAATTATGTTAGTTGCAAACCCAGCTTTTCTTAGCTCACCAAACAACCTTTGATGCTCTATTTTAGGACATCTATCCTCTATTACGTTTAAACCTAACTGCCTTGCCTTTTGTGCCGAACTTTTATGTTTTATTCCAATTTGCATCCAGATCGTTTTCAAGCCTTTCAATTTAGCCAAGCTGTCATCCACAATTTGAGGGACTGCCTCTGGTTTTCTGAAAATATCGACCATATCTACTGGTTCATCAATTTCATCAATACTAGACTTGACGACTTGACCAAAGAAATGTTTGCCCCCGTGTCCTGCATTAACTGGTATAACTTTGTAACCGCGTTTATGAAGATATCTTCCAACAAAATAACTCGGTCTGGTCTCGTTCATACTAAGGCCAACCATCGCAATAGTTTTAGTGGACATCAGAATGCCCCTTAAAAATCCGTCTGAAACACTCATCACAATCTCATCTTACAAATTTATTTGTTATTCTGCGGCTAAGTTGCCTGAATTAATCATAGACCAAATTTTTTTACTAGTAAAAGGCATATCAACTTGCTTAATACCAATTCCCCATAACGCATCCTGAACAGCATTTGCAACTGCAGCAAGCGCTCCAACTGTACCAGCCTCACCGCATCCTTTCATGCCCATAATGTTAGCCGTTGATGGAACGCATTCTGTTTCAAATTTGTAATAAGGAAGATCTTGAGCACGAGGTATCCCGTAATCCATAAAGGTAGCGGTAAGTAATTGACCCTCTTGATCATAGACAACATTCTCATATAATGCCTGACCTATACCTTGTGCAACCCCACCATGTACTTGACCTTCTGCTAGCATCGGATTGATTAAATTACCAAAATCATCAACAACCGAGTACCTTAAAACTTGAACAAAGCCAGTTTCGGGATCAACCTCGACCTCTGCAAAATGTGCGCCGTTAGGAAATGATCTGGCGTCTAGAATAGCTTTTGCCGAATGCTTGAGAAGATCGAACCTGTGATCTTCACTTGCCATTTTCGCTACTTCCAGCATATTTGGGCTATAATTCGAGCCATTTATTCTAAAAGAAATATCATCGAATTCAATATCCTCAACATCAACTTCTAGCTTTTCAGATAGATATCGAGAAAATGCCTGAATAACTTTTTCAACTGCTGCCAGAGTTGCATTATTTTGGACTGTTACAGACCTTGATCCCCCTGTTCCTCCGCCATTAGGTATCAGATCACTGTCACCCTGAACAACAGTGATTTTTTCAGTGGGTATACCCGTTTGATCGGAAAGAAATTGAGCAAAAACAGTCTCGTGTCCCTGACCATTGGATTGTGTTCCAACGAAAATCTTAACGTCATCATCATCCTCAAAAACTACTTTTGCTTCCTCACTAGGGTCTCCCAAAATGCTTTCAATGTAATAACATAGCCCCAAACCGCGCAACCTTCCCTTGGCTTCACTTTCTTTTTTACGTCTTTGAAAACCTTTAATATCAGCAGATATCTCTGCGGCTGTAAGAACCCGGTCAAAATCTCCAACATCTATCATTTCTCCGGTTGACGATTGATAAGGGAAATTATCTTTTTTGATAAAATTGATACGTCTCAATTCTAGAGGATCAACTTTCAATTCCCGAGCGGCACGATCCATTATTCGTTCTAGCAAATAAATTGCTTCTGGGCGCCCTGCTCCTCTGTAAGCGTCGACCTGAGTAGTATTCGTATATATACCTAAAACATTTAGATAAGTATTCTGAACGTCATAAACTCCCATTAAAACTTTTGAAAACAAACCTGTTTGAATATTTTGCCCAAAACGAGAATTATATGCACCAAGATTGCAAAAAGTATTGACTCTGTAGCCAACGATTTTGTTGGCTGTATCAAAAGCTAATTCAGCAAAATGTTTTAAATCTCGACCGGCATTATCACTAAGCATTGCTTCAGTGCGCTCAGACATCCATCTAACGGGTTGTTTAAGCTTTATAGCGGCGAATGATACAACGAACTCTTCTGGGTAGCCCATGGCCTTCATTCCAAAACCACCACCAACATCAGGGTTAGTTACTCTAATTTGTTCAACTTGCAATCCCAGTATTTCTGATGCAAATCTCTTGTGTACCCAAACACCCTGGCCACTGAAAGAAAGATGTAATCTCTCATTATCCCACTGAGCATAACAACCACGAGGCTCCATGGAATTGGCAATAACTCTATTATTATACACCTCCATTGAAACAACTTGGTCTGCATTTTTAAAAACCGCATCTGTTTTACTTTTATCTCCCAGATCCCACTCAAACGCCACGTTTCCGGGAGCCTCTGGATGAATTGTATTCTCACCAACCGCTAAGTCTATTGATACAGGCAAATCATCATAATCAATCTCAATTAACTCTGCTGCGTCTTTAGCATTTGGAATTGAGTCAGCGACGACTAAGACAATAGGTTCACCAACAAATCTAACTCGCTTCTCTGCTAACAATGGTCTTTTTGGACAAGCGCCATCAGTTCCATCACGGTTCTTCACCGTGACACCCACTAGATCATTTTTGACTCCATTTTTTTCTAAGTCCTCAGCTGTAAAAACACCGTATACTCCAGCGGCTTTTTTTGCGTCATCTACATTAAGGTTTGCAATTTTGGCGTGCGCAACTTGAGATCGAAAAAAATATGCAAAAAGTGAAGCTGGGGGAGTTGAATCGTCTATATATGTCCCCGAACCGGTCAGAAAGCGGTTATCCTCTGTACGCAAAACTGACTGACTTTTTCCAAATTTTTCCATTTATGCCTCTAAATTTTTAACTATGTGATTAGTAGTTTACTAAATTTAACAAAAGCAAAGTCAATAGATCAAAACGTAATCAAAAAACTGACAAACTAGGCTCTATCTTTCAATTGCGATTTTTTATAAATTTGATATAGCAGCTGCTATTCCTTGCCGCGAGATCAATAAAAATGAAAAAAACCAAAAAGCTTTTCATAAAAACATACGGTTGCCAAATGAATGTTTACGATAGTGAACGCATGTCCGAGGCTCTTGGTGAAGATGGTTATGAAAAAACGCTCAATCCTGATGAAGCAGATATGATACTTTTAAACACCTGTCATATAAGAGAAAAAGCTGCAGAAAAAGTCTACTCTGAGCTGGGAAAGTTTAAGGAATTAAAGGCAAACAAACCAGAATTAAAAATTGGTGTGGCTGGCTGCGTTGCCCAAGCCGAAGGTGAGGAAATAATCAAGCGCCAACCTTTGGTTGATTTGATAGTTGGCCCCCAAAGTTATCAAAATATTGCAGATTTAGCAGCTAATGCTGGAGCTGGAAGAAAACAGATTGATATTGCTTTTCCAGAAGAGGATAAATTTTCGGTATTAAAAGAAAAAAGATCAGCCCAAAGGGGTCCTTCTGCTTTTCTAACAGTACAGGAGGGTTGTGATAAATTTTGCGCCTTTTGTGTTGTTCCTTATACTCGCGGTACTGAAAATTCCCGACCAGTCTCCCGGATCATAGACGAAGCTAAACACTTAGTCGAAAGCGGAGTAAAAGAAATAACTTTACTCGGACAAAATGTTAACGCCTATCACGGGGCGGGTTTAGACGGGAGGGAATGGAGCTTAGCCAAACTAATCTGGGAATTAGATAAAATTGATGGCTTAGCTAGAATTCGCTTCACCACTAGCCATCCCAACGATATGACAGACGACTTAATTGAGGCTCACGGAACCTGTAAAAAACTAATGCCATATCTGCACCTGCCTGTACAGTCTGGCTCTAATAAGATTTTAAAACGAATGAATAGGTCGCATGACGCAGAAAGTTATATTTGTTTAATTTCAAAAATTAGGGAAGCCCGACCAGACATTCTTATTTCTGGAGATTTTATTGTGGGGTTCCCTGAAGAAACAGACAAAGATTTTGATGATACTATTTCCTTGATAAAAAATATTGAATATGGGCAAGCCTTTTCATTTAAGTATTCAACGCGTCCCGGAACTCCTGCTGCAGAGCGTAACCAGGTATCTGAAGAGGTCAAAACTGCGAGGCTACATGAACTTCAAAATCTAATTAAGGAACAGCAAAAAAGCATCCAAGACAAAATGGTTGATAGAACCGTTGAGGTATTGTTTGAACGGAAAGGTCGATTTGACAATCAACTAGTCGGAAAATCGGAATACTTGCACGCTGTAAACGTAACTGACCCAACAATCTCTGTGGGTGAATTAAAACAAGTAAATATTACAAAAAGTAATGCTAATTCACTTAGTGGGTCTATTTTAAACTGATGCCACATAAAGAAAATATTGATTTTTTTTACAGCGCTTGGCACCCTGAATTTAAATAATACGAAAGGAACTGTTGGTGATCCCCACAACAGAAGACGAAACAAAAGATCAAGAACAACTGGATCAGACAAATATAAAATTTCCCGATAATAGGCTTTTGATCGATCTTTGTGGAGAGTTTGACAAAAACCTTGCAGAGATAGAGCAAAAACTAGCATTGCAAATAGTTAGAAGAGGCAATGAATTAAATTTATTTGGCGATGAAATCTCAAGGTCCTCTGGTAAAATAGTTTTAGAGGCACTTTACACTCGTCTTGAAAATGGAAAACCCCTTGATACTGGTGACCTTGATCGGGAGTTGCGTGGAGTTACAGGCGGCAGGGATTTGAAAAATGCCTCTCAAACGGATAAGCAAATTGAGGTATTTAAAAAATCCAACTTCGAGATAAAAACTCGAAAAAAGACAATCGAACCAAGAACAAATGCTCAAAAAGCTTTTGTATCTTCACTTTTAAAAAATGAACTAGTATTTGGAATTGGACCGGCCGGGACAGGTAAAACGTATCTTGCAGTAGCTGTAGCAGTATCAAAATTTATTAATGGAGAGGTCGACCGAATAGTTCTTAGCCGCCCAGCAGTAGAGGCTGGCGAGAAACTGGGGTATTTACCTGGGGATATGAAAGATAAAGTCGACCCTTACATGCAGCCTTTATATGATGCCTTAAATGACTTCCTTCCGGGCAAGCAATTATACAAACTAATAGAAGAAAAGCGGATTGAAATTGCTCCTCTAGCGTTTATGCGAGGTCGTACTCTTTCACATTCTTTTATCGTATTAGACGAAGCACAGAACGCCAGCTCGATGCAAATGAAGATGTTCTTAACAAGACTTGGCAAAGGAAGTAGGATGGTCATTACTGGCGACAAATCACAAATCGATTTACCGAAAGGCGCAACATCTGGGCTCGTAGAAGCCGAACGATTATTAAGCTCGGAACCAAAAATTAGTTTCAATTATTTTTCAGCAGGTGACGTTGTTCGCCACCCTCTTGTAGCATCAATAATTGAAGCATATGATAAAGACAGTAAAAGAAAATTAAATAGTGTTAAATTGGATAAGTAGCGAGATGAGCGTCGATTTGATCATGGAAGATGCTCGTTGGAAAACGCTAAATTTACTGCAGATAGCAAATGCTGCTTTTAAAGAAACACTTTCGCAGTTGAACCTAAGATCAGAAAATTTTATTTGCTGTATTCTCGCATGCAGCGGTAAAAAAATTAAGGGTTTAAACGCTCAATTCAGAGGCAAAAATAATTCTACAAATGTATTATCTTTTCCCTCAACACCTGAAATTTGTGAAGTTAGAAGTATTTCAAAGCTTGAAGCTAATGTTGACCCTTTCGAATTGGGCGACATAGCAATCGCTTATGAGGTATGTAAAAAAGAAGCAGACATTTCAAAAATAGATTTTGAACATCACGTATACCATTTGATTATACACTCAGTACTTCATTTACTGGGCTATGACCATAAAGAGGAAAAAAATGCTGCCGAAATGGAAAAAATTGAGGTGCAAGTACTTGCAAACCTGGGTATAAATAATCCATATTTGTAAAGTTTACGGCGCTATCTAACGGAATGGAGAAATGGGCGAAACAGACGGATCCTCGAGTGCAGCGCGTAGCGCGCAGCCGAACGACGATAACTCAGAGCGAAAGCCATTGAATATTCTTGGACGAATTGCAAGGGTATTCAAGCTTGGCAGTCAAGTACAGCAATTTGATAAAAAAGAAAATTTTGTAGATTTAAAGCGCAAGGCTAATAATGAATTAGGCAATCTTCTAAGGCTAAACGTAGAGGATGTGTCAATTCCAAAAGCAGATATCGTTGCTGTACATGATACAATAAAAGAAGACGAGCTACTTGATACTTTCAAAAACACAGCACTCACGCGTTTGCCTGTCTACAATAATACCTTGGATAGTCCGCTAGGATTTGTACACTTTAAGGATTTTATTTTGAAATCGAATTCCAACGACAGCGTTGGCCCATTTGGAGTAAAAAATATTTTACGAACCCTACTTTTTGTTCCACCTTCTATGTCTTTGGGAGTTTTACTGGCAAAAATGCAGGCGGAAAGAACCCATATGGCTCTAGTAATTGACGAGTATGGTGGCGTCGATGGTCTTGTCACAATTGAAGATTTAATTGAACAAGTGGTTGGAGATATTGAGGACGAGCATGACGAAGCAAACCAAAAGGATTGGCTTCTCGAAAAACCTGGTCAGTATTTAGCTACAGCAAAAACATCTTTGCGGGAATTTAAAGAAGAAACAGGGTTAGACCTTACCAACGAGGCGTCTATAGATGCTGAGGAAATAGATACATTTGGTGGTTTAATTTTTATGTTAGCTGGTCGAGTTCCTGTTCGGGGTGAAATCGTCCCACACCCTCACGGCCTCGAATTTGAAATAGTAGAGGCGGATCCCCGTCGAGTAAAAAAACTACGCCTAAGATTGCCAGATGTTATTAAAGCGGCCGAATAATTCAAATATTATCTCCCTAATTTTAGGTATTGTATGTGCATTGGGAAACGATCCTTGGGCTTTATGGTATTTAAGTTTTCTCTCTTTGACCGTCTGGTTTTGGCTTATCATTAAATATGAAACCCCTAAAAATATCTTCAAATTAACATTTCATTTTGGGTTTGGGTATTTTGCTATTTCGTTAATATGGATAGTAGAACCTTTCTTGGTTGAGCCCTGGGTTCATGGTTGGATGGCTCCATTCGCTTTTCTTGCCTTACCTAGCTTCTTAGCTTTAATCTGGGCGATATTTGCTTTTATAGGCAACCATTATCTTTCATCTATCGGAGTTGTGATAGGTTTAAGTTTGGCAGAATATTGTCGTTTATATTTATTAACTGGATTTCCCTGGGCCACTATATCATACGTTTTATTAGATACTAACGCTGAAAAATGGCTTTCTCTATTAGGACCCTACGGACTTAGTTTATTTGTATTATTAACCTGTTTTACTATTGCTTTAACTTTAGAACTTAGAAAAAAAATCTACGCTCTATTAGCTATTTGTACAATCTGTATTCTATTTTTTATTCCACATTTTTTTGAAAAAGAGCCTCTAGAAAACTTAAATGTTAGCGTCCGTTTAGTTCAACCCAATGCGGTTCAAGAAAAAAAATGGTCAGAAGAGTTTGCTCCCATTTTTTTTAAGAATATGATTGAAATGACAGCTCAGCAGCCAAAACCTGATATAGTTATATGGCCAGAAACATCTTTATATTTACCTTATAACTCAGCATTTGAAGAGCTAGATAAAATGAAAAATGCTGCAGAGGAAAGCATACTAATATTTGGAGCCTTAAAAATCGACCCAACTAATTTTTTAAAAAATTCGCTTATTATTGAGAATAAAAACCAAGAAACCGTTTTCTATGATAAGGCTAAACTTGTTCCCTTTGGGGAATATTTGCCTTTCATAAATCTAAAAAATTATTTTAAAATTTCCGAAAGATCGAACTTATTTGGGTGGGGTTTCAAAAGAGGAAAAGGGTCTGAACTCCTAAATCTACCCAATGGGCTAAAATTTGTTCCATTAATTTGTTACGAAGCTATATTTCCAAATTTCTTAAAACCTTCAGTCAAAAATGCCGATTTCATTTTACAAATTACAAATGATGCATGGTTTGGGAAATCAATTGGGCCACAACAACATTTGGCACAACTTCGTATTAGGGCAATAGAGTTTGGCTTGCCAGTAATCCGTGTAGCTAATACAGGAATTTCTGCGATTATTGATGCCAACGGCAAGGTTGTGGAAAATCTTTCAATAAACAAACCAGGTTACTTAGATTCATTTATTCCATCCAGGAAACATAGCACAATATATGGATTATTTGGAGACTTGATATTTATATCACTTATTCTTCTAACTATGGTTATTGCAATTATTAATAAAAAATTTATTAATCAAAAAAGTTTTGGGACAGGTTATTGATTAGTAAATCTAGGAGAGAAAATTGAGCAGAAGCAATTTTACATTCACATCGGAGTCGGTATCTGAAGGACATCCAGACAAGGTTTGCGATAGAATATCTGATGCCGTTCTAGATACTTTCATCTCAGAGGAGCCTGAAGCAAGAGTGGCATGCGAAACTTTTGCGACCACTAATAGGGTGGTAATAGGAGGCGAAGTCGGACTATCAAACAAAGATACTTTAAATGACTTCATGGGTCGCATAGATCAAATCGCCAGAGATTGCATCAAAGATATTGGTTATGAGCAGGAAAAATTTCATCATAAAACTGTAGAAATAACAAATTTATTACACGAACAATCAGCACATATAAAACAAGGCGTGGATGCAAGCAAAAATAAAGCTGAGGGTGCTGGAGATCAAGGCATCATGTTTGGATATGCAACTGACGAAACAGAAGATCTGATGCCTGCTCCTATTCAATATTCTCATGCAATTCTTCGGCGTCTATCAGAAGTTAGAAAAAATGGAACTGAACCAACTTTAGGGCCTGATGCGAAATCCCAGTTATCCGTAAAATATCAAGAAGGAAAGCCAACTAGTGTCACTTCTATCGTTTTATCGACGCAGCACCTCGATGAAAAAATGACCTCTAAAGACGTTCGATCAATTGTTGAACCATATATTAGAGAAGTTTTACCCGAAAATTGGTTGTCACACGAAACTAAATGGCATGTAAACCCAACCGGAAAATTCGTTATTGGTGGCCCTGATGGGGATGCGGGTTTAACAGGCCGGAAAATAATCGTTGATACGTATGGAGGCGCAGCGCCACACGGAGGGGGGGCGTTTTCAGGAAAGGATCCAACGAAAGTTGATCGTTCAGCAGCCTATGCTGCAAGGTACTTAGCCAAAAATATAGTTGGCGCCGGTTTGGCAAAAAAATGTTCAATACAGTTAAGCTATGCAATTGGGGTAGCAAAGCCTCTTTCTATTTATGCAGATACATTCGGTACCGGCATTGTTTCCGAGGAAGCAATAGAAAAAGCAATTGCTTCTTGTATGGATTTAACACCGATGGGGATAAGAACGCACCTCGGGCTTAATAAACCCATATACCAAAGGACTGCAGCTTATGGACATTTTGGCCGTAAGCCTGAGCAAGACGGTGGATTTAGTTGGGAAAAAATTGATTTGGTAGATGAACTTAAAGCCAAGTGTAAGTAGAATAAAATATAACCTTATCAAAAGTCTTAAATAGAACTTGTTGATGTGTAGTAAAAATATTCGTCATAAAAATGGAACGGAATGGAGAAACTTCTATGGCCGTTTTAAGGGTAAAAGTCTAAGTACCTCACAGACAAAAGCTTTGCTTACTGATTTCGAAAAATATTCTCTTCAAAATATTTCTAGGGAAGAAAACCCTTTAAGAAAGCAAGTCAAAATATCTGAAATATTTGATGAAAAACCCGTTTGGTTAGAAATTGGTTTTGGTGGAGGAGAACATCTTATTCATCAGGCCAGACTTAATCCAGATATAGGCTTTATCGGCTGTGAACCGTATCAAAATGGTGTAGCAAAGTTAATGGGAAAATTAAATGCTAATCCTTGCCAAAATATTAAGTTGTATGATGGAGATGTAAGAAGCATATTTGATGTATTGGCTAAGAATTCTATTTCAAAAGTTTTTCTTTTATACCCAGATCCGTGGCCTAAAAAAAGGCACCATCGCAGGAGATTTGTAACGCAGGAATTCCTTGTTCCTCTATATGAAACCATGAAACCTGGCAGCATCCTAAGAATAGCGACAGATATTGAAGACTATGTAAGGCAGGCTCTTCAAGAATTACCAAGAGCGGGATTTCAGTGGTTAGCAAAAGATGCCTCAGACTGGCGCACTCCTTGGCAAGACTGGGTTTCAACTCGCTACGAGATAAAAGCGCTAAAGGAGGAAAGAACTCCTTACTATCTTACATTTATTGCTTGAGTTTTCCCATTCAAACTTATGCTATTGTCAATATCAAAATATTTCTTAACAAATTTTATTAGAATGAATTGTTCATGGACGCTTTTGTTTTGATCAGGTATCAGGTCGAAATAGAAAGGTGAGGTAAAAGAATGTCAGGGCTTGAAAAACCTATCCCAATGTCATCGACACGCGTTACTAATCTGCGCGGCCAGGCAAATGTCCCTGGTGATAAATCAATATCTCATCGATCATTAATTCTAGGGGCTTTGTCGATTGGAAAAACTAAGATTCATGGCCTTCTTGAAGGTCAAGATGTTATCGACACTGCGAAAGCAATGAGATCATTTGGAGCATTAGTTGAAAAACATAAAAGTGGAGAGTGGACAGTTGATGGCTTTGGTGTTGGAGGATTTGCTGAGCCTGAAAAAGTAATAGATTGTGGAAATTCGGGAACAGGAGTTCGCCTAATAATGGGAGCAATGTCAACATCTGATGTTACAGCCACTTTTACAGGAGACGCAAGTCTTAACAAACGACCAATGGCCAGAATAACGGAACCTCTAAATCTATTTGGTGCGAAAACTTTCAGTCGAAGAAACGGCAAGCTTCCAATTACTGTGGTTGGATCGGAGGCACCTATTCCAATAACCTATCAAACTCCGGTAGCCTCTGCCCAAATTAAATCGGCCATACTATTTGCTAGTTTAAATTCACCTGGAACAACCACGGTAATTGAAAAGGAAAAAACCAGGGACCATACTGAAAGAATGCTTCGAGGTTTTGGAGCCAATATTACATCCGAACAAACAAGTGAGGGAAATATAATCAAGCTTGAGGGATATCCCGAGCTCAACGCCCAAGAAATAAAAGTCCCAAGAGATCCATCAAGTGCGGCTTTTCCCGTTTGCGCAGCATTGATAACCGAGGGTTCTGATATACTCTTACCTAATATAGGCCTTAATCCGACACGCTCTGGTTTGTTCGATACGCTTAAAGAAATGAATGCAAATATAACCTTCGAAAATGAAAATTTTCAGGGAGGTGAGCCGGTGGCCGACATTCGAGCAAAGTTTTCACCTGATATGATGGGAATAGATGTACCTTCCGAAAGAGTTGCGAGCATGATAGACGAATATCCTATTCTTTCAGTTGTTGCTTCCTTTGCAAAAGGAAAAACAATGATGCGGGATGTACGCGAATTGAGAGTCAAGGAAAGTGACCGGATAGATGCGATGGCAAAGGGGCTAAAGTCAAACGGTATAAAAATAGAAGAAGGTGAAGACTGGTGGTCGGTGGAAGGCCGTGAAATAGATGGAGTGGATGGGGGCGGTCTTTGTGAAACCTTTCTAGATCATAGAATAGCAATGTCATTTCTTGTTATGGGTATGGCTAGCAAACGTACGCTTACCATCGATGATAGTAGCCCAATAACTACCTCTTTTCCAAGTTTTGAAAGTTTGATGGCCCGAATTGGAGCAAATTTTCAGAAGCTAGAGCCATGAGTCAAACAGTAATAGCAATAGATGGCCCAGCTGCCTCGGGCAAAGGAACGGTCTCAAAAGCTATATCGGAAAAATTGCAATTTAACTATTTAGATACTGGGAAACTTTACCGAGCAATTGGAGCGCAGTATTTAGAAGGACGTCCACCTATTGATGCCGCTCAAAGCCTAAATATTAGTGACTTGAACAAATATGATCTTCAAAAACCAGAAATAGCTCAAGCCGCCAGTGAGATAGCTTTGATCCCAGAAGTTAGAGCCGCTCTCCTTGAATTTCAGCGTAATTTTTCAAAAAAAATGCCAGGTGCAGTTTTAGACGGAAGAGATATCGGGACAATAGTTTGTCCCAATGCAAAGATTAAAATCTTTCTAACTGCTTCTTTAAAAGCGCGAGCTAAAAGAAGATATGTCGAACTTTACAAGCATGATGGAAAAATAAGTTTCGAAACAATCCTCGAACAAATAAAGGAAAGAGACAAAAGAGATCAGACGCGTAGCTCTTCACCGATGGTTGCTGCAAGCGATGCTAAAATATTTGATACTTCGGCATTATCAATAAAAGAAGCAGTAGATAAAGTGTTCGATTATATACAGACTAAAATTTAGTTATATAAATTTAAATCGGCCAGTCCGATGAACTTTTTTACCTAAATAAAGATAAATTCAAAAATAAAAATATAACTTGATCATAGTATTTTTTCATATTACATCGCAAAATAATGTTGAAACGAGAGATAAGCGCACAACCGCGCGATTTTTTATCGGGTCGGATTAAACCGACCCTTTTCTCGTTTTTTTTAGACAATTTATTTCAAAGACCAGCGGAAACAACCGCAAGGCCAGAAACAACATAATAGAAAAGGAAGATGAGACCTCATGGCTCAAAATGCATCAATGGAAGAATTCGAAGCTCTACTGAAAGAGAGCTTGGAAATAGACACACCTAAAGAAAATTCGGTAGTAAAAGGGAAAGTTATTGCTATCGAAGCAGGCTTCGCCATAGTAGATGTTGGCTACAAAATGGAAGGTAGGGTTGAACTTAAAGAGTTTGCAAACCCCGGAGAAGCACCTGAAGTTGCAGTTGGTGATGAAGTAGAAGTTTTTTTGCGCCAAGTTGAAAACTCAAAGGGAGAGGCAGTCGTTTCGAGAGAAATGGCGCGTAGAGAAGAAGCCTGGGATAGGCTTGAAAAAGCTCACTCAAGTGATGAACGAGTAGATGGCGCTATTTTCGGAAGAGTAAAAGGTGGCTTTACAGTTGATTTAGGGGGAGCGGTCGCATTCCTTCCAGGATCACAAGTAGACGTTAGACCCATTCGAGATGCTGGACCACTTATGGGTATGAAACAACCCTTCCAAATCCTCAAAATGGATCGCCGTAGGGGTAATATTGTTGTATCCCGCCGTTCAATATTGGAAGAAAGCAGGGCAGAACAGCGCGCCGAAGTTATTGGCAACCTGGCAGAGGGTATGGATGCCGAAGGGATTGTTAAAAATATCACTGAATACGGTGCATTTGTTGATTTAGGTGGTGTGGATGGATTACTCCACGTTACAGATATGGCTTGGAGAAGGATTAATCATCCATCAGAAATTTTAACAATTGGTCAATCTATTAAAGTACAAGTTATTAAAATAAATAAGGATACTCATCGTATAAGTCTTGGAATGAAACAACTTGAGGAAGACCCATGGTCGATAGTTGAAGCTAAATATCCACTTGAGTCTACCCACAAAGGCCTTGTTACAAATATAACAGACTATGGTGCATTTGTTGAATTAGAAGCAGGTGTTGAAGGTTTAGTACACGTTTCAGAAATGTCTTGGACAAAGAAAAATGTTCATCCGGGTAAAATTGTCTCAACCAGTCAAGAAGTTGAGGTCATGGTCCTTGAAATAGATGACGCTAAGCGGCGCGTCTCACTTGGATTAAAGCAAACAATGCGAAATCCATGGGAAACTTTTGCAGAAGCTCATCCTGAAGGGCAAGAAGTTGAAGGTGAAATTAAAAATATAACCGAATTTGGATTATTCGTAGGTCTTCAAGGTGATATAGATGGAATGGTCCATTTAAGTGACATTTCATGGAACGAACGTGGAGAAGACGCGATACAAAACTTTAAAAAAGGGGATTTAGTTAAAGCGGTCGTATCTGAAGTCGACGTGGAGAAAGAGCGCATTAGTTTATCTATTAAAGCTTTAGGTGAGGACAAGTTTGCTAAAGCCACCGGAAATGTTAAGCGCGGCTCGGTTATTACAGTAGAAATAAAATCAATAGAAGAAGGTGGAATTGAGGTAGAATATGAAGGTATGAAATCTTTTATTCGCAAATCAGACCTATCACGAGATCGAGCCGAACAGCGGCCAGAAAGGTTCAGTGTCGGTGATAAAGTAGACGTTAGAGTAACCAATATCGACAATAAGACAAGAAAACTAGGCGTTTCCATTAAAGCCAGAGAAATAGCTGAAGAGAAAGAGGCTGTTGAGCAGTACGGATCTTCAGACAGTGGTGCGTCATTGGGTGATATTCTTGGCGCTGCTTTAAAAACGGAGGATTAATTATTAATTTTTGCAAGAAATCTGCGTCTCCAAATTTGGGGAGGCAGCTATTTTCGATTCGTTGTTTGAAGCACTATACCGCATATATTTAGTTCAACAAAAATTTAAAAACTAAACAATTTTACTGATTTTTGATAAAAAACTATGAAAAATACTGAAAGAATATAGACCTGAACAACAAATGTCTTTTATCAATAGCTATTGTGTTTATAGTCTTTGGTTGTGGAACATACATAATTACGGGGGTTTTTAGAGATGATACGTTCTGAACTAATTCAAATTATTGCCGATGAAAATCCACATCTTTATCAGCGTGACGTAGAGCGTATCGTAAATACAGTTTTTAGTGAAATTACCGAGGCCTTGGCTAAGGGAAACAGAGTTGAACTCCGAGGCTTTGGAGCGTTTTCTGTAAAATCGAGAGATGCTAGAATGGGACGAAATCCACGAACTGGCGAGGCTGTAAAAGTTGAAAGTAAGGCAGTTCCTTTTTTTAAAACAGGTAAACTTTTAAGAGATCGACTCAACGGAAGAGCTTAATTAATATGCGTTTAATACGCACAGTATTTTTATTGTGCTTGGCAACAATACTTTTCTTAATTTCATTAGCAAATAGCGAAAAAGTAATGCTTTACTTTTTGCCAGAGCATTTATCGTCACTTTTCGGAATAAATATTTTCTTAAATATTCCTCTATTTTTAGTTTTCTTTTCTGGAATTTTGATTGGACTTATTATTGGGTTTGTATGGGAATGGCTAAGGGAATATAAATTTCGGGTTGAGGCAAATAATTATCAAAAAAGGCTTTACAGAGCTGAAACTGAACTTTCAGAACTGCAGGCAAAAGAAAACAAAAACGACGATGTCATCACACTTTTGGAAAAAGTTGAAATGAAAAATTAAATAAATGTGCTCAAAAGTTCGCGTCAAAATTTGTGGTATAACAAACACAGCAGATATGGATGCTTCCATAAGATATGGTACACATTACGCCGGCTTGATGTTTTTTGAAAAATCTCCCCGTTTTGTAAATTTAAACCTTGCGAGAAAGCTTAGTTTATATGCAGGCAACCAAATAAAAAAAGTGGCAGTTACCGTTAACTTAGACAATCAAATTTTAGATGAAATAGTAAAAAAAGTTCCATTGGATTTTATTCAATTACACGGAAAAGAGACACCTAAAAGAGTTCGGGAGATTAAGATTAGATATAAGCTACCAGTCATCAAAGCCATTGGTGTTGCAGAAGCTGCTGACCTTGATTTGATTTCTCTTTTTTCAGATGTTGCAGATCAATTACTTATAGACGCAAAATCCTCTGCCTCGTCTGTTTTACCTGGTGGGAATGGATTAAATTTTGATTGGAAGTTGCTTAAAGACGTCGAGTTTCAGCGCCCCTGGTTGCTTGCTGGAGGTCTCAATAGCGAGAATGCAGCAGAAGCCATCACAATAACGGGAGCAACGCAACTGGATTTATCGTCTGGAGTTGAAAAGGCTCCTGGGCTTAAGGATGATAAAAAAATTTCTTTGTTTATGTCTTCTATATAATTTCTAAGACTAAGCACTTTACGTTTGTTTGGCTGCAAGCTAGACCGTTTTTGGGAGTTATTAAGAATATGGCAAATGATCTTTTTAATAGTTTTATGAATGGCCCCGATGATAAAGGCCGTTTTGGTAAGTTTGGTGGAAGGTTTGTTTCTGAAACATTGATGCCGCTAATTCTCGAGCTTGAAAAGCAGTATGAAAAAGCCAAGAATGATAAATCCTTTTGGTCCGAAATGAATGATTTGTGGACAAACTACGTCGGACGACCCAGCCCACTATACTATGCAGAACGTCTAACAAATCATCTAAGTGGTGCAAAAATTTACTTTAAACGCGATGAGTTAAATCATACCGGAGCACACAAAATTAATAACGTGCTTGGCCAGATAATTCTGGCCAGAAGAATGGGTAAAACGCGAATAATTGCAGAAACAGGAGCCGGCCAACATGGAGTAGCTACAGCCACCGTCTGCGCAAAGTTTGGATTAAAGTGTGTTGTTTATATGGGGTCTCACGATGTCGAAAGACAGGCTCCAAATGTTTTTCGAATGAAACTTCTTGGTGCTGAGGTGATACCTGTTACGTCGGGCCGAGGCACCTTGAAAGATGCAATGAATGATGCACTGCGTGATTGGGTAACTAACGTTCGTGATACATTTTATTGTATAGGGACAGTGGCAGGACCTCATCCTTACCCTGCTATGGTAAGAGACTTTCAATCAATAATCGGAAAAGAAACAAAAGAACAGATGAATGACGTTGAAGGTCGTCTTCCGGATACATTGATAGCCGCCATTGGCGGCGGATCTAATGCAATGGGTCTATTCTTTCCTTTTTTAGACGACAGTTCAGTGAATATAATAGGTGTAGAAGCAGGCGGAAAAGGCGTAAACGCAAAGATGGAACACTGTGCCTCTCTTACCGGCGGTAGGCCAGGAGTTTTACATGGAAACCGTACCTACTTATTACAAAATGAAGATGGCCAGATATTAGAGGGATTTTCTATATCTGCTGGTCTTGATTATCCCGGGATAGGCCCCGAACATGCATGGCTTCACGAAATAGGTCGGGCAAAATATGTTTCAATTACGGATAAAGAGGCTCTTGAAGCATTTCAACTGAGTTGCACCACTGAAGGCATAATACCAGCCTTAGAACCCAGTCATGCCCTCGCACACGTTATGAAGATTGCACCTAGTCTTCCTCCAGATCATATAATTTGTATGAATATGTGTGGAAGAGGTGATAAAGATATTTTTACAGTTGCTCGCCATCTTGGATTTGACATGTCTGGTCCGGAGGGAAGGAATGTGGAGTAATACTTAGGAGAATTTAAGAATTATCTGAAATTTACTTGTGAAAATTTCACAGCTGTGAAGCCGCAGAATACAACTTTTCCTCTTCTTCCTCTCGCAAAACTAAATTCTCTTGTGTCTCTAAAATTACTTCTTCTGGAGCACTTTCTATGAACTTTGAATTTTGAAGTCTTCCTTTAAGCGCTGAAATTTCTTTTTGAAGCTTATCAAGCGACTTACGAAGACGTTTCTTTTCTTCATCGACATCAATAATACCCTCAAGCGGTAAGGCAAAACTAGCTCCTTTGGCTGATATCGCAATGCTGCCTTTAGGTATCTCATCAGCACTTGTAAGTTCTGTTATTCTGGCTAACTTCTGTATCATTTCACTATTATTTTCCCAAGCTTGTTTAGCTTCAGAATCCATTTTAAAGAAGATCATTGGTATCTTTAATCCAGCGGGAACTCTCAATTGAGCTCGGGCAGAGCGAATAGACTCTATAAGGTTAACAACCCAATTCATTTCTAGATCCGCTGCATGATCAATGAGTGCGCTATCAAATTTTGGCCAATCACAATGAACTAGCATCTCGTTTCTTTGCGAGAGGGTCTCCCACAATTCTTCGGTTATAAAAGGCATAATAGGATGCAGTAATATTAGACATTGGTCTATAACCCACCCCATTGTTTGTCGAGTTTCACTTTTTATCTTAAAATCAGCAGAATTCAAAAGCGGCTTTGAAAGCTCCACGTACCAGTCGCAAACCGTACCCCAGACAAAGGAATATAGAACCTGTGCAGCATCGTTAAACCTAAATTGATCAAAAGCAATATTTACTTCATTAAGCGTTTTGACAGTTTCACCCAATATCCAACGATTTACTGTTTCTTTTGCAGTTGGAACTGATACCCCAAAATTTGCCTCATTAAGTGACGCAAATCTCGCTGCATTCCAAAGTTTTGTACCAAAATTTCTATAACCGGCGATCCTTTGAGTATCCAATTTTAAAACACCACCAATTGAAGCCATTGACGCATTTGTAAAACGAAGAGCATCGGCTCCATACTCATCAATAATGTCAATTGGATCTACAACATTACCTGTGGACTTGGACATCTTTTTACCTTTGGCGTCCCTCACCAATCCATGTAAATAGACCGTATCAAAAGGAATTTCATTTCTAACAGCAAGTTGCATCATTATCATTCTGGCAACCCAAAAGAACAAAATATCCTGACCAGTTACCAAAGTAGATGTTGGAAAATATTGACTTAAGACGCTGCTGTCTTCGGGCCATCCTAAAGTTCCAATTGGCCACAATCCCGATGAAAACCATGTATCTAAAACATCAGGGTCTCTCGTAAGCTGAACATCTGAACCCGCCTGTTCTTGAGCTTCACTCTCTGTCACAGCACAATATTGATTTCCGTCTTTATCAAACCACACTGGAACCTGATGACCCCACCATAGCTGACGAGAAATACACCAAGGCTCAATATTATTTAACCAGTGATAATAAGTTTTTTCACCACTCGATGGTATAATTTTAATCTCACCATTTTTGACTGCATCCAAAGCCGGCTTAACAATTTTTGAAGTCTCAACGAACCACTGATCTGTCAACATTGGTTCAATAACAACCTTAGATCTATCACCAAAAGGTTGCATAATAGCCTTACTTTCTACAAATGGCTTGGTAGAAAAGTTACCATCATTATCTGTAGAGACTGTCATTACCGCTAATCCTTCGGCAGTAATTTCAGCAACAACTTTTTTTCGAGCTTCAAATCGGTCCAGTCCTCGATACTCGTCTGGAACCAAATTCATAGAAGCAATTAGATCCTCATCCCAAGTAATTTCCTCATTTAAAATGGCTTGGGCTTTTTTCACTTCATCTTTATAAGGTGAACCATCAACGCGCATTACCCCTTTTTTATCCATCAGAGAATACATCGGAATATTAGATCTTTTTGCTACTTGATAATCGTTAAAATCATGGGCGCCGGTAATTTTTACGGCCCCAGAACCAAAATTAGGATCAGGGTACTCATCTGTGATTATTGGTATAAGGCGACGATATTGCCTTGGCCCCAAGGGTATTTCACAAAACTTTCCTATGAGAGATTTATATCTTTGATCCGATGGGTGAACTGCAACAGCCCCATCTCCCAGCATTGTTTCGGGACGCGTTGTTGCTATCGAAATGTAATCTCGTTCTTCCTGTAAAGTGATATTTCCTTCTTCATCCTTTTCTATATACGTGTAAGTTTCTCCACCTTTTAAGGGGTATTTAAAGTGCCACATATGTCCGGCCACTTCAATATTTTCAACTTCTAAATCTGAAATTGCCGTCTCAAAATGAGGGTCCCAATTAACAAGTCTTTTTCCCCTATAAATCAGGCCTTTTTTGTAGAGATCCACAAAGACTTTTATTACCGCATCATGAAAATTTCCGCCTTCATCTTTTGGCGCATTTGGAGCGCCAGACATAGTAAAGGCTTCACGATCCCAATCACAAGAAGCACCCAAGCGTTGCAACTGACTTATTATTGTCCCACCGGACTTTTTTTTCCAATTCCAGATTTTTTCAAGAAACTCATCGCGGGAGAAGTCAGTACGCTTTTTCCCCTCTTCCGCTAGCTGCCGCTCAACAACCATTTGAGTTGCAATTCCAGCATGATCCGTACCCGGTTGCCATAAAGTTTTGTAACCTTGCATACGTTTCCAGCGAATTAAGATATCCTGAAGAGTATTATTAAAGGCATGTCCCATATGTAAAACGCCAGTAACATTAGGAGGGGGGATCATTATCGTATAGCTGGGTTGTCCGTCTTTGGCATTTGAACCAGCCCGAAACGCTTTATTCCCAATCCATTTCTCAGAAACCCGTCTTTCCACCGTTGCAGAGTCAAAATGCTTACCAAGTGCCATGTTCAAGTGATCCAAATATATTATATGATGCAAATAGCGTGTCTTGAATTGAAGTGAAAGCCGAAGTTTTGAACATTTCTACTAACTTACATAACTAGTTTCTAGCACAGTGCAACACCGCTGCCGTCATATATTTTCTGACTGTGGCATTCCCAAAATATGATATCCACCATCAACACATATTATTTCTCCAGTTGTGTATGCACCTGCGTCAGACGCAAGATAAACAGCTGTACCGCCAACGGCTTCCAGAGAGACATTTGATCGTAAAGGAGAATTGATCTCAGTATGCTTGAAAGTTTTTCTTGCGCCTCCAATAGCAGCGCCAGCCAACGTTTTCATAGGGCCTGGAGAAATAGCATTCACTCGAATTCCATCAGGGCCAAGATCATTTGCCAAATAGCGTGTAGTAGCCTCCAGTGCCGCCTTTGCAACCCCCATTACATTATAAAATGGGGTCACTCGGTTTGAACCTTGATAAGTTAAAGTGAGCAGCGTGCCACCATTAGCGATCATCAACGGGTGCGCCCGACGGGCTATTTCAATAAAGGAATAGGAAGAAATATCGAGGGAGTTTTTAAAGTTCTCTCTAGTGGTATTCAGGAACCTACCGGTTAGTTCATTTTTTTCTGAATATGCAATCGCGTGTACAACAAAATCTAATGTACCCCAACTACTTGCTATTGTTTGAAAAGCTTTATCAAGAGACGCATCATAAGTTACGTCAACGTCCATCATCAAATTAGAACCAACGGACTGTGCTAATGGTTCCAGTCTCTTACCAAATGCATCACCTTGATATGTAAATGCAAGATCTGCTCCTGCATCGGACATGGCTTTTGCTATACCCCAAGCAATAGAACGCTCATTAGCCACGCCCATTATAAGCCCACGTTTACCTCTGAGATGTAACATATTTAACCTCGGTCTATCAGCCTTCAATCTTCATAATTTGAAAGTAACATTGATCCATTTGTTCCACCAAATCCAAAACTGTTAGTCATAACAGTATCTAATTTTGCATTATTTACTAGAGAACTTGCAATTTCAAAAGGTTTCAGTTCAGGATCGAGATTATCAATATTGATTGAAGGTGCAATAAAGTCATTTTCAAGCATAAGAAGGCAATATATCGCTTCTTGGGCACCTGTCGCTCCTTGACTGTGACCTGTCATAGACTTTGTTGAACTCACCAATGGCGTTAAACCCGCACCGAAAACCCGCCTTACAGCCTCTATCTCACCAACATCTCCAACGGGAGTAGATGTTCCGTGAGCGTTTATGTAACTAACCACTCTTTCTTTAGGAAGTGTTTCTAAAGCTAAACGCATTGCGCGCTCTCCTCCCTTACCAGAAGGTGCCACCATATCATGGCCATCTGAGGTCGCACCAAATCCAGTCACTTCAGCATAAATTTTTGCCCCGCGTGCTATTGCGTGATCTAGATTTTCTAAGACCAAAATAGCCCCACCGCCACCTATAACAAATCCATCTCTATCTACATCAAAAGCTCTTGATGCTTTCTCAGGAGTATCATTGTACTTTGACGACATCGCACCCATCGCATCAAAAAGACATGATAAAGTCCAATCTAACTCTTCTCCTCCACCAGCGAACATAATATCTTGTTTTCCCATCAAAATTTGCTCTGTTGCATTTCCAATACAGTGAAGCGAAGTAGAACAAGCCGACGTTATTGAGTAATTAACTCCTTTTATTTTAAATGCCGTAGATAGGTTTGCAGAGATTGTTGAAGACATACACTTCGGAACAGCAAATGGTCCAATTCGTTTAGGTGCACCAGATTTCATAACCACTTGATGGGCAGTCAGCATGGCTGAAGTTGAAGGGCCTCCAGAGCCGGCGATTAGACCTGTCCTGTAATTAGAAATCTCACGCTCTTCCAGACCAGCATCTTTTATAGCTTGTTCCATTGCTATGTGAGCGTATGCTGCTCCCGGACCCATAAATCTTAAGGTTCTCTTGTCAACAAAATCTGAGACATCTAATTTGATATCTCCAGCTATTTGGCTTCTAAAGCCATGCTCAATCATATCTGCATTAGAAGTAATTCCTGACTTTCCAGTTTTTAGACTGCCCAATACTTCGGTTGCGTTATTTCCTATAGACGAGACTATTCCTAATCCAGTTATAACCACTCGGCACATAGTCTTCTCCTTTTTGGGCTGATCAATACCAGCGTCACATTAGTAAATAAAAATCACAGAAAAAATAGTATTCAATTATTAATTTGAAGACAAAGCGACTTTCATATCTTTCACTTGATAAATTAGCTCACCGTCTGCTTCAACCGTTCCGTCAGCAACACCCATTGTGAGCCTTCTTGATTGAAGCGCTTTTGTGAAATTTACCTTGTATTTTAAAAGCTTTCTATCTGGGCGAACCATTCCCGTTAGTTTGACTTCACCAACTCCCAAGGCATAGCCACGCCCCTGCCAACCTCGCCAACCCAAATTAAAACCTGTTAATTGCCAAAGTCCATCTAAACCAAGACAACCTGGCATGATAGGGTTCCCAGGAAAATGACAATCGAAAAACCAAAGGTCGGGGACAATGTCAAATTCAGCGATCACGTGGCCTTTCCCATTTTCACCTTTATCTGAGCTAATATCGGTAATTCTATCCATCATGAGCATGGGGGGTTCAGGAAGTTGAGCATTCCCTGGGCCAAATAATTCACCTCTGGCGCACTTTAGAAGATCCTCACGACTAAAACTTGATGGAAACCCTGGCATTTTAGATTTTCTTTCCTGCTCTATTTTTTCCTATATTCGATGTTGTGTATCATTCCAAAAGACTAGCTTGCAAGCCTTAGAAAAAAATGTTGAATTTGAAAATGTAAAAAGCGTTGAACTTTAAAGCAGTTTTGATTTAATATAAACAGTAGAGAAACGGAAAGAAGTCAAATATGACATTCACTCAGAGAGCGACAAATTGGCTCTTAGGTTCAAATTTGCGTCCAACAAGACAACGTTTGGTGCTAGCTGAAATTTTGGTTGGCGACGGCAAGCATCGGCATGTGACAGCTGAAAGTCTTTTTGAACAGGTCAATAAGCGAGCCGATAAGGTTTCTTTAGCGACGGTTTACAATACTTTACATATATTTTGTGACGCCGGTCTAGTACAGGAAATCACCGTAGATGGATCTAAAAGCTATTTTGACACGCGAACAAATGATCATCCTCATTTTTACTGGGAAGATGATCAAAAGCTTACAGACGCACCAGCCGATCAATTAAAAATTTCAGAGCTTCCAAATGCGCCTAAGGGAGCAGAAATTGCTTCTGTTGATGTTATCATCCGTTTGCGTCGGAAATAATTCTTGAAAGCGATTGCTTACGACAAGTTTGGTCTAGCTACTGAAGTACTGAATCTGCAGAATGTAGAAATACAAAAACCCAAGCAAAAAGAAGTAATAATTAAATTAAAATATTCTGGAGTGAACCCTTCAGATGCAAAAGCTCGAGCTGGAAATAGACCAGGAGTTCAAAAGCCTGACTATAATTTAATTATACCTCATTCTGATGGTTCGGGTGTGATTGAGGAAGTCGGACTGGGGCTCGATCAATCTTTAATTGGTAAGCGTGTTTGGATTAGAAATGGTCAGTGGAGGCGGCCATTTGGTACTGCAGCAGATTATATTACTATACCTATCGAAAATACAGTTGAAATGCCTAACCAAATGACCTTTCAAGACGGTGCGACCATGGGTATACCTGGCCTCACTGCAGCCCAAGGAGTATTTGGATCTGGACCAGTCAAGGGGCAAAAATTACTTATTTCAGGCGGTAATGGAGCGGTTGGACATTTAGCCGTTCAGTTGGCTAAGTGGGGTGGAGCAAAAGTAATCGCTACAGGTTCACAAGGCAGTTCTGAATCTATTCTTAAAAATGGAGCCGACTATTTTTTTGATTATTCCAGCAATAATTTAGTATCACAAATTACTGAAGTTGTTCCTGAGGGTGTCGACCGTGTCATAGAGGTTGAATTTGGTTTAAATTTAACTTGGCTCCATCAAGTTTTAAAACCAAACGGTACGCTTGCAGTTTATGGTTCGGCTAAAGAGATGAACCCTACTATACCTTTTGGACTATATCTTTTTAAGGCTATCAAAATAGATATATTTCTAATTTATATTTTACCACGAAAAGAAAGAGAGATAGCAATTAATTTTCTTCACTCTGCCTTCGAACAGAGAGCTTTAACGCCAAAGATCGACAGTATCTTCAAACTTGAGGATTGTGCTCGAGCACAGAACAGAACTCTAGAGCAAGGCAGAAAAGGTGCCGTTCTAATTGAAATTTGATTTACTAGGTATTTGCTTTTAATTTTATGTTTGTTTTTGGAGAATTTTAAATGCTGCTTACCATATGTGTTTTTGATGCTTACGGTACACTTTTTGATGTAAATGCTGCCGCGAGAACAGCAGCGAATGAACCTAACCGAGAAACATTCAAAGAAGTTTGGCCAAGTGTTTCCAATATATGGAGAATGAAACAGCTACAATATACGTGGCTGAGATCGATTACGGGCTCATATATTGATTTTTGGTCAGTCACTAAAAATAGTTTGGACTATGCTCTTGAAGCCCATGGTTTACACGAAAATTTCGATTTAAAAGAAAGACTTCTAGCCCTTTATTGGGAACTACAACCGTACCCCGAAGTTTCGCCGATGCTAAAACAATTGAAAACAAAGGGTGTTAAAACAGCTATATTGTCCAATGGCTCTCCTGAAATGTTAAGTTCCGCTGTAAAATCGTCTAATCTTTTTGAGGTTATTGATGAAATAATATCAGTAGAAAAGGTAAAAGTGTTCAAACCGAGTCGGTTGGTATATGAACAGGTTGAAAATGTAATTGGATGTTCCAAATCAGAAGTTTTATTTGTTTCGTCTAATGGTTGGGACATAGCTGGAGCAGCAGGTTTTGGTTTCGAAACTGCCTGGGTAAATAGATCAAAAGAGCCAATTGACCGATTGCCTAACAAACCGACACATATTTTAAAAAATTTGGCAACCATACCAAGTTTTTTTTGAAATTGAATTCTTTTGGCCTCGAAGTACTAAAATTAGCTTAAAAGCTCATTGCAATAGACTTAAAAATAACCATCATATTGTGAGCATTAGTTGGTGTAAACTAGAGAAGATAAAATATGCAGATTGATGAAATCTTTGAAGCTAATGAGAGGCTCAAAAATAAAAAACGGATTACTCCTCTTTTAAACTCCCCTTTTCTGGACGAAATTGCTGAAAGAAAAATTTTTATCAAGGCAGAATGCTTGCAGCATACGGGGAGTTTTAAATTTAGAGGTGCGTACTCTGCAATATCTTCAATTCCAATAGAAAAACGCAAAAAAGGTGTAATCGCCTATTCTTCAGGCAATCATGCCCAAGGTGTGGCTTTGGCAGCAAAAATTCATGAAATTCCTGCGACTATAATAATGCCTGAGGATGCACCAGAAATAAAAATCAACAATACTAGAGATTTAGGCGCAGAAGTTATTCTTTATGATCGATTAAATGAAAGCAGAGAGGACATTGGACAAAAAATTTCTGAAGAAAATCTACTATCACTTATTCCACCCTATGATCATAGTCACGTTATAGCTGGTCAAGGAACTATCGGACTAGAGATCGTAGACCAAGCTAATCAAAACGGAATTGAAAAGGCTGATGTATTAGTTTGCTGTGGTGGCGGAGGTCTTACCTCAGGAATTGCGGTAGCTCTTTCGAGCTTGATGCCAGATTTTATAACAAGGCCTGTTGAACCAGAGGGATTCGATGACGTAATTCGTTCATTAAAAAGTGGAGAACGACAAGTAAATGAACAAATTAGTGGAGGGCTCTGTGACGCTATTATAACTCCTACACCAGGAAAATTAACTTTTCCATTGATGGAAAAATACTGTGGTGAAGGTATTGTGGTGACAGATCAAGAAGTAATGAAAGCAATCGCTTTAGCCTTCACAAGGCTCCGTATTGTTGTTGAACCTGGAGGAGCAGTTGCATTAGCCGCAGCACTGTTTCATACGAAAAAATGCAATAATGATACTTTGATTGCTGTTGTTTCCGGCGGAAATATTGATCCTTATATTTTTAGAAAAGCAATAGAAATGATTTAAAAGCAGAAATTTTATTTGAGGGAAATATATGGCCACCGTAATTGAGGTGAACGGAACCAACATTCATTACAAACTTGAGGGACCTGAAAATGGCCCCACAATAGTTTTTTCAAACTCACTTGGAACCGATATGCGTATTTGGGATGATGTTATTTCGTATTTACCTGAAAATCTTAGGATACTTAGATATGACAAACGAGGACATGGACTATCTGACTGTACAAAATCACCTTACTCTATGGGTACTCTAATAAGAGATATTGAAGCCTTGATGGAGCACTTTAAATTGAAAAATTCGCTATTTATTGGCCTATCCATAGGTGGCCTTATTGGGCAAGGATTAGCCTTGAAAAGGCTCGATCTAATAAGAGCATTGGTTCTTTCAAATACCGCAGCGAAGATAGGAAATCGTCAGATATGGGAAGATCGTATATCCCAGGTGAATTCTTCGGGCATGAAAGCTTTAACAGAACAAACAATGAAAAGGTGGTTTAGTAATAAGTTTTTTGAAAGCAACGAGTTGAATATTTGGAAAAATATGTTCGAAAGACAGCCTTTAGAGGGATATATCGGATGCTCACATGCTATTTCTGGAACAGATTTTTACACGCCAACTTCGAGCTTACGGTTACCAACAATTGGAATAGCGGGCTCAGAAGATGGCTCTACACCACCAGACTTAGTACGAGAGACCTGTGAACTAATACCTGGATCACAATTTAATTTAATTAAGGGAGTTGGGCATATTCCATGTGTCGAGGAACCGGAAAAATATGCGAAGATTTTATCAGATTTTATGAAAGAAACTGGGCATTCGCCCTAGAAAAACAGCATAGAATTTCATGATCAATAAAAAAAATTTACCGATAAAAATCATAGTTTTAACCGTAATTCTAGACTCAGTTGGAATTGGTATAATGATACCAGTTTTACCTAGCCTAATGACAGATGTGCTACCTGGTAAAACAGTTGCTGAGGCTGCTGTTTGGGGCGGAGTACTAGCTAGCATATTCGCTGTTATGCAATTTATTTTTGGGCCTATTTTGGGAAGCCTATCGGATACATTTGGTCGTCGGCCAGTAATTCTCATTTCATTAATTTTCATGGCTTTAGATTATATAATAATGGGGTTAGCTACTAGCATTTGGCTGCTGCTTTTTGGGCGAATTTTGGGTGGGATAACCGCATCAACCCATGCAACCGCTGCTGCCTATGTTGCAGACATTTCAACTTCAGAACAAAAGGCCGCCCGTTTTGGTTACATAGGAGCCGGCTTTGGTATTGGCTTTGTTTTGGGGCCTATTATAGGTGGTTTATTAGGTGAAGTTGGTCCAAGGTTTCCATTTTTTGCAGCGGCATTTGTTTCAGCATTGAATGCAGCTGCCTGTTATTTTTTTCTTAAGGAAAGTTTGAATACTAAAGTCCAAAAACAATTTTATTTCAAAACCATAAATCCCTTTAGAACCTTTGGATCCATAGCAAAGTTTGATGGTTTAAAAGTTTTTTTAATGGTTTTCCTTCTTTACTCAATAAGTACAGCTGTTTATGCAGCAATTTGGCCTTATTTCACAGCAGAACGTTTTTCGTGGTCACCAGGCATGATTGGCTTATCACTCACAGTATACGGAATATGTTTTGCATTTATCCAAGGTGTATTAGTTCAACCCACAATTAATCTAATAGGAAGATATAACACGGTTCTTTTGGGATTTGGCGTAGAAATAGTGGCGATGATATTAATTGCCATAATCACAAATGGTTGGTTTCTCATAGCACTGACACCATTAGCTTCTCTTGGCGTCATCGGACAACCAGCACTCACCGCTTTAATGTCAGACCAAGTTGACGAAAGCAATCAAGGTAGCCTTCAGGGCGTTATTGCATCATTAAGCGCTGTATCTATGATTATCACTCCACTATCAATGACGTGGATTTTATCTCAGTTTTCTGACCGAAACTCGGAAATATATTTTCCAGGGGCACCCTTTATCGCCTCAGCGGTACTGTTAACCATCTGTATTTCCGTTTTTTTATTTTGGGCTCCAAAAAAGTTTGTAAATCAATAATTTTAAGAATTGACGAGATTGAATTGAATGTAATTAACTAAAAGACGGTTGTTCTACAAAGGATAATATAATGGTCAAAATTAAAGCTGCTGTTTGCTATGAATTTGGAGAGCCTCTGAAAATTGAAACAATTGACTTAAGAGACCCAATCTCTGGCGAGGTAGAAGTAACTTTAGGAGCCGTAGCAGTATGCCATTCTGACATATCATTCGCAGACGGCGACTGGGGAGGAGAATTACCAGCAGTTTATGGTCATGAAGCCGCAGGTTTCATTAGTAAAATTGGAGATGCTGTAAAGGGCTTTGAAATTGGCGATCATGTGGTTGTCACTCTGATAAAATCGTGTGGAAACTGTAATAATTGCTTCGAAGGCAACCCAACAATATGTGAAGACAATGGCAACGCTGTGCTTCCTATTTTAAGTATGAAAGGTAATACAATTCAGCAAGTTATGAATTGTGGTGCTTTTGCGGAAAAAGTAGTTGTGGATCAAAGCCAAATCGTGAAATTAAATTCCGATTTGAACTTTGCAACTGCCTCACTTCTAGCTTGTGGTGTAATAACTGGTATAGGAGCGGTGGTTAACGCAGCAAAACTAAGACCAGGTCAAGATGTTGTTGTTATTGGTGCAGGCGGAGTTGGCCTCAACGCAATACAGGGTGCTAGAATAGCTGGAGCTCGGCGAATTGTGGCAGTCGATAAAAACAAAGATAAATTAGCTGCAGCTAAGGAATTTGGAGCAACAGACAGTGTTCTGGCAACTGAAAAATCTCCTTGGCGCATAGCTAAAGCTTTAGTTGGTCGCGGAGCCGATATAGTTTTAGTTACCGTAGGAAGCAGTGCAGTCTATGATGTTGCACCAAGATATCTTGGCTATGGTGGTAAAGTGGTTATGGTGGGAATGCCCAAAACGGGAGACAAGTCAATTTATGAACCTGTAATGATGGCAGCGGTTTCTCAGGGAATGATAGGATCTAAAATGGGCGATGTTGTAATCAAACGTGATATTCCTTGGATCGTTGATCTTTATGAACAAGGCCGTTTAAAATTAGATGAATTAGTTTCCAAAACATGGAGTCTTGATCAAATAAATGAGGCAATAGCTGATACTAAATTAGGATCAGCCAAAAGAAACGTAATTGTTTTTGAAGCCAAACAAGTGCCCTAGAAAATGAAACTGAAAGACCTTAAAATAATTGTAACATGCCCACCGCCGCCTGGATGGGGTGGGCGATATTGGATCTTGATAAAACTTACAACTGACAATGGAATTAGTGGATGGGGTGAATGTTACGCTTCCTCTGTAGGTCCAAACGCAATGGAAGCAGTTATCAAGGACGTTTTTGAGCGATACTTTCTAAATGAAAAGCCTTCAAACGTAGAACGGATGTTTCGAAGGACCTATTCTTCTGGTTTCACTCAACGGCCTGATCTAACTGTTATGGGAGCATTCTCTGGGCTAGAAATTGCGTGTTGGGATATTTTAGGAAAATACTATGATTGTCCAACTTGGCAATTGCTGGGCGGAAGAATAAATGAGCGTGTTCGCGCATATTCTTATCTTTACCCTTTAGAATATCATGATTTAAATGACTTTTGGACCTCGCCAGAAATGGCCGCAGAGTCCGCGATTGATCTCATAGGCAAAGGTTATACGGCAGTAAAATTTGACCCTGCTGGTCCTTATACTATGCGCGGAGGTCATATGCCAGCGATGACTGATATCAAATTATCTGTAGAGTTTTGCAAAGCAATTAGAGCAGCCGTTGGCGATAAAGCTGATATTTTGTTTGGAACACATGGACAATTTACAACTGCTGGAGCTATACGCCTAGGAAAAGCGATAGAGCCCTATTCGCCAATGTGGTTCGAAGAGCCAATTCCACCAGACAATTTATCAGAATTTAGCAAAGTGCAAAACGCCCTAAGTATACCCATTGCAACTGGGGAAAGATTTACGACAAAAATAGAGTTTGCTGAAGTTCTTAAAACTGGAGGAGCCCGCATAATCCAACCTGCCCTAGGACGCGCTGGTGGTATTTGGGAAATGAAAAAAGCCGCAGCTATAGCTGAAGTATTCAATGCACAAGTAGCACCACATTTATACGCTGGACCTATCGAATGGGCGGCAAATATTCAATTATCTGCATCTATACCAAATTTACTTATCGCTGAAACAATTGAAACACCTTTTCATAAATCTTTAATCAACGGAAAAATTAAGGTTGAAGATGGTTATATACAAGTTTCACAGGAAGCAGGCCTGGGCATCGAGATAAATGAGAAATTAGCGGAAGAATATCCTTACAATGGCGATGATTTACATTTAATGATGCAAGATGATCCATGTGATTACTCTAATGGTAATTCTTTTTCAGGAGGAGCCACACCTATAAAATCTAATTGATTTCAGAGTATTTTTTCCCAAACATCATCAAGTTTATTAATCTCTTTTCTTTCATACTTATCTAAATTTTGCCAGTATCTACCAGTTACATCGAAATAACTTAGCTCTTTTTCCCTCTTAAGAGCTTCAGCAATTAAATTCGCTTTCAAGTCGGGGTTTTTAGGCCAAGAGTTTCTAGGGTTTATTCGTGGAAAAGTTAACTCACTTGGGCCATCGGAAAGATTTCCGACAAGACAATTATGTTTCTGAGAAATGTATAAAAATCGGTTTGATTTAGCCTTTAGGCTCATTAAGGATATGTCATCCCGTAGAGGATCAGGAGTTCCTTTACCATAAAAATGTGTTTTGCCTGTCTTAGGATAATGCATGTCACATCCAATAAATGAAATATGGCTCGGTCTTAAAGCTCCCAGAGCCCAATACCCTGCTGTGAATGCCATTGTAGCTCCTGCATAGATAAACCCACCATATTGATTTTGTATTGGCACAAATTCTTTTTCCGTTACCACGCTTTGCGAAAGTTTAATTTCTTGCGGCCATCTTTCTTTTGGAAAATCATAAGGATAAATTAAATGGGTCCAGTCCTCGCGCACACGCCAAGCATTATTAATTACCACTATCGCATCAAAAGCTGTCTTTAATTCATTTGCTTTCAATGCATTAGGACCAGAGCCAATTATTAAGACGTGTTTTTTGCTCTCCATTTCTAGAGATTCAAAACCAATAAAAGTACAAAAGCGGTACTGTTAAAGAAACTAACTGTTTGCACGTTGCCAAGGGATAGTAAAATCGCCCAATACTTGATTAATGGTATCATCGTCTTCATTCGCAGCAATATTTGCAACTAAACCAAGTTTTTTGTCATCATCTACTGAGGTAATCGATGCGTTTAAATTTGAGGCAGCCAATGTCTCTGAAAATACTCGTATAATAGCCCTCTTTCGCAGATCTGGTTTAAACACCTTGCCTACAGCCGTTTTGGGTAGTTCTTCCAAAATTTCGACATGTTTGGGTAAAGCTCCAGGTTCTTTAACATTTTCTTTACAGAATTCATCTAACTCTTCGGGTGTTACTTTTGCACCACCAACTAATTCCACGTAAACACAAGGTAACTCGCCAGAGTGTTTATCGGGTTGACCGATGGCACCGGCGAATGCTACAGCCTCATGCCCGAGAAGCGCCTCTTCCACGATGGCAGGATCAATATTATGCCCACCACGGATGATAAGGTCTTTTGCACGACCAGTTATCCAAAGATATTCATCACTATCTTTTCGACCAAGATCACCTGTTCGTAAATATTTTTTCTCGTAATACAAGTCAGCGTTTTTATCTGCCTCTGTGTAAGTGTTTCCCGCAAAAACTCCGGGATTAGATATGCAAATCTCTCCAACTTCATCAGTTTTGCATTCAACCAGTTTTCCTTTTTCAGGCTTGATAATTTTAATATCAGTGTATGGGAACTTTAGGCCAACTGAACCAACCTTTTTCTCACCTTCAACAGGATTACATGAAACTAGACAAGTAGCTTCTGTTAACCCATAACCCTCGACTATGGTAACACCTGAGGCTTCTTCAAACCTTCGGAAAAGCTCTAAAGGCAGAGGAGCAGAACCAGAAAAAGAAGTTTTTACCGAGGAAATATCAGCATCGACTGGTCGCTGCATAAGTGCAGAAATAGCAGTGGGTACTGTTATAACAAAAGTTATCTGCCATCTCTCAATTAACTTCCAGAAATTATCAAAAACTCCGTCACCTCGGTATCCTTGAGGTGTTGGGAAAATCACGTGTGCACCTGAACTAACCATCGCCATTAATATCACGTGGCAAGCGAACACGTGAAATAAAGGAAGCGGGCATATGACGTTATCTTCTTCAGTAAATAAAAGCTCGTGACCAAGCCAACCGTTATAAATCATGCCTGAGTATGTATGTTGAGCCACCTTTGGCATACCGGTGGTTCCACCAGTATGAAAGTAAGCAGCAACTCGATCTTCTTCTAAGTCATCAAAATCCAAATCTGTGTTTTGAAGGTTCAATAAACTATTAAAATCATAAATTTTCGCAGAATGCTCAACAGGATTTTTTGGCCTAATTAAGGGTACTATCCATGACTTTGGGGGTGTAAGATATCTATTCAAGTCAACCTCAATAACAGAAGTCACATTAGGAGCTAAGGAAACGGCTTTTGCCGCTTTTTGTGCTACGTCAGATTTAGGAAACGCTTTCATTGTAACAACAACTTTTGCGTTCGTTTCTCTCAGAATTGCCCCAATTTGCTCGGAGTCAAGAAGGGGATTAATTGGATTTGCTATCCCTGCAATCGCGCCACCTAAAAGAGTTAGGACGGTTTCATTTGCATTTGGCAATATGTACGCAACAACATCTTCACTACCAACACCAAGTGAACGAAACATATTTGCTGCTTGAACAGTTTTCGTATGTAACTGTGACCATGTTAAAGTTTCAGCTTTGTCTTTTGGACCAGATAAAATCTGATAGCTGACTGCAGGTCTGTTTGGAAACGACTGCGCCGTACGAGACAGCAATCCAAATAAAGTGGAGGGCAAATCGCGGTCTTCCCACTTAATTTCTTTTTCAATGGCCAAAAGGTCTTCTAAATTTGCAAAACCCATTTTTTCCTCCCCTAATCAGCCTTTAAGGCTTTAATTTATTTCATTTTGCTGCGATTAGATCGTAAACGCAAGTAACTTTAGAAAATTACAATTTTCCTAAAAGGGAAAAAACCCTATCTGACTTTTTTAATTCATTCCATTAGTAAACTGTAGGCTTGCTAACCGAGCATAAAGCCCTTTTTCGCTAATAAGCTTATCATGGTTTCCTTGCGCTATAATCTTACCTTTATCTAGAACTATAATTCTATCGGCCTTTTTTACAGTCGCCAATCGGTGAGCCACAACGATTGTTGTTCTACCTTTTAACAAATGGTCGAAAGCTTTTTGAATTGACCTTTCATTTTCAGCGTCTAACGCGCTAGTGGCTTCATCCAATAAGAGCACTGGGGCATTTCGTAATATTGCTCGAGCAATTGCTACCCTTTGTTTTTGACCACCAGAGAGCATAACTCCACGCTCGCCTATATATGTTTCATAACCTTCGGGTAACTCATTTATAAAATCATGGGCCGCAGCTGATCTAGCTGCCTCGTATATTTCTTCATTGCTAGCCCCTGGATTACCAAATCGTATGTTTCCAATAACAGTTGATGCAAAAATTACTGGGTCTTGAGGAACGAGTGCAATGGATTTACGAAATTCCAACCTATTCATCGTCTTTATATCTATGCCATCCAATAAGATTTCTCCCTGATCAGGATCATAGAACCGTTGAAGTAGTTGGATAAACGTGGACTTTCCAGCACCCGACAAACCAACCAATGCTACAGTTTCACCTGGTTTAATATTAAGATTAATACTTGATAAAGTAGCTTCTTCTGTACGCGTAGGATAAGCAAAAGTTACGTCATTAAAAGTAATTTCACCCAACCAACTCTTTGGAGGAGTAACAGGCTCAATAGGATCACTTACGGTATCCTCAATATTAAGTAATTCGACTAATCGCTCTGTAGCACCCGCGGCCCTTTGTAATTCACTCCATATTTCTGACAGCGCAGCAACAGCGCCCGCCACCATTATTGAATAGATTACAAACTGCACAAGCATTCCGACCGACATAATTTCGTTGCGCACATCGCGAGCGCCAATCCAAAGAACCCCCACTACACCTGAAAAAACTAAAAATATTACAATAACTGTTAAAAATGATCGTGTTGTTATTCTTTTCTTAGCGGAGCTAAAACTCGCTTCAGCCACCAGATCAAATGATTTTTTTGTGAGGTTTTCATGAGAAAAAGCTTGAACGGTTTGCACTGCCATTAAAGCTTCTGAAGCATTACCTGAACTTGCTGCAATCCAATCTTGGTTTTCTCGGCTTAGACTTCGCAACCTCCGACCAAGAACAAGAATGGGAACAACTATTGCTGGAACAATTAGAAAAACTAGACTGGCTAACTTTAGGGATGTTAGTAGCATTAAAATCATACCACCAATCAAAATAAATACGTTCCTCAAGGCTACCGAAACTGATGAGCCTATGACAGATAAAATAACAGTCGTGTCTGTTGTTATTCTACTCAATACCTCACCCGTCATTATTTTCTCAAAAAATTGTGGGCTTAAGTGAATAACTCTGCCAAAGACTGCTTTTCTTATGTCGGTTACAACCCGCTCACCAAGCCTGGTAACGAGCGCATACCGCAAGGCTGTCCCGACCGATAATAATCCTGCAATACCTATCGCAACCAAAAAATACTGATCTAAAATGAGGGTATTGCCCGAATTAAAAGTATCAACAACTCTTCGAACGGCTAGGGGTAAAATTAACGAGACGACTGCCGTTAAAGTTAGGGCGAGAAAAGCTATTGAAATCATTAATTTGTATGGCTTCAAGAATGGCCAAAGCTCTTTTAAAGCCGAGATCCGTTTTGACTTGCTGCGGTCTCGTGGGTCGACTTCTGCCTCGTTCGTATTAGCCATTATTTAATTCTCCCGTCAGCTTGTTAAAAACGAAAGAATGTATCCTGGTCAAGAGAAGGTTTTGGCCTTTCCTAAAAAAACACCAATTAATATTTACTCAAACTTTTATAGTAAGAATAATGGCTTTATCGTTTTTATGATCATGCGTCGACTGCTCACCGTATATTGATATCTTTTTTAGAGTATAGTTTCTGGTGTAATTATTTAACTTTTTAACTTCACTTTTAAAATCAAGTGCAACCCAATGTTTTTCATTAATGGAGATTGTAATTAAACCACCCGGCTTGGTTACTCGGACTAATTCACCTATAGAGCTTGGCCCAACATGGCCGTGCGTAAACGTACCAGAGCTCACAACCCCATCATAAAAACTATTTTCCACTGGAATCTCTTTGGTTAAATCACTTAAGAAGCTGCGCTTGTAAATGTTTTTTGATTTAGCAATTTTTAGCATTTCTTCAGATATGTCTGTAGCTTCAATGCTAAATTTTCCTTTCTGTAAAAGTGCTTGAGCAAGAGCTCCTGTTCCTGCGCCTACATCTAATACTAATCCCTCGCCTCCATTTAAAATAAACTCGTCAGCTACAGAAAAATGCAGTTTGTACTGCATTTCGTTTATAAAATCCATATCGTATGTTTCTGCCCAAACAGAATAGAGTTCAATATTATCTTTTGGCGATTTTAGGTCATATGCGCTTTCTAAACTTAATTTTCTATTCATTTCCAATCTCAGTGATTTTAGTAGTTTATCTAAACTGTAATCTAAACATATTTTTTTGTTTTATTTGAGGTATTTTTAATATTAATTTTAAAGTAATAAGTCTTTATGATCTATTTCAATAAAATATTACCAATTATTGTCAGCCCACTCGGTTTTATAATTGTTTTATTATTTTGGGGAATTATTAAGAGAAAAATACTTCCTATGCTAACAGCATTGACGATTTTGATACTCCTTTCTCTACCTATAGTTTCCGGGCATCTTACAAAATTTCTAGAGCAAGATTATGCACCTCTTTCACCCGGTGAAATTACTGCTGCAGATACCGTTGTTGTTTTAAGCGGTATGGTAAGAACAATTAAGAAAACTGACGGCTTTAAATATGAATTCACAGATGCAGTTGATCGGATTTTTGCCGGCATTCAGATTTTGAATTTAAACAAGGCCAAAAAAATAATTCTTACCCACGGGAAATTACCATGGAGCTTAGGTTTATCAGAAGGAGAGTTCTTGGCTGATTTTATTCAATCACAAGGAATAGACCCTAATAAAATCCTTCTAACTGAGATAGTCCAAAATACAAACGACGAAGCTGTTGCTGTTTCCAAAATGCTACCCAAAAACAGTACAATCATTTTAGTAACTTCTGCTTTTCACATGCCTAGAGCTGAGACAGTTTTCCGCAATCAAAGCTTAAACGTGATCCCATATGCCGTAGATTTTCGCAAGTCAGCGAAAAAAATTGATGTACTAGAGTTTCTACCTAAAGCAAAAGCCTTTTATGAAAGTAACTTGTTTTTTAGAGAATTGATCGGCAGAGGATACTACGCTTTAAAATTTTAGTATTTATCAATCATTTTAATTGTTCGAGTTAATTTCAGTCTAAATTCCAAAGCTGATTGGCCGGTAAAGAACTTTTTACTAATTAGTTGAAGCTGGCGCGTCTGTCGCTGGCGTAGCGTCACTGCTATCTTCCAAAACAAAGGCAAGCAAAGAAGTAATAATAGTAGCGGCTAAAGTAATTGAGACCATAGAAACCCCTCCAAAACTAACCCCTACTTCCGTAATTGCTCCCGCTGAGGCCGCACTCCCGCTGCTATTGACCGAATTTTCTTGAGCCACGGCAGGTATAAAAAATATAGACGCAACGAGACCTACAAAAATTAAATTTCGCATCTAATAATCTTTCTCCTAAAGATTGTGTTTAAACAATACACTTTAACTGGATATTTGTCTTTTATTTCTTATTTAATCTCTTTTTTTAATTGCTAACAATAACAAAGAGTTTATGCTTTTATTTAAAAGGTGGTTTCATTGGGAAAAGAACATACAGAGATACCTAATGATTGGGATCGATCAGGCCTTCCCGCCTGGAGCTTTTTTAACAACGAAATGTTTGAAGCTGAAAAAGATTTGCTTTTTAGACGCCATTGGCAGCTTATCTGTCATAGCAACGATATACCGAACGTAGGAGATTTCATAACCTGGAATTTAATCGGCGAACGTGCACTTGTTATAAGAGGTAAAGATCGAAAAATCAGAGCATTTCATAATTTGTGCAAACATCGCGGTTCGCGGGTAATAGCCGATGAGGCCGGCACATGTAAATCAACAATAACTTGTCCATTTCATGGCTGGACTTATAATCTTGATGGCACTTTAAGGGGTGCCTCACAACCATCATCTCTTCCCAAACTGGACCCGCTTGAATATGGCCTACCCCCCTTAGAAATGGACTTATGGAATGGCTTTATTTTTGTTAGATTTCAGCCTGGACCACAACCTAAACTTTCAAATATTCTAAAAAAATTTGATAACGAAATTTCACAGTATGAGCTCTCTGATCTTGAGCCTACTGGAGATGGTTTCTGGACAGAGGAAATTGATGCAAATTGGAAGTGTGTGCGCGATGTTGATAATGAAGGATATCATGTTCCTATGGCACATCCAGGTCTGCATGATCTATTTGGTCAAAATTATTACGATCAGCCAATAGAGGGAGGGCTATCTCGATCTGTCGGATCATTTAGTTCCGGGAATGGACACTTGTGGAGCGTCAGAAACTATAAAAAATTATTGCGTGCCAAAGATACTTTGGACGAGGCTCATCAGAGATGTTGGTTATACATTGGCGTTTTTCCAAATCTTGTGTTTGGCTTATACCCAGATTCAGTAATCTTCTACCAAGAGTATCCAGTAGAAAATGGAAAAACCATACAACGCGGTGGTAATTACAAATATGCAAAAGAAGATAGGGAGATGAAAATTTCAAGGTATCTAAGCATGAGAATTGATCGATTAACTAGTAAAGAAGACGAACAGCTGATCGAATGGTCTTGGGAAGCAGCATTCTCCAGCGCTTACGAAGGTGTCTTTTTATCTGATTTAGAGTATGGGCTGAAAGCATACCATGATACTTTAAGAAAATATTTTCCTGTACTATCGGGCCCAGAACCAGAGCAGGGTAAACTACTGCAAGCAAACGAAAGACTTCTTGCTAAAAAAGAATAAATATCAATTAGAAAATCATTATTAACTCTATATGAGTTGAAAAGACGTAATCTTAAAATCTATCAACTCTCATTAGCGTAAAATAGTAAATGTAAAAACTGCTAAATTCGTTCCACACGAGAGAGACTCTACCGCGAAAACGGATCCCATATATCATGGGTCAATAGTTCGCAGGTGGGCAAGCAGATCTCCTTGCCAAATTGATAAATGGTGGCTTTACTATAGAAACTTTTTTCATAAGTTTATAATATTGTAACTCTTTCAAAGAGTATATTTCGACCCATAAGTTTTCCATATTGGACTTTGATGAGCCCAGTTTCAACTGAGCAAGAGCTATAGATTTTTTAGTCATTGGCGACCAAATAGCTGATGTGACAGTGCCGACCTCATCTTTTTTGTTGTAATAAATTATTGATCCCTCAACTGGCTCTTTTCCATCTATTTCTAAAGCATAAATCTTGAAAGCTGAACTGTCTTCCAACTTACTATTTAGAATAGCCTTCTTTCCATTAAAAAATCCTTTGTTCAAGTCAACTAACCATCCAAGACCTAGATCGTCTGGGCGTCTACATCTATTTGGCCTTATTGCATGATCAGATGAAATAAAATCAATATTAGCCACTATAAAACCTGCTTCTATTCTAGCCATATTTAGAGCATTGTATCCAATCGCAGTAAGCCCATGATTTGAACCTGCTTTCCAAACCCTTTCAATAATTTTATTTGCCACATTATTTTTCATAAATATTTCGTAACCCAAGTCTCCAGTAAAACCAGTTCTAGATATCATAATTGGCGCATTTGATATTTTTGTTTGGAAAAGATGAAACGGTTTCAAATTATCAATTCCGTTAACCCCAAGCAGGCGGAGGATTGAGGCCGCAGTAGGCCCCTGAAGAGATATTCCACAAATGTGCTTAGTCTCATCTATAATTTCAACATCAAACCCATGTGATGCATCAATCAGCCAAGGAAGATGTTTTTCCTGAGAACACAAGCGGAAATCATTATCCGAAATCCTAAAAAGTGTGCCATCATCAATTACAAACCCCTCCTGATCACACCACAATGTGTACTTAACTGTAGCTACATTCTGTTTAGTAACATCTCTCACAGTGAGCTTGTTTAAAAAATCTTCAGCCTGTGGCCCTACAATTCTATATTTGTTTAAAGGAGTAATATCGAAGACACTACAAGTTGAACGGATAGAAAAATATTCCAACTCCTCATCTGATAAAATTGTTGGTGATTTGTATCCGTTCCAATTATACCATTGACCCTCAGTTTCTTGCGCAGCGAAAAAATCGTAAAAAGGAGACCGAAAAAGTGGTTTCGTAAATGTTGTGTCCCGATCTTTTTTCTCTTTTGACTGGATCATTTAATACTCTCTCGCAAAATCTTTTTTGCTGCGTTTAAACCTGACAAGCCAAAAAGATTACCTCCTGGATGGGTGCCTGCTCCACAAATAAAAAGGCCATCAATTGGAGTGGAATAATCTGACACATCAAATGCCGGCCTTAGTGAATAAAGACTATCTATTTGCAATTCACTATGGTGCCAATGGCCCCCAGCAACGAAGTATTTTTTTTCAGTTTCATGAGGAAGTAGAAGACTTTTGAATAAAATACCCTTTTTAATTTCAGGAGCCCATTTTTGAATTGTTGAAATTACCTTATTCATCAAAACTTCCTTTGAATTTTTCCAGCCACCTTTAACGGAATATGGCGTATTCTGAATGCAAATGGAGGCCATAACTGCTCCATTAAGGGAGGAATCAGAAGAAATTTTACTGAAATACATTTCAAAATTAGGATCTGAAGGAAGTTCATTATACTTAAGAGAGTTAAAGTTACTCTCTACCGCTTCTAAGGAGGGGGCATAAACGTATCGGTAGTGCGCATCTAAGTTTTGAGAACTGTGTAACTTTGGAAGTTCCTCCAAAATGATGTTGAGTTTACTGGTATTTCCTGAGTACCTGAGAGCTTGGATCCGTCTTGTTAGATCAGTCTCCAGGTTTTGGGGACCGACTAAATCAAGAAAAGTGTTTACTGGACTGATAGAAGATACAATGGTTTTCGCAGAATATTCCACTCCATTTTCTAGCTTTACACCAGTCACTACGGAGTCCGTTATAATAAGTGAACTGACTTTCCCTTTAAAGACGAAATCTACTCCATTTTCCTCAGCTGACTTAAACAAAGCATTGATGAAACTGGTGACTCCACCTTGAATAGACAATGATTTCCCTTGATAAGAATCTTTCATCTGTGAAAGTTTATATAATAGACCTAAATATGACGTTGGCGATCTAGGCCCTAGTTTTATTCCTAATGTAGAATCAAAAGAAATTAGTCCTTTTAGAGAAGATGTTTCAAGTTCTTCTTCCACTAAATCAGCAATGCACATAGTAATCATTCGTAAAAGTTCTTGAAATTGTTCTTTACCTTGCAGCCTCAATTTTGCGGCAGTCAAAAATAAACTGGCTTTACTCCCAAATGTTTTTTGATTTCTCCCTATAGGAATTTGCGATGCCAATCTTTGGAAGAGATGGCTCTGGTTAAAAAATTTCTCTCTTAATTCTTTCCATCGTTTGAATTCGTTCTCCGTGATACCTTCTATGCTTTTCCCAAAGTTACTGCCGAATACAACGTTTTCATTTTCTATGCTCAAGCCTACGGTCTTTAAACCATCTTCATTAAACAAAAGTTCATATTTGCTGAGCCCCAAATCTTGCACTACATCTTTTGAAATACCAATTGCATTACTAGCCAATTCTGGAGCTTGAAAACCTTTAAATAAAACTTCACTCCTGGCCATTCCACCGTAGGTTTCGCCGGCTTCAAGTAAAAGGACTCTCCTTCCAGAAGCTGCCAACTTTGAAGCTACGATGAGGCCGTTGTGTCCAGCCCCAATCACAATTACGTCATAAGACTTCATAAGCGTCCCTAATATCGGAGTCAGGCAAATTAAGATCCTTCAGTATTTCAACGGCCGCATTACGGCCAGGAGCACCCATTACACCACCGCCAGGGTGGGTAGAGGAACCACACATATATAGACCTTTAATGGGACTTCTATATTGAGCATAACCGGGAATTGGTCTGTTAAACAAAAGCTGGTCAAAAGTTAACTCGCCCTGGAAAATGTTTCCCTCCGTCAAACCAACCTCCTCTTCAAGCTCTTTGGGAGTTCTTACTTCCATATGTAGAATTTTATCTTTGAAACCCGGCGAATAGTCTGCAATCTGTTGTATTACAGTCTCTCCAAATGCGTCCTTATTCTCTTTAGTCCAATTTTTGCCACCTACTTTTGGAGGGCAATATTGAACAAAGCAACTCATGAAATGCTTTCCAGGAGGAGCCATGGTAGGATCTGTTAAAGTAGGTATCATCATATCTAAAAATGGATCCCGGGACCAAGTTCCCATTTTCCAATCGTCGTAAGCTCTCTCCATCCTTTCAATACTGTCCGTGAAATGAATATCACCCTTTAAACATGGATTATTATCTGAGACACCTGGAAATTTTGGCATACTATCAAGAGCGATATTAACCTTTCCTGATGAGCCACGTATCTTAAAATTATTCACTTTTTTTATAAAGTTTGGTGGCAGATGTTCGGGATCAGTCAATTTTAAAAATGTACGCTTTACGTCAGCATTTGAAACAACATTTCTTGCCAAATACTCGTCTCCATTTTTTAATATGACACCTCTAACTCGAGCACCTCTAATATCGACTTTCTCTACCTCAGAATTGTTGAGCAACGTACCACCCATTGCTCTAAAGGATGAAGTCAGAGCTTTAGAAATAGCTCCCATTCCTCCGCGCGCATAGCCCCACGCCCCGATCGAACCATCAACTTCGCCCATATAGTGATGTAATAGGACGTAGGCGGTACCTGGTGACATTGGCCCCAAAGCTGTTCCGATGATACCGGACACTGCAAGAGAAGCCTTTATCACTTCATTTTCAAAATATTCATCTAAAAAGTCTGAAATTGACATAGTCCAAAAACGAATAGTATCAGCCAATTCACTAGCAGTTAAGTCATTTACTTTACGCAAAAGGTAAAGCATTTCTGAGAGATCTCTAAATTTAAAGCTCGCCGGATCTGGTGCAGTTCTCATTAAAAGCGGTTGAATAAATCTGCACTGCTTAAGAATATCCCTAGAGTATCTAGAATAAGACTCGCTGTCTTTTACACTAAACCGCTCTAACTCTCGCTTTTTTGCCTGGTAGTTTCTGTAGGATGCAAGATAATCACCATCTCTGGTGAATACCGTTCCGCCCTCTATGGCAACAATCTGTAGTCCATGTTTTGGCAGCTCCAAGTCTCGCATGATTTCAGGTCTAAAAAGACTGCAAACATAGGAACAGTTTGAATATAAAATTCCAGGATGGAGTTCACGACTAACCGCAGCACCTCCTATCCAGTCATTTTTTTCGAGAACTAAAACGTTTAACCCTGCTTTTTGAAGGTAACACGCATTGACCAAGCCATTATGACCAGAACCGATCACTATTACATCAAAGTTTTTTTCCACGGACTGCACTACCTAAGTTGAAGAGTTATTTCTCATCACACCTTAACATTACAAAATGGCGAGTCAAAAAATTGATTATTATTTTATTGTAATAATTGAAATTTTTTACTTCCAGATAAACTTAAGTTCCCATTCTTGAAACTTGTTATAGAAAGCAAGTATATTTTTTCGGAACAACATGATGCTTATACTTCTTTGGAAAAGACTCCGTCACCGAATTATAGCTATTTTTCTTGACGAACCAAAGCCATTAAGCATTATGGCTTTTTAATGACAAATAATACTGACAGTAATTTAGTACGCTAATTGAGAATTAAAACGGGGATAAAAAATTTTTAGCTTAACATTTAAAGACGAAACAAAAAAAGGCTGGAAACTTCTATCTACTCCATTGGCGTTCAGCATCATTCTACTGGCAGCTCCACTGACAATGATGTTCCTATTGAGCTTTTGGACACAAGATTATTTAGTTCTAGACAAAACTTTCACTTTAAATAATTACATTGAAGCTTTTACACAGCCTGTTTACCAATTACTATTTTCGAGATCTCTGTACATTTCGCTAACGGTAACTTTTTTTACCGTTTTGCTGGCCTACCCAATGGCTTATTTTATTTCTTTTTATGGCGGCAACAGAAAAGCACTTTGGTTATTCTTAATTACGATACCATTTTGGACCAGCTACCTCCTTAGAATGTTTTTATGGAAGGTCATTCTGGGATATAATGGCGTTCTAAATTCATTTCTGTTGTGGTTGGAAATGATAAGTGAACCTCTTACTTTTATCTTATATAATTCTAATGCCGTAATCATTGCGCTTACTCATGGTTGGGCGCCTTTTGCTATTTTACCAATTTTTGTTTCCCTAGAAAAAATTGATAGATCTTTACTCGAAGCAAGTAGAGATCTAGGAGATGGGCCAATTAAACAATTTTTCAGGGTAATCCTGCCGTTATCAATGCCAGGTGTGGTTGGCGCCGCCCTGATAATTTTCATCCCCACAGTCGGAGATTACATTACACCAAAATTAGTTGGCGGCACTGATGGTTTAATGATCGCAAATATGATCCAAGTTCAATTCTCAAAAGCAAATAACGCTCCTCTCGCTGCGGCTTTATCTGTTTCCTCATTAGTAATTGTAGCATTTATTTCAATTGTTTTTGTTCTCATCAACAAAAAATACCTAAGGAGATACTAAGATGGTCCGTCCGGGTAAATTCCTCAAAGTCTTTGCGATTACATATTTAATATTTTTGTATGCGCCGGCATTACTGCTTCCAATATTTTCATTTAATTCAAGCCAAATTATTGCTTTTCCATTATCGGGTTTTACCACCGGTTGGTTCAAAGCCTTATTGTATCAAGAGACTTTACATGAAGCTCTAAAAAATTCACTTATTGTGGCCGCGTCATCAAGTATTTTTGCTACAATATTGGGCACACTAGCTTCTCGCTCGTCAAGCAGGTACAATTTTCCCGGCAAACAGTTTTCGCTAACCTTCATTCTGGCACCACTAGTTTTGCCTGAAATAATAGTCGGCGTATCACTTTTGATCGTACTGATTCAGCTCGGATTGCCACTTAATCTGTGGAGCGTCGTTTTAGGCCATACACTTCTAATAATGCCGTTCTCAATACTGATCATGAATTCTGCCTTTAACAATCTTGATATTAGTTTAGAGGAAGCATCTCTCGATCTTGGCGAGACGCCAATTGGAACCTTCCGCCGCGTAATCCTACCGCTAGTATATCCCGGTATAATGGCTAGCTTATTACTCGGTTTTACGTTGTCTTTGGACGAATTTATAATAGCTTTTTTCTTAACTGGAACAGAGACAACATTACCAGTTTACATATGGTCATTGTTTCGATTTCCGAAACAATTACCCACAACAATGGCACTAGGTACAATTCTAATCTTGGTTTCATTAATTTTGCTGTCTCTCAGTGAATATTTCCGAAGAAGAGCAGCAAAAAATCAAACGTCTGTATTATAAAATTTAAGGGAATTTTTAAACGATGGGTAAGTTAGTTCAGGTAAAAAATGCCTTTAAAAGTTTTGGTGACGTTAATGCTGTGAATGGTGTTTCTTTAGACATCGAGGAAGGCCAGTTCTATTCACTTTTAGGTCCTTCTGGCTGTGGTAAAACTACCCTATTACGACTAATTGCTGGCTTCGAAAAACCAACTTCTGGACAAGTCTTTATTGATAATACTTCGATGGAAGGTATTGAGCCCAATTTACGACCAACAAATATGGTTTTCCAAAATTACGCTATTTTCCCGCATTTAAATGTAGAGGAAAATGTGGCTTACGGATTGCGAAACAAACGTGAAAATAGAACCAAACAAAACAAACTTGTTGATGAAGCACTTGAACTAGTAGGATTATCTGGCCTCAATAAACGTTCTGCGAATGCCCTTTCCGGCGGCCAAAAGCAGCGTGTTGCTCTAGCGCGTGCACTAATATTGAAACCAAAAGTCCTTTTATTAGATGAGCCTCTCTCAGCTTTAGATAAGAAGCTAAGAGAACAGATGCAATCAGAGCTAAGACACCTACAGCGAGCCGTTGGGATTACTTTTATACTTGTAACCCATGACCAATACGAAGCGCTTACAATGAGTGACAGAGTAGCCGTTATGTTCGATGGAAAGGTCGCACAAGAAGCATCACCTAGAGATCTTTACGAACTTCCAACCTCACAAAAAGTTGCTTCTTTCATTGGAGAAATGACTTTTATTGAAGGTGAAATTATAGGTGAAAACCAAAAGTTAAAGATTCAGTCTGAAATTTTTGGACAAATAACTATAGATAAATCTCGAGTTTTTGGACAATCATCTAAAAGGATAGTCCTTGGAATACGGCCCGAGAAAATAGCTATAGTTCCAAGAACTTCTCGATCAAAAAATTTAGTTTCTGGAAAAATAATTGACGTATCATACTTCGGCGAAACAACTAATTATAAAGTCGCATGCGGTGCTACTGAAACTTTGACAATCTCGTCGCAAAATTCTGTTGGGCAGCTTAGTTATTCCGTTGGTGAAGAAATCCAGTTAAAGGCTGATTTGGATAATATAATAGCTTTTTCAACTTGATCTCAGAGGCGAAATTCGCCTCTGAGGTTTTTTATTTAGCCTTGATTAGAAGCCGCTTTTAATGAGTTCCCATTCTTTAATCATTCTTTCCCTGAGTGCTGGATCAGAAGGTTTTTGGAATAAAGAACCCTCAGTATAACTTGCTAATGGCTCCCATCCATTCTCTTTACCAACAGTTGCCATAACTTCTTTATTCGTATGTCCATAACCCCACTCAGTAACGATATATTCTGCAGAGGCGTCAGAAAGCCAAGCATCAAGAAAATCGTAGGCTTTTTGTTCCGAGCCAGGTGCATCTTTCATCATTGTATAGCCACACACCCAAGTTGAAGAGCCTTCTTTGGTGTCTCGTTTGAAGACAGTCTCTGGTGCGTCATCTTCCCAACTGAGAGTAAATGCAACCTCATTCCACGTCCATTCTAAAAGAATTTCTCCACTCTTCATAAGCGCGGCACCTTCAGCACCGTCAGCATGATATTGTCGAACGTTTTTGTGCACTTTTCTTAAAAAATCTGAAGCATTTTTAAAATCTTCGTCCGTAGATTTTGTCCAATCCATCACTCCTACAGCCAGATAACCTAGGGCATAGGCGTCGTCTACGTTGTCAATAATTGACACACGCCCTTGAAATTTTGGATCAGCGAAAACGTACAAAGAGCTGGCTTCTTCTGCGGATACTTCTTCAGCATTATATGTTAATGCTGTTGCGCCCCAATCTATCGGAAGTGCCCATTGAACACCGTCAACTTGAAAGCCCTCCATTCCAGCAAATCCAGGGTCGACCTTATCAAAGTTTGACAGTCTAGAAGTATCAATAGGTTTTATAATTCCTGCGTTTCGCCATTTTACGACTGATTGAGAACAGGGGTGTCCCAAGTCAGCCCTAAACCCTGCGCGTACTTTTTGAAAAGCTTCTTCCTCATCTGAAAAGAAAGAATAAGTCGGCGCATCACCGTATTTTTTCATATAATCTTGGAAGAACATTTCGTCTTCATATCCACCCCAGTCGAACACTACCAGTTCACTGTCTGCTGCGAATGCAGGAGCACCGAATGAAAATGCAGTTGCAGCCACCAGGTAACTTAAAGTTTTTCTCATTTTTCCCAATTCCTTTTTAATTTCATAGTCTAAGCTTCATACAATACTTTAATTTGTACTGAGTCTAGAAAAATAGGAAGACCTAAATTTAGAAACACCTTCATTGTGGCTGAATTTTTAAAATTTTCTCTGACTTCATTAGGTTGCATAGTACGAAACTGCACTGTAGCATCTTTCAAAATTCAAAAGCTAGAAGTGGATAAAGCCCTTGAGCGCACCTCTTCCAACTAACCCCGATATTATTATAATTGGTGCTGGTTCATCAGGTCTCTCAGCAGCAAAAAAGCTTCAGGAACTAGGAACCTCGTATGTAGTCTTAGAGGCTTCAGATCGTATTGGAGGTCGAGCTTACACCGAGAGTAATATTTTTGGCCAACCTGTTGATCATGGTTGTTCTTGGATATCAGGCTCCAATGATAACATCTTCTCAAATTTGGGTAAAATTAATAACTTTACACTCGTAGACCACTCTAACCCAAAAATCGAAATGTTTGAGAGAGACGGTACAAAATCTCCAAAAGAAGCAGTAAAAGAATACAATAAATCTGAATTTAAAATAAAAGAAATTCTTCGTGACACCGGCCGCCGGGGAATTGATATACCAGCATCAAGAGTAATTCCAAAAGTTCCATATGGTGAATGTTTTCAGAATTGGGAGGGCGCATTAAACTACGCTGTTGATGTAGATCAAATATCGACAGCAGAATATTGGAATACAAAAGATACCCAACCAAGTTTTATTGTAAAAGAGGGTCTAGGTAATTTAGTAGCTACATTAAACAACAACTTTCCTATCGCTTTCAACACAAGTGTACTTAAAATAGATTATTCAGGTTCAGGCGTAAAAGTTATTACGTCCAATGGAACAATTTTGGCTAAGGCTTGTATTTGTACCGTTTCAATTGGTGTTTTAAAGTCCGAAAAAATAAAGTTTACACCCAAACTTCCCAATAAAACGCAAAAGGCACTTGATGGCATTCAAATGGGGCTCCTTGTAAAAATCCCTCTTCTGTTCGACGGAAGCAGATTAGGATTTACTGAAAATAGTTTCGTGCAATATGACATTGCACCTGAAAATATTGGAAGTGGCTGCTATTTCTTAGCATGGCCAACTGGACACGATTATATAGTTGCGTTTATCGGTGGGCGATTTGCCTGGAACTTATCGAAGCAAGGCGAAGACGAAATTGTGGAATACGCCCTTTCTAAACTCGAAACTTTGGCTGGATACGATATCCGCAAGCATTTTCTAAAAGGCTTTGCTTTCGATTGGGCAAATAACCCACTTTCTAAAGGATCCTATTCTGCAGTTAAACCCGGCTGTTACGGCGCACGAGAGATGCTAAGTGAACCTGTTGCAGACAAGTTAATATTTGCAGGTGAGGCAACCGCAGGTGATTTAGCAGGCCTAGTAAATGGCGCATATGAGAGTGGTAAAATGGCAGCTACTCGAATATCCAATATCATCAAACTTAAAAATAAATCTCTGTAATTTAGATTTAAATTCTAGAAATTTTCGTCACATCTTTACCAAATAAATAACTTCGTTGCTTCCTAAATAATTTGCCAACTAATTCCATAAGCATTTTCCATAAAAAACTCTAAGATTTAATATTAAGATTTTTTCCCAGTTGCTTCAGGTAACCAGCATGAAACGCTTTAATGCCCCACTCCATGTTAGATAAAGGCCCTGGAACATAGTGATCGGAATTGACCCCTTTTTGATTAAGTCCAATAATGCGTTCATCATCTTGTGATGTACAATGCCATAACCATGTAAGATCTTCTAAGTTATAATCTAGGCCCTCTTGGGCGTCCTCTCTCACCATCCAGATTACCTCAATATCTGTAAGTTGAAGAGATCTTGGTATAAAGCGATAGCCGATCACATGATCGGAATAAGATAAAAAGTTATTCAAAATACCAATTTGTAGATCAGTCGTACCACCATCAAAATCTTTAAGTTTACCTAATAGTGGCGCTAATTTTTTTCCAGACTTACTGCCAGTTTGATAGCCTTGAAAAAGGGGATACCGGGAGAAATAAAAATCCATTTCTACATCTTTTGACCCAAGAGTATTTATTTGAAGCTCATCACCCGATAGCCCCACTTCTATACTTTTCTTAAGCATACAATTTTTCAATTCGATATTAGCGCTTGATGGATCTTTTAAGCTGTGCGACTTAGAGTACTCTAAATGAGCAGGCGCACAATGATAGCACTCCATATAATTCTCCAAAGCTAATTTCCAGTTAGCAGCAACTGGGTAATTTTTGCTATGCACAATTTTTAAATTCTCAAATTCAAAAGGTTCAACCAATGTTCCTAGTTGAAGTAAACCTTCATCAATATTGGGTGGATCGTCTGATATACAGACAAAAATTAGACCGTGAAAAATTCGAAGATTAACTTTTTTTAATGAGTGTTCAGCTTTTTCAAAGCTGTCCCCCATTTCACGCGCACCACGTAGATTTCCATTAAGTTCATAAGTCCATGCATGGTAGGGGCAAGCAAATACACGAGTATTTCCACTCTTTTCTAGACAAACTCTTGAACCTCTATGACGACAGACATTCAATAACGCATTTACATCTTTATTTTTATCACGGGCTACTATTACGGACTCATAACCATAATCGAATAAGAAAAAGTCTCCGACATTGGGAATTTGATTGATATGCCCAACCCAAATCCAACTGTGGTTCCAATAGTGCTCGATATCCATCTTATATAACGCCTCAGACGTATAAAATTGGCGCGGGAGACTATGAGATAACTGGTAATTCGAAATTAGTTCCTTTAATATCTTTTCCACTTTGCCATCTCCAACCTCAAAGAACTAGCCATGATCATACTGCAGACATCATCTCTCAACTATAGAATTCTTTTTCCACAATATCTAATATATCTGTGACAATTAAGCACTTTACGCAGAACTGAGACACAATTCTAAATAGGTTACTGTTCTGACTGTCAAGCCTTCGCGTTTACAGAATAAGAATGTGGATTGAAGACCAAATTTATTGTAATTTTCCTAAAAAATTTTGAAGTAAAATACTATCGGCAGACTGCTTAGATCTTGTTATAATTGGAGCGGGTAGCGGGAATCGAACCCGCACCTTAAGCTTGGAAGGCTCTTATGATACCATTTCACCATACCCGCTCAACAAATTCTGGTGATAGTAGAATGAGCTTTAACCGTCAAGTCGATAGCGGTGTTATACTTTAAAATTCATAAAGCTGTGTATAGAGTTAAAGTGGAGACGTAAGATCAGGGCCACAGGACCTATTCGAATTTATATTTTTTGATACTCTATAAGCTTTGAGTGTGTCATCGGCTGTTGGCTTCATTAAAGCAGATGCGCCATGACCTTCTTCACCTAACCAAAAGCCCCAATCACTTCTCTCCAAAACAAATGGCAAACGATGATGGATCCTAGATAGTTTACTGTTGCTAGCAGTGGTTACAATTGCACATGTTTTAATTGTGCCACTTTCATCACTCCACTCTTGCCAAACTCCTCCAAAAACCATGGGAGCGTTATCATTTCTCTTTATAAACCAAGGTATTTTATTTCCCTCTAAATCCTTGCTCCATTCATAAAATCCAGAACAGGGAATTAAACACCTGCGTGCTCGGCTCGCTTTTGAAAAAGCCGGCTTTTTGGCAATAGTTTCACTTCGGGCATTTATTAACAGAGGGCCTGCATTTACTTCCCGATACCAATCAGGAACAAAACCCCACCTCAAACTTTCGAGTTTTCTCCCTAAACCATTATAAGTAACCACATGAATGAAATTTGTTGGACAGACATTAAAATTAGGTACATCAGGTAAATCATTAACAGGCTGCGCATCAAAAAGCTGAGACATCGCATCTGATGGTATTGTAATTGCAAATCGCCCACACATCCCCCATCTATATTTGTAGTTTGAAAACTTGTCATCAGGAGATTATGAAGTTTAAATGCTCAACTATTTAACCTACGGTGATGAAAATTCTTCTCCATTAATGATTATTCATGGGCTTTATGGGTCTGGAAGAAATTGGGGTGTAATCGCCAAACGATTATCAAATAATTTTTATGTCATTGCCGTCGATTTGAGGAACCATGGCGAAAGCCCTTGGTTCGACTCACATAATTATCACGATATGGCTGAAGACCTAGTCGAAGTTATTACTTATTTAAAAATAAGACCCGATATAATTGGTCATTCCATGGGGGGAAAAGCTGCAATGGTATTAGCATTAAAAAATCCCAATCTCGTCAATAGATTGCTTATAGCAGATATTGCTCCCGTAAAATACGAACATGACCAGTCAAAGTTTATAGAGGCGATGCAGAAAGTTGATCTGTCAAAAGTAGAGAAAAGATCAGAAGCTATAATGGCTCTATCAAATTTTGTAGAGGACAAATCGTTGCAAAGCTTTTTTACGCAGTCGTTAGATTTGAAAACAAAAAGTTGGAAATTGAACCTTGATATTTTAAGTTCAGAAATGCACGAGATTTTGAGTTTTCCCAAAATAGATGGAGAATTTTCAGGACACACATTATTTTTTAGAGGCGAAAAGAGTGAATATATTCGCGCCGAGCACCGAGAAATTATCAATTCATTATTTATCAAGGCTAGATTTGCGACGCTAAAAGATGCCGGTCATTGGCTTCATGCCGAAAAGCCGCGTGAATTTGAAAATGCAGCAAGATTATTTTTTAAGGTACAGGATAGCTTTTAAAATAATTTTTAAAGTTTAACCTATTGATTAATTATGCTTGAGTGATGACACATTAACACCTTGACCAAACCCCAAAATAGCCACATATCCATGGCTATGGTAGATATCGATAAAATAAGAAATTTTTCAATTGTTGCTCACATTGACCACGGCAAATCGACATTGGCGGATCGACTAATTCAGTCAACGAATACAGTGGCTGATCGGGACATGAGGGAGCAGCTTTTAGATAGTATGGATATTGAACGCGAACGTGGAATAACGATCAAAGCTAATACTGTGAGAATAGACTATACAGCCGCAAGTGGCGAAGAGTTCGTCTTAAATCTAATCGATACGCCCGGTCATGTGGATTTTGCATATGAAGTTTCTAGGTCAATGAGAGCGGTTGAGGGGTCCTTGTTGGTAGTCGACAGCACTCAAGGCGTTGAGGCTCAAACACTCGCAAATGTTTATCAAGCTATAGATGCAGATCACGAGATTGTACCAGTTTTAAACAAAATTGACTTACCGGCATCAGATTGTGAGCGTGTTTCTGAACAAATCGAAGACGTTATCGGGATTGATGCATCTGAGGCCCTGGAAGTTTCTGCAAAGTCAGGGCTTGGAATTCAAGAAACATTAGAAGCTATAGTTGAAAAACTCCCCCCTCCAAAAGGTGACAGGAATTCTCCCCTAAAAGCGATGTTAGTTGATAGCTGGTATGATGCTTATCTCGGTGTTGTTGTATTAGTTCGAATAATGGATGGTGTTCTAGGTAAAGGCGATAAGGTAAAAATGTTTTCAAATGGGTCCGTTCATACAGTGGACCGTATAGGTGTTTTTCGCCCTGAAATGCAGTCAACTGAACAACTAGGGCCCGGAGAAATAGGATTTATTACCGCATCTATTAAGCAAGTCCGAGACACAAGAGTAGGTGATACAATCACCCACGAGAGAAAAGGCGCGGAGGAACCTTTACCAGGGTTTAATCCGAGCCAACCAGTTGTTTTTTGTGGCCTATTTCCTGTGGATAGCTCTGAATTTGAAGACTTAAGAGAAGCAATTGAGAAGTTAGCTCTCAATGATGCATCTTTCAGTTTTGAAATGGAAACCTCCGCCGCACTTGGCTTTGGGTTCCGTTGCGGATTTTTAGGACTATTACATCTTGAGGTTATACGTGATCGCGTTGAGCGTGAATATGATATTGAATTGATTACTACAGCGCCTTCCGTAATTTATCACATTTATATGAAGGATGGGAGTAGTATACATCTACACAACCCAGCTGATATGCCTGATTTAAGCAAGGTAGACCATCTAGAAGAACCGAGGATCAAAGCAACTATATTAGTACCAGACGATTATCTTGGTGATGTATTAAAACTTTGTCAGGACCGTAGAGGCATTCAAGAGGATCTAACTTATGCGGGCTCTCGTGCAATGGTCGTATACGATTTACCTCTAAACGAGGTTGTTTTTGATTTTTACGACCGATTAAAGTCAGTTACCAAAGGCTACGCATCCTTCGATTATCAAATGACTGGCTATAGAGAAGATAATTTAGTTAAAATGTCGATCCTGGTAAATGAAGAACCAGTTGATGCCTTATCAGTTATGGTTCATCGAGACAGAGCTGAGATGCGCGGTCGTGCTATGTGTGAAAAACTAAAAGATTTAATCCCACGACACATGTTTAAGATACCAATTCAAGCCGCAATTGGAGGGAAAGTAATCGCACGTGAAACTCTAGCAGCTCTGCGAAAAGACGTGACAGCTAAATGCTATGGCGGTGATGCAACCAGGAAAAGAAAGCTTTTAGACAAGCAAAAAGCTGGTAAGAAACGAATGCGACAGTTTGGTAAAGTAGATATTCCGCAAGAGGCGTTTATTTCAGCGCTAAAAATGGATAATTAAAAACTTGTCTTAAAATCTTTGATAATGGTACCGCCTCCCCGGTTTGAACGGGGGACCTCTGGATCCACAATCCAGCGCTCTAACCAACTGAGCTAAGGCGGCCCACCACCGGGATGTATATCTGAGATTGATCAAATGCAAGTTAAATTCTATGATTTGAGAGGTTATAAATTTTTTTTAGAACCCAATTACTTGCAATATTTATCTTTGAATATTAAGTCCTTTTAAACGCGTTAGGATGTTGCATGGGAATAAATAAACAATCAAATATAGAAGCAAACCTGCAAATTGGCCCAACAGATATTGGAATGGTAAGAATTTATGTTTCCGCAGGAGGTACAGAAATACCAATGGATTTCGATCCTGAAGAAGCTGATGAAATTTCAGAAGAAATAAGACTAGCCGCTCAAGCAGCCCGCAAACTTACAAAATAATCCTAATACTCACATTTTCGGGTCTGTATGTGTGAGCAATCTGTTACAGGCCGATATAGCTATTGATTTTGTTATTTTTTTTCGCCTTGCTGCTGGCAACTTATTTAGTGGGGCCTCTCTAAGAATAGAAGCATCGTAAGCATCAGCTATAATTACCCCGGTGTCAGAAGGTAGAATGTCAATTGGAAATTTGCGATCCACCGCCCAAAAATATCTATCGCACCAATCTAAATAATTTTGCCACTTTTTGTCAGATTTAAAGTCACTTTGACCTGACTTGCACTCTACTATCCAAATCTCATCCGACACTCCTAATGTTATGATATCAACTCGCAAACCTCTAGCAGGCGAAAATTCACTTAAACTATGCATACCTATTTGAGCAAAATGCCTCATTACACCTCGAGCAATTCTACTTAAGTTTTTTGATGTTTCTGATTTCATGACGATAAAATGACCTTACTAATTTAGCAAAACAAGAAGAAGCTTAATATAATATTCAATTAAGATTAGTTGAAACTCTTTCAGCAGGAAGCTATATGCTCATGATGCGGGTTCTGCTCTGTTCGTAATGGTTGCATTCCGGTGGCCTTAAGCAATTCCGAGGGAGCTGGCTCTGTCCTGGCCTTGGCCTGGTTACCTGGTGCCCACCTGTATATACAGGTCCTCGGGAATGAGAAAACCTAACGGCAGTTGCGGTCCCGCTCCAAAATAAACATTAGCTAAATTCGTTAGGACAAGCCTCTTTAGCAATATGGTCCAAAACAGCATTTACAAAATTTGGTTCTTTTCCATCAGTAAAAAAGGCATGAGCAAGCGCTACATACTCGGTGATCACAATTTTAGGTGGGGTTTTTATCTGGACAATTTCAGCAGCTGCAGATCTAAAAAGTGATCGTAAAGTTGGATCTATTCGGGCTATTGGCCATTTTTCAACTAATGCTCGATCTGTTAGCTGATCTATAGACGCTTGATAATTTACTGCTGCTTCTAAGACTGACTTAAAAAGAGCTTCATCTCCATCAGACATCTGACCTTCATCATAATTTGCGCCAAATCTATGTTTTATAAATTCTTCTGCTACTTGATCAATAGATTGGCCCAGCTGCTCCATTTGAAACAGAGCCTGAATTATGTAAAGGCGAGTTGCGGAGCGAATTTTTCTTTTTTGATTGCCAGAAATTTTATCGCTTTGTGACATTTTTAGCTTCTTCCATAAGTGCCTATCGCCAACAACAAATTATTCAGTCAGCCTTAAACCCTATACCTTTTTTGTTATCAGCCCACTTATGACTTAAAGACAAAAGATGCAATGCTGCTGCGGCTGCTCCACCCCCTTTGTTTTGCTTTTCAGGGTCAGCACGCTCCTCAGCTTGCTCGACATTTTCTACAGTTAAAATCCCATTACCAATACATAAACCTTGAAGCCCTAAAAGGGTGAGCCCTCTACTACTATCGTTACAAACCGTTTCATAGTGGGTTGTTTCACCTCTTATCACACATCCCAAGGCAACGTAGGCGTCAAACTTTTCCAATCTTTCAGCAATACCGATAGCAGTTGCTATCTCCAATGCTCCTGGAACCTCAACGACATCGAAAGTCCCATGTGATGCCAATATTTCTGTTTTCGCCCCTTTTAGCAAATTTTCGGAAATGGGCTGATAATATGGAGCTACGACAATAAGAACTTTGGGCTCATTTTGAAAAGAAGCCCTGGGCAAAGCATGGTGTTCTATTTTTCCAGCCATCAGCCAAGCTCCGAGATTTTACGGGTCGATGTTATCTCCAAACCATAAGCCTCAAGGCCTACGACTTTAGGAGTAGGTGAGTTTGTCAGCAACTCTAATTTAGACAGCCCTAGGGACGATAAAATTTGCGCACCTAATCCATATTGTCTGAGTGTACTAGGTGAAGTATTGTCGTTGTTTTCTATTTTCATGGCCGTGTCGCGCAATAAAACAACCACACCCCGTCCCTCTTTTGCTACCATCTTCATAGCTGCTCCAAATTCATCTGCCCTGCCCCTCGGTCCTATCCCCACTATATCTAACATAGGGTCCATTGCATGCATTCTTACCAACACAGGGTTATCACCTGTAAGGTCACCCTTGATTAAAACAATGTGCTGATCACCATGGGTTTCATCTTCATAAACCTTCATATCCCACTCACCACCAAACTCTGAAAAAATCTTTGTCTGATCACTAGCCCGAACAAGATTGTCATTTCGCCTCCGGTAGGCAATCAAATCACTTATTGTGCCAATTTTTAATCCGTGTTTCTGAGCGAAACCAATAAGCTCTGGAAGACGTGCCATGGTTCCATCTTCATTCATAATCTCACAAATAACACCTGATGAGTTTAATCCTGCTAAACGAGATATATCTACTGCTGCCTCTGTATGACCTGCTCTAACTAGAACGCCTCCACTTCTGGCACGCAAAGGAAAAACATGTCCTGGCGTTGCTATATCGGTCATTCCTTTAGAAGCATCAATAGCTACTGCTACTGTTCGCGCTCTGTCGTGAGCAGATATCCCGGTTGTGACACCTTCGCGCGCTTCTATAGAGATCGTAAAAGCTGTTTCGTGCCTAGATGAATTGTTCGTACTCATCAATTCTAAACCTAATTGGTCAACTCTTTCAGATGTTAAGGCCAAGCAAATTAATCCACGACCATTAGTCGCCATAAAATTTATCGCATCTGGGGTTGCCATTTGAGCCGGAATTACAAGATCACCTTCATTTTCGCGGTCTTCATGATCAATCAAAACGAACATCCGGCCGTTTCGAGCGTCCTCTATTATCTCCTCTACAGAAGATATCACCTCTCGATAATTATCTTCTACAATCCCGGGCTTATCAAAATTCATCAGACATCCTCTAAAAAAGGTGTGATAACAACAACGTTGTTGAGATACCAGTTTTTCTTAAAAGTTCAAATATACCTAGCACCTTTTTAATCTAGATCTTAAATCCATTATTGAAACAAAGCGTTTCTTTAAAAATTAAAATAAAAAACTGTTATTATTTACTGAGCGTTGGTCTTTTCTATCGCATCTCAGTTTGAATTCTGAGACAATTCTTGTAATTGGTAAAGTGCAACAGCAGCAGCATTAGATACATTTAAAGAACCGAAATCTGTTGAAAAGGGAATTTTAACCATAAATTTAACTGTTTCCTTAGTACGAAATCTTAATCCAGACCCCTCAGAACCCAAAACTAGTGCTATTGGTCGGTCTGAAATTTCTTGGATATCTGCCAACGTATTTTCTGCTTCACTGTCAAGTCCAATAGAGATAAATCCCATTTTTTCTAGATGTTGTATCGTATCTGCCAAATTACGGATGCGAATGAAAGGTTGTCGTTCTAATGCACCGCTAGCACTCTTTGCCAATGCGCCAGTTTCCGAAGGGCTATGGATTTTTGTCCCTACAACAGCGCTCGCACCGAATACCTCTGCAGACCTCAAAATAGCACCAACATTATGCGGATCTGTAACTTGATCTAACAAAATCAATCGTGGGGGATTACTTCTAGAATTCATAATTACATCTTCTAAAGAACCCCACTGTAAGCTCTCCACTTCTAATACCGCACCTTGATGAACGGAATTTTTGTCAATAGGCGGTTTAAATTGACGGGCATCAAATATTTCAGGAGTCAACCCAGAAACAGAAATACTCTCACTAAGTTTCGCTGAAGCATTTTTTGTCATCATCAACCTAAATTTTTTTCTGTTCTGGTTCACCAGAGCATCGCGGACAGCATGTAGGCCGAAAATCCAATAGGTCTGTTTCTGAGCAGTTTTTTCATCTTTTTCCTTTTTTATAACCCATTTTGGTTTTTTCATAAAAAAATGCCCTTTGATAAATTTGTTTCGATAAACCTTCGCACCAATTAACACATACAGTTAATATTTTGAAGCGAGGGAACGGGTTTTTAGATGGGCAGCATTTTATCATTGACCTCTTTTCGAGTCACTTGTAAGCAACCGTTTAGATTGAGAAATTCAAAAGTGGGCGACAGGCCGCAAGGTGTGGCAGGGGACTGTAACTCCCTCGCGGAGACGCACGCCTGGTTCGATTCCAGGGTCGCCCACCACTTTCTTTGAATTGGCTTTTTAAGAAATTAAAACAGATCCAAGCAATTGAAAATCCAAGAAAACAGCAAAATAAATTTTAAGGCGAAGGCACGCATTATGAAATTTAATCAAAGTCTAGAAATTTTTTGCAAATCTCAACAAAGCCTTTTCCTCCTTTTGAGCGGGCAACATATGTAGGCAGATATGTCATTTCCGATTCAAAATCCTTCACATTTGCAACCCCACAAGAATTTGGAAAATATTGGAATAATGGTTCATCATTTGGGCTGTCACCACAGAAAACGAACTCATCTTTATGATGATCAAGGTCAGTATCAAAAATTTCTTTTGTAAAAACTCGAGTCATCTCTAGTTTGGAGTAGTCACCAAACCAAGCATTTACATGAATTGAAGATATTTTAGCAGTAGCTCCAGACTCATCAAAAATTTCTTTAATTTTTTTTACTGCTTCAATCGGCAAATCAGGGACATCTTCACAAAAATCTATGGCAAGATCGGATATTCGAGAGAATTGGTCACTGGAGACGGCACATCCTGCGACCTCATTGAGAACCTTTTGTTTAATTTCTTCGAGTTTTTTACGGCCTTCCGATCTCTCTTTTTCACTTTGAATATATCTTCTTATCATTTTCTTTTTTTTGTGATCATAAGAAAAGAAAAAGGCACCATTTTCGCCAATTACACCTCTGACAGGCCAAAATCGAGCGATCATATCACACCAACCTGCGGGCCGCCCAGTTATTGGAATGAAATCTATGCCTTGCTCCGATATATTTTCTATAGCTGAGTAAGCTTCTGCGCTAAGCATACCATTTGTTGTTATAGTATCATCAATATCACTAAAAATACCCCTTAGAGATTGACGCAAAGTATCTGGAATTTGATCTAGTGGTTTCAATAGGGATCCTTAAATTTAACTTTTTTCATCATAATAAAACTTGCTCATGGCGACATTAGAGAACTAAGAAGTATCTTTTTCAGCGATCCAATTATGATCTGGATGATTTTTAAATCGCCATTTCCTTAATGGGCCAGCCATCACATTTAAGTAGTACATCTCATACCCATAAGGCACAGCACATGGATGATGCCCCTTAGGAACCAATACAACATCATGATTTTCTACGGTCATTGTCTCATCAAGAGAGCCATCTTCAGTGAAAACCCTCTGATGCCCATAGCCTTTTGATGGGTTTAAACGGTGATAATATGTCTCTTCAAGATAAGTCATATTTGGGAAATCATCCTCATCATGTCGATGTGGAGGATAAGATGACCAATGACCTGAGGGCGTAAACACCTCGGTCACTAGCAAGCTGCTTGCAACATCTCGGTCCTCCATCGCAATATTATTTATGTACCTGGTGTTAGTTCCCTTTCCGCGAGCTGTTAGCTCAATTCCTGTAGGGCCGATCTGCATAGCTTCGTATTTTTTCGAACAAGGTGCTGAACAAACCGCAAGAGTACACTTAGTGGTGGGGTCGACAGACCAATTAGTTTCACTGGAAACATAAACGCAATGCGGTGGAGATTTTTCAAACACATCCAAACGATCGCCAAGCACTCCAAACTTTTTACCGTCTGCTATGATTTCTGCGTGACCTTCCACCAAAACCAAGATGACCTCTCTATCGAAAGTTTCTTGTCTTATCGACTGGCCCTCTTCCAATAAATACAAATCAAAACCTACATAACCCCATCCAGCCTTTTCGGGAGAAATATCATGAATTTTTCCTAGTTTACTGGCTGGCTTTATCAATAATCTGGACATTCTCATCACTCAGTTTAAATTTTGCGTTCAAGAGCTTTAAAAACTCCCCGCAACTCAGCCAGGCCCTTTAATCGACCAATAGCAGGATATCCTGGCATTGCATTGCGTCCATGATCATCAAGGATATTCTGACCGTGATCAGGTCGCATGGGAATAGACCAATCTTCCCGTCCTTCAGCCTTGCGACGATTTTCTTCTCGAATAATTTCAGAGATAGTCTCAACCATATCTGTATTTCCTGATAAATGCTCGTCTTCGTAGAAACTAGTTGGTATACTTTCTTGTTCTCTAGTTACATTCCTCAGATGAAGGAAATGAATATGCTTTCCCAGTCGGGAAACCATTCCAGGTAGATCATTCTCAAAACTGGTTCCCAACGAGCCAGTACAAAGAGTTATGCCATTAGCCTTACTTGGATAAATATTTACTAACCAATTGTAATCTTCTTCTGAAGACATAATACGGGGCAACCCCAGCAAAGGCCATGGAGGATCGTCAGGGTGACAACATAGACGCACTCCCATTTTTTCAGCAGTTGGTACGACAGCATCCAAAAAATATTTAAAATTTTCTCTTAGCTTATGGGCATCAATTCCAGAATAACTTTCAAGCCTTCTTTTTACTTCTTGAAAAGTTAATTTCTCGCTAGCACCAGGCAAACCAGCTGTTATGTTTTTGGTAAGAGTTAATTTTTTTTCTTTTGAAAACCCTTCAAAACGATGTTTTGCCTTGTCCACTAATTTTTTTTCGTAGTCATTTTGAGCGTTCATCCGGTCCAAAATGAAACAATCAAAAGCAATGAAATCTAACAAGTCGAAATACATAGCAGTAGCTCCACTAGACATTGGAGCAGCCAACTCGGTACGGGTCCAATCAAGAATTGGCATGAAGTTGTAACAAATCACTTTTATGCCGAGTTCTGATAAGTTTTCCATCGACTCAATCCATGCTTTTATGTGCTCGTCTCGAGGGTGAGAGCCAGTTTTTATAGTTTCACTGACCGGTAAACTTTCAACTACTTGCCATGATAAGTTGGTAGGGTGACTCTTTGATCCAGAGATTTCAGCCAACCTCGAAGAAATTTCTTCTTTCTTCCAAACCATTCCCGGTTCCAAATGATAAAGTGAGCTAACTATACCAGAGGCACCAGTTTGCCTAATATCGCTTAAAGTGACCTTATCTTCTGGTCCAAACCACCGCCAAGTTTCAATCATGATCACTCCACAAATCAAATTTTGACAAGATCCCAAACCGTTCCGCTAATAGTTTAAATTGTTCGCTAGTGACCGGGTCAAGAACAACGCCGTTTTTATCTCTTTGGCGAGCAATTTGCCATTCTCTATCTCCTGGTGCCATGACAAATGACTTTTGTTTAGCAGTACTATTTCGAAGTAAACTTAGATATCTCTGCATTCCTTCTTTGAATAAATAAGAACCTATAAAACCCTCTGGATCTATAGCAATTACAAATGCACCTAATTCTCTTGGCGTTGTCATATCTGGACCAGACATTGGCAACAACTCAGGTGATAGTTTCATACCTGTTAAAACGGCGGAGAAAATTTCAGAAATTCCCCCAAGTCCCGCTCCTTTAAATCCAAACCGTGCTCCAAGTGGATCAAGCATTTCAGCAATGTGCGGGTCCTGCGTAGAATTTCCACTTTCATCAGAAGCAACGTCCTGAGGTAAATTTTGATCTAGTGAACGAAACAGTTCAACCCTATTAAAAGGAACCGAACTTGTTGCCATATCAAAAAGCCAAGGGTCTTGCTCACCTGAAGGAACGGCCATTGAAATTGGGTTAGTACCGTGAAATCTTTCTGCTCCGTCATAAAGTCTTACAAAACTGTCCGAATTGCAGAAAGCTAATGCAATCATATTTTTTTTGGCAGCGTATAGCGTATAAGCTCCTGTTGGACCAAAGTGAGACGAATTCGTAATACCAACAGCCGCAATACCAGTTTTTTTCGCCATTTCAATTGCGTGATCCATTGCCTTGTAGGTTGGCAAGGCTCCTTGAGAGTGATCTCCATCTAGCAACCCGCTACCTAATTTTAAATTTTTAAAATTAATAGAAGGGTTTTTATTCAGCCTACCAGTCTCCAAAACTTTAATATAGTGAGGTATCAAACGAACCCCATGACTATCCACGCCAAAGCGAGTGCCATGCATAACGCTAGAAACGCAAGCATTTGCCATGTTTTCGTCCGCACCTATCAAATCAAAAAGCTTAAGACAAAAGTCCTCAATTTTATTAAGTGGTTTTGGTGTCATTTTCACCTTTTGTAACTTCATCCTGAATGTTGATGCCATTCATTTTTCCAATGTGATCCACAAGCATAGGAACATAATCATCTCCAGCACCAATTGCTGTAGCATGCATGTAATACTGCTTAGCAGCAGCACTCATCAAGTTAGCCATTCCAGCATTATGTGCCATCTGATTGACATAACTGATATCTTTTGCAGCATTTGTAAGTGTGAATTGATGGGCATCAGGATCCCGTCCGACTAAATACCGCATGAATGTCTCAAAGAAACCCGTATTAAGCCGACTATTACCAATAACATCATTTACCTTTTGAGGGGAAATTCCTGATTTAGCAGCTAAAACAGTTGCTTCAGAATAAAGCGCTCCATAGCTCATAGCGAGGAAATTCATTATTAATTTCATTTTATGACCTGAACCAATAGGTCCTAAATGCGTTGCAGTTGCCGACCAAGAGGCAATTATTGGTTTCACAGTCTCAAAAATATGGTCATCGGCCCCGACCAAAGCATCTAAAGTTCCTAGGGCGGCCTCTTTTGGTGTTCGGCCAAGAGGAGCATCAACAAATTCCATACCCACTTCTTTCAAGGATTCAGACATACGAAGCGATGACTCTGGATCAGAAGTAGATGTGTCGATAACAATCACCCCAGCCCTAGCATTCTCTATAATACCGCCAGGACCTTCTAAAACTTTTTCTACCTGACTAGAGTTTGAGAGGCATAAATGAATTATTTCAGAAGATTTCACTAGAGTAGCTACTGAGCCAGCTTCCACCGCACCTTTTTTAACCAAATCATCAATAGGCGTACGATTTCGGTTTCCTTTTATCATAAGCGGGTAGCCATTTTTAAGTAGGTTTGAAGCCATGCCATGACCCATAAACCCCACACCAATAAAACCTATTGTTGGCTTTTCACTCATTAGACTTCTCCAAATATTTTTTTAAATTTATCAATACATTTGCGAAAACCATCTTCAAAATTTCCATTGCCTGGATGGTAAACACTTTCAAATGAAATCACCCCACCATATTGGTCTTTTCTAAGAGCCGCTGCCATAGGGTTAAAAAGGGGACCCAACTGTCCCTCTCCCATTTCTTTTACGGTGAGTGTTGCTTTCGGAGTATCGACAAGGACATCTTTTATATGAATATGCCCTAGATACCCACCCCTTACTTCTTCATACCCATCTGGAAATGCTAACTCATGACACCAGCAATTGTTTCCTGGGTCCCATAGGACTTTCAGGGTATCTTTTGCATTCAGTTCATCTATCAATTTCCGAGCAGTATAGTTCGAATTGACCATCGTACCGTTACCCGTCTCAACTGCTAACTTTACTCCAGCGCTTCGAGCAAATTCCACGGCAGGTTCTATCATAGGCCCCATAGTATTCCAGGCACCGTGAGCCACATTCCACTTTTCTGCGCCATTAAATCCCCATAATATTTGCTCTTTTTTTTGCGTCATTATTCGAACAAAAGGCGATTCAACAATATGAGCCATCTCAACTACTCTTTTGAGAGCATCCATATGCTTAATATGTAACGTGTCACCCGGTTTGTTTTGAGCAGTCATTCCAGCAAATATATGACGCGAAAGACAACTAACTGGCTTACCACGGTCTCTCAGTAGATTATCAATATCTTTTATTTCTGCTTTAGAATGATCACCAACCTCTTTTTCCCCAACAAACTGTAACTCTGCATATTCTAGATCAAACTCATCCATAACATTTACAGAGTGAGCCAGATCACGACTTATTCCATCACAAATTACGCCTAACTTCATATTGATCTCCTAGCGATGCAGTTCAGCACCAACAATTTCTTCGATAACACGCGTACAAACCCAATTATCACCGTTCGGGTACTTTGTGCGTCCGGCGTGAAATATTTGCATTGCTGCTGAGGCCGTATGCATTGGAACCCCAAGATTTTCCGCAAGATTTAAAGAAATTGTTAAATCTTTGTGCATGGTATTTATATGACTTCCTGTACCTTCAAACTGTCGGTCAATAATTTTTTGCAAAGCATTATTTACTATGCCACATCCAGCAGAGGATGTTGAAAAAACGGTATGTAAAACTTCACCGCTAATCCCAGCTTTTGCTGCCAATGCAGCCGCTTCAAAAGTCGCAGAAAATTGTGCGCCAATTAAAGATTGCAAACAGGCTTTTACAGTTTGACCTTGACCTGGTTCCATCCCAACATGATGAATGTTTGAAGAAATAGCCTGTAAAACGTCTCTGTTTTTACTCATCACATCTTCTGATGCAGAGGCCATAAGTGTAAGTGTGCCCGACTGTGCGCCGGGAAATCCACCAGACACAGGCGTGTCTATAAATTCAATACCGGTATCTTTAATTAATTGACCAATCTCTTCAGCTTCTGAGGGCTTGATAGTAGCGGACAGAATTACTGTGCTGCCTTTTGCCATATTTTTTGCAAGACCATCATCATCAAAAATGATTGATTTTGCCTGATTGCCATTCATTACCATCACGAAAACAGCATCACATTTTTTTCCAATATCAGAAATTGATATCTCTAATGAGCCACCCATTTTTTTGAATGCTTCTTGCCGAGCAGGTAGAAGATCAGACCCGAAAACTTTAAATCCATTTTTTATCAAATTCAGGGCAATGCCACTGCCCATATCGCCTAATCCAATTACACCGATGTTTTTCATTTTTCACCTTTAATAAGTTGATCTTCCACCTGATAAGTCAAAAACTGCACCAGTGGTGAACGAGTTTTCTGAGCTCACCATCCAAGCTATCATACTGGAAATTTCCTGCACTTCTACAAAACGACCTCTAGGAATTTTTGACAGCATATAATCTATATGTTCTTGAGACATTTGATCAAAAATAGCCGTTCTGGCAGCAGCTGGAGTAACGCAATTCACAGCTATGTTGCTGTCAGCAAGCTCTTTTCCTAGCGACTTTGTCAATGCTATCACTCCTGCCTTTGAGGCAGAGTATGCACTTGCATTAGGATTTCCATCTTTGCCAGCAACTGAAGCTATATTTACAATTCGACCATATCCATTTGTTTTCATATAAGGGACAACAGACTTGTTGACATAATATGTGCCCGTAAGATTTACAGAGATAATCTGATCCCAGGCTTCATTATCATAATTAACTACTGTTTCATTTGGCCCTGCTATACCTGCGGAGTTGACCAGTATATCAATTCGTTCACTACTATTGATTGAAGTTTCAGTTGCAGTTTTCACAGATAGCCAATCAGTGATATTGCACTCAATTGCCTCAGCATTTATGGTTTCAGCTGCCTTCCGAGCCACTTCAATATCTAAATCCCAAATTTTAACCGTAGCGCCAGATTTTGATAGACGTTCAGCCACAGAATAACCGATACCGTTTGCCCCACCAGTAACAACAGCTACTTGATTTTTGAAATCATATGAGTTCATCTTCTTTCTCTCCATCTGCTATTTCTTGCGCTTTGATAGCCAGTTCCATTACCTTGAAAACATGCTCTTGAGGCATCGCTCTTTCACTTCTTTCTAATACATCAACCAAAAAATTATAAAAGTATGGGCAACCAGCATTTCCCCCGTATATTTTTTCATGCCTTTCACCATTAGTCAGATAGACATAATTATCAGCGGCCTCACTACCGATATCACAATATTTACGTACTTCTATAGTACCTTCTGTTCCCAATAAAAATAACCGGCCGTCACCCCATGTTGGCAATGCATCTGGCGTAAACCAATCAAGTCTAATATAGCCATTTGCCGTTTCAGAACGGAGAGCAATTTCTCCAAAATCTGAAAAATTTGTAAACTCTTGGTGCCCCATATTCCTAATTGACGCCAAAGTTATCTCAGCACTTTCTGACTTGGTAAAAAATAAAAATTGATCAATCTGATGTGACCCTATATCAGCCAGTATTCCACCATTTTGATTGGGATCAAAAAACCAGTTTGGTCGTGATTCTGGATTCAATCTATGAGGCCCGAGACCCAACGTATGAATTACGTCTCCTATTGCTCCATCTGAAACCAATTGAGAAGCAAGAGTTACTGCGGGAACTTCAAATCGCTCAGAAAAATCTACTGACCATATGCGACCTGTTTGCTGAACTGTCTGCCTTAATTCCTCTAAATCGTCGAAGGATAGGCACCCAGGTTTATCTGACATGACATCCTTACCATGTTTCATTGCGGAGATAGATATTTTTGCCCTATCATTAGGGACCGCTGAGGTTAAAATTACCTTTATATCAGGATCCTCCAGCAAACTACGAGGGTCCGTAAATCGCTTAGCTTTGGGAAAGCGTTTTGTAAAACCTCCCAGTGTGGTAGGTGAACCTTCTGTATACCAACCAACCAGCTCAGCACCTAGTTCTATCAAAAATTGAGCTTGGGCGTAGACATGCCTATGATCGATACCAATAATTCCAAATTTTAAATTAAAATCGTTCAATTCAAATAATCACTTTCTTACCTAATTTTGAAGAATTTATAATGGTATCAATTAACTTATGGACAGGTAGAGCACTTTCAGCAGAAATTTGAATTTTTTGTCCGTTGGTAAATTCACTCCAAAAATCATCTAAGACGCTTGCATGCCAGGCGTAGCTAAAGTCCATTGGGTCGCTCCCACTTCCTGTTTTAGAAACTGACTCAAGATGCTCTATTTTGCCATCATGATAAAAAATTTTTAAATCAGCACCACATATATTTACTGTTGCTTCAGAGCAATTAAGAATGATTTCTTCTTTAGATCCAGGAAAATGAGTGGTCGAAGCCATTAATGTCCCTCTCGCACCAGACACGAAGTTCAATAAAGCCCCTGAAAAATCCTCTGCCTCTAGTTTGTGCAGGGCGGATGTGTGGATCATGCCTTGAACTTCTTTTACAGGTCCGCACAAAAAAAGCATAATATCCAGAGTATGTATCGCTTGGGTTATTAATACCCCTCCTCCATCCCTCGACAATGTACCTCTTCCGTCTTGATCATAGTAATGTTGTTCCCGCCACCAAGGTATACGGACTTCGACAGTTGCTATAGTACCCACCCGTTTTTGATCAATTAACTTCTTCAAAGCTTCTATTGATGGCCTTTTTCTATGCTGTAAAAAAACACCAATAGGCGACTTATGGATCTTGCCTTGTTCAACTATATTCTGAGCCCTATCAAAATTCCTCTCTAGAGGTTTTTCAACGATGAGGGGCTTTCCTGCTTTGGTAAGAGCTTTAACATAATCCAACCGAGCGTTTGGTGGAGTTAAAAGTAATACCAAGTCAACATTTTTGTCATTGCATAGATCTGAAAATTTTCTGAACGCTATTGCGTTTGCAATAAAACTTTTAGCAAAATCTTTAGTCCTTAAATAATCTCGTGAGAAAACTCCATAGACCTCAAAACCGTCCAGAGAATTAACAGCTTGAACGTGTAGACCAGCCACCATTCCCAGGCCAACGATAGCAACACGACAGGTCATCTAGAGGCTACCTCTGAAGTATTCAAGCTTTCTCTCCACCAAATTGAAATGCCTGAGAAAACAATCAAGAAAGCGCCAGCAAAAACTAAAAAATCTGGTCTGGATCCAAAAACAAAATAAGAAGCTAATGTCATGAAAATGATATTTGAGTAAGAAAATGGCATCAGGGTGGCAGCTGAAGAAAACAGATGTGCCCTAGCAAAGACTTCATGACCCGCCCAAGCTACTATACCCATAAAAAACATTAGTACCCATGATAATAAAGAACTTGGACTCTCCCAATAAATCAAGACTAAAGGTAAAAAAACTATTGTTCCAAACCCACCAGCAAAAAATTGCATGGTCGAAGCTGTAACAACCCCAGACAATTGCCTAGTAACTAGTGAGAAAACTGAAATTGCAATCGCATTGTGAACACATAACAAGGCAGCCCAATGAAATTGAGCATCAAATGGGCGAATTATTACCAAAACACCGAAAAATCCCAAAAATATGGCTAGTATTTTCCAAATATCAACAAACTCCCGTAGGTAAACCATAGAAATGGCGGCAACTATTATTGGCGAAGAAAACATGATCGCAGACGTCATAGTTAACGGAAGATATTTTATCGCAATAAAATTAAAAAATGTACAAACGACCAGTAACGTGGCACGAAAAGATAAAAGCAAAAATGTCTTTCGGTCCATTTTTCTCGTCACAGCAAAGGGTCCAGCAGCACCTAGTAAAGTGCAGCCAAACTGCACTGCATAGCGCATAAACACAACTTGAACCGTGGAAATCGAAGTTAAAACTAGCCACTTGGCCGAAGTGTCTACAAGAGCAAAAAGGCACCATGCACTTAGCATCAGAAATATTCCCATAGCAGGATTATTCTGCCTTGGGTTTATCTCTGGCTCAGTAAACACTTACATTTTATCCACTGAATAATGATTTTTAGAAAAATCAATCATTTCGCAAACCACTGCGTAACCCGTCAAACCTAAATTGACAAATCCAACTTTTTAAATCCATATTGTCCTTTTATGCCAATTTAGCCATTGGCATCGTTGCTTTTTCTATTTGAAGTATTACCGCAAGTGTTTCACGGGCTGATTTAGCATCTACAATTGGAGTAGCTTTTCCCCTTATAACATCAGAAAAATGCTCAAGTTGCCTAACCAAAGGAACCGCTTGGGAAATGTTTTGATGCTCCATAATTGGTTTTTCGTTCCAATTTGAAGCGCCACTCCATATTTTTAGTGTGGGAAATTCCAAACCACCATTCGTACATGCAATGAACATTGAAGACTGATTGGTTTTTGGTATGTAAGGACTTTCTCCAGTTCCAGCTTCGAAACCCCAGGGAGTTGGCGTTGCATCTGAAAAAGTTATCGTGGCTACCATTCCTGTATCAAATCCCAAAACCACTCCACCATTTTCGTGCCTTTTGGCATTTCTAACTATGTTTGTTCCCGTTCCTACAACAGAAATTATTTCTCCAAAGAAAGCCCGCAACGTATCTACATCATGTATTAAGTTTTGCTTAACAGGTCCGCCATCAATACCTTTGCGCCAGTCAACATCAAAATATTCATCTTGTTTTCGCATTAACCACATTAAAGACGCGGCAACAGGTCTTCCAATTTTACCGGAATTTAGAATATTAATTGTCTCGTTTACTAAAGGGTGGTGACGGCGATGATGACCAACCAAAATACTTAAGCCAGTCTTTTCAGAGGCACGTATCATTTTATCTGCTTCTAGCAGTGAAGCCGCTACTGGCTTTTCAACCAAAACATGCATACCCATCTCAAGAGCTTGTATGGTAAGATCTGCATGCGTGTCAGTTGGTGTAGCTAAGATTATTCCATCAGCAAGCTTATTTACGTCACTTAATGAGCTGTAAGTTTTAACACCTTCAATTTTTTCATCAGTTATGATTGGGTCAATAATCCCAACCAATTCTAAATCTGGGTGTTCTAAAATATGCCGCATGTGTCTGTGCCCAATCAGACCGGTCCCAGCCAGCAGCAATTTTACCATTACATTACAGCTCCAATTTGCCATGGGACAAATTCATAATCACCCAAGCCTTGTAATTCAGACTTTGATTTCTCACCAGATGCCACCCGAAGGATCATTTCATAAATTTGCCGCCCTTTTTCTTCAACTGAAAGACTGCCATCTAGAATTTCCCCGCAATTTATATCCATATCATCTTTCATGCGGTCATACATTTCTGTATTTGTTGCCAGTTTTATTGTAGGAGCTGGTTTAGAGCCAAAAGCTGACCCTCGACCAGTAGTGAAACAAACAAGGTTACATCCTCCAGCTATTTGACCTGTTACTGAAGCAGGGTCGTAACCTGGGCTATCCATAAAAACGAACCCCCTCTCCTTCACTATATCAGCGTATTTATATACTCCCATTAAAGGAGTATTCCCACCTTTAACGGATGCTCCAAGTGATTTCTCTAATATTGTTGTCAACCCACCTTTTTTATTCCCAGGACTAGGATTGTTATCCATCGACCCTTTATTTCGTCGCGTATAATCTTCCCACCACTTAATCAAACTCACTAGTTTTTCACCAGTCGCCTTATCCACAGAACGCTTTGTCAACAAATGTTCCGCCCCATAAATTTCTGGTGTTTCAGCTAATACGCCGGTACCCCCTTGCAATATTAGTCTGTCACAAGCTTTGCCTAAGGCAGGGTTAGCAGTAATCCCAGACCAAGCATCTGATCCTCCACATTGAAGAGCAAGTTTTATTTCCGATGCTGGACATTTTTCACGATATGCCTGGTTAGCCACGGGCAACATCTCTTTTACTTTTTTTATGCCAATTTCAATAGTTTTTCCGAGGCCAGCAACATTTTGAATATTCATTGTTTGGAATAGAGGGCCCTGCTGGAGCCCATAAGCATCAAGTAGCCAATCGATCTGGTTCATTTCGCAGCCTAATCCAACCATTAATACTCCCGCATGATTTGGATGTCGGGCATAACCCCACATTACACGCTGGAGGGCTTCAAATCCTTCACCATCGCCAGCCATGCCGCAACCCGTTCCATGAACGAACGCGACAACTCCATCGACATTTGGATACTCACTTAATTCGCTTGGTCCAAAAGCATCAGCAATGCGCCTTGCTGCGGTAGCTGAACAATTAACCGACGTTACTATGGCAATATAGTTTCTAGTCCCGATATTTCCGTTAGCACGGCGAAATCCCATAAAGCTATCAACGGCATTATTAACAACCAATTCAACTGGATCATTATCTGTACAAAATTCGTATTCGGTCTGCGTATTTCGAAACTCCACGTTATGAGTATGGACATGCTCACCAGCCTTGATTTCTACAGAAGCATAGCCAATACATTGACCATATTTCGTAACCTGATGCCCCTTTTGAATATCGCAAGTCGCTATCTTGTGCCCCGTTGGAATATTTTGCAGAGTGTTGATTTCTTCAAAAGAAAAACCAGCAGTAACTGCTTTGCTGGCAGTTACTACATTATCAACATTGCTCAATCTTACGAAAGACGTCATTTATTTTCCAAAAAACCAATGCGGTTCAAAATTTGATATCCACTCATTAAAGTTCCACTAGTAATATCTCTTCTAACAGACACCCTCAGTAATCACTTTTTATAACAGGACTTCTATAATTGGAGGCCATATCAACAGCACAGTTAATGCAAGAATTTGAATTCCTATAAAAGGTAAAAAACCTTTAAATATATCTGTGAGTGATATGTGAGCTGGCGCAACAGATTTTAGGTAGAAAGCTGCAGGCCCGAATGGAGGAGATAAAAAACTCACCTGCATATTCATACAAAAGAGTACGCCAAACCAAACCGCTAAATACTTGGGCTGTAATTCACCTATTAAACCAATCTCCTCGATAGGAAGGCGCTGTACGATAGGAAGAAAAACAGGAATTATCAAAAGAACAATACCGACCCAGTCCATAAATGCTCCCATAAATAGTAATATAATCATCATTATGAGAAGAATTGCCATAGTAGGCACGTCCAGACCTACAATTAAATCTGCAACATATTGGGGACCGCCAGCAATCGTGTAAGCACCAGCAAGTGCAGCAGCACCAATCGTTACCCAAATAATTGTTCCCGTTGATTTCAGAGTACGCATCAAGCTATCCCAGATTAGATCAAAATTAGCTTCACCCCTAAAAACAGAAATAATAAGAACAGCAACAACGCCCATTCCAGCAGCTTCAGTAATACCTGAGATGCCACCGTAAATTGATCCTAAAACCACACCTATCACCACAATTGGAGCCACTAAGCCCTTACCCATTTCCCAACCAATCTTTGCTCTTTCAATACCGAAAGCAAAGAATATTAGGGCGAGCGATATTGCGGTATAAGCACCAAACCATGGTATATAATTAGCTGTCCCATAAGCTATTTCATCCACGCCTTCGACATAAACATTTTGACCAGTGATGGTAAAAAACAGAACTCTAACCAGTAAAGCTGCAAAAAAACCACCTGCTACTATTGACATAAACGCGCCAAATAGCGCCCATTTCTCAGCTCCCTGAGGATCACCCGGTTTTGGTTCTGGTAAGGGTGCCTGATCAGGGTTCAACTGAGTACGAACGATGATGTAGACTATGAAAAAAGAGGCGAGCATAAAACCCGGCAAAAAGGCAGCTGTAAAAAGAGCCTTAATTGACGTCTCAGTAATTAAACCAAAAATAATAAGCACAATGGATGGCGGGATCATTGTTCCCAATGAACCCGATGCGCAAATAGTTCCAATAGCCAGGTTCTGATTATAGCCAAGTTTGAGCATTTGTGGCAGGGCAATCAACCCCAAAAGTACCACTTCACCACCAATAATTCCAGACATTGCAGCCATTATTACAGCCATTATTGACGTGACGATAGCAATCCCGCCTCTAACACTGGATAACCAAACATTCAGGGAAGCATACATATCTTTTGCTATTCCAGAGCGCTCCAGTAGAGCGGCCATGAAAATAAAAAGTGGTACCGATATGAGCACATAGTCCGTCAGGAGCCCATATATCTTTTGGGCCAATATATTTAGGGGGCCTGTCCCAAATTTACGGGTCAGCAACCCATCACCAAAAGTAGTCGGATCCAGTAAAAGCATCGGCTCAAATTTCAAAACCAATACAAGAACGGCTAAAATAGCCGAAGCCATACCAAGCGGCATTCCGATCGCTAACAATAACATTAGCCCCAACAGTAGGACTAACGAAATAGTTCCAATGTCCATTACTTTTCTCCTACCGATTCTTTGAGTCTTTCAATTTCATCCTGGTCAATGTCATCTGCTGCAGTATGAATCACAGGCTCTTTATTCCAATCATTGATTAAATTTAGTAATGACTGGATAGCAACTAAACATACAACCAATAATACGAGCGGTTTTAAAGTTGCAGGAATAGGCGGATCAAATACTGTTCCAAAAGTTTCCCAACGCAACAATTTAGCTTTTGCCTCTCCGTAACCGCCGTAAACAAGAAAAAAGGCAAACAGCAGAATTAAAAACGTCGAAACGGTATCACATGTCCTCTGTAAATTACGAGGTAACATATCATACAAAAGAAAGATGCGAATATGACTTCGTTGTTGCATGGCATAAAAGCCTGCCAAAATAAAAACAAATCCTGCCATCCATAAAGATAGTTCATTTGCCCATAAAGTTGGTCGCTCAAATACATATCGTAAAATAACTTCTGACATCATAACGCCAACTACCAAGGCTATAAGCAGCATAGTAACTCTGCCTATAAACATAGCGATCTGGTCTAATCGCGTGTAATCTTCCAACTCCATTTGCGCTCTCTTTACAGTAAGCACACCAAGAATTAGGAAAACCGGTAATCCAATTAGTGCTGCATAATCTAAAAAGTTTATCTGACGATATCTTGCTGCAAGAGCGTCAGTGTACCCCCCAAACGCCATTATGTAAGAAGCTCCATGCCAGATTATCCAGCCTGCGCAAAATATGAATAGAAGAGGGAAAATCCACTGAGTAAAAGCATTATCAGACGTCTTCATTTTTATACCTTTTGAATAAACTTTTTCAGCTTAGCTTTTGTGAATTTGATTTTTGATCAAAAATCAATACTTGAGCTGATAAGCCCCTTTGTTGGGGCTTATCACTAAGTTGATTAAATTATTTTACAAGACCAAGCTGGGTTAAGTATGCGATGTGGCTCGCAACCAACGCTTTAGCTTCTGGCGTTGTAGCAAACTCTGGCCAAGTAGCCTGCGCAGCGTCACGGAACGCTTGCAGATCTTCTTCAGACCACTGCCACAATGTAACACCTTGTTTTTTCAACATTGCAGCCGCTTCAGCATTCTTTGTTTCAAATGTCAAAGCAGTACGTAATGCAAGTGCTTCCATTGCAACAGACATGATTGTTCTGTGTGACTCTGGCATTGCATCCCATACACTTTTATTACAAGCAAGGTGATCTGAAGGCATAGAATGAAAGCCTGGAAAGTTGGCATGCTTAACAAGATCATACAGTCCAAGGCCAACGTTGTTGGCTAATCCTGACGCATCTGCGCCATCGATGATACCTGTTTCAAGAGCTGTAAAGATTTCTGTGAAATCCATAACGATTGGCTTAGCACCCAATTTCTCAAAGATTTTTGTTTCCATACCGGGTGGTGATCGAAATTTAAAGTCTTTAAGAGCTTCTGGTCCAGGTAAAGGTCTAGAGGAAGCTAAGCTTTCCTGTCCATAAACCCACCAACCTATTAGCTGCATATCATACTTATTGTACAATGCTTGAGCATCTTCAAGTCCGCCACTGTAGAGCCAGCTAAGCTGCTGGTATGGTGTTGCGTAACCGCCCATGATGTCGCCAACAAATTGGAAAGCTGGGTTTTTACCGGTTTGGTATCCGCCACCTGTCATGTCACAGTCTAAAATTCCTGTTGCTGCTGCATCAAATGTTTCAACAGATTTAACCACAGATGAAGAATAAAACATCTCAACTGAAATTTCACCGTTAGACATACTTTCGATATCAGCAACATATTGGGCCGCTAATTTTCCCGAAACAGTTTCAGGCGCATAGTGCGTTTGAATACGCAAATTTGTTGCAGTAACCGCCGTTGCCATCAGCGCTGTTGCACCAATAGCCGTAGCTACAGTTTTAAATAAACTCATTAGAGTCCTCCCTTTAATTTTTCAGTCTTTATTATTTAAATGACCTTCTGCCAAAAGTACCGTTATAAAATTATCTGGCAAGTGAAAAGTAAATTTAAATTAAAAAACCTTACCTATTACTCGAAAACATAATAAAACCTTTAAAATTTTCTAAAAAAATTTTAAAAATTGAGACTTTAGAGATAATTAGCTCACTAGTTAATCACGTTGCTTTGCAAATCGTCTTCAATATAGATTTTAATTATATCTCCAAATGAACTCTCTGCCGAAAATCCAAGATCTAAAGCTATTTTTGTTTCAAAGTTCCGAGGCCAACCCTTAACAATTTCAATAATTTTCTCATCAGGATTCTGCTCAATTAACTTGACCACTTGATTTCCTGCGATTGATCGAAGAGCTTCAATTTGTTCTTCTACGGTACAGCTTAAACCAGGCATATTAAGTGCAGAATTAAATGTGATATCACTCCAACATAAATTTTCGGCATGCCTCAGAAATCCAACAGCTGATCGTGGAGACGCATGCCAATGCCTAACATCTGTCGATACAGGTAAATTAGCTTTTAACCCGTTTAGAGGCTCTCGAATTATTCCAGAGAAGAAGGAGGACGCTGCTAGATTAGGCTTACCAGGTCGAACACATATTGTCGGAAGACGAATGGCTAAACCTTCACAAAAGCCTTTCCTTATAAAATCGTTTAGCATCAATTCACAACAAGCTTTTTGTGCACCATAAGAAGTACGAGGAGCGGTTAAAAAATCATCAGATATCTTATTTGGAAAGGGTGAACCAAACACTGCTATGGAAGAAGTAAATATAATGATAGGTTTATACTGCCCCTCTGACTTCAAATTTTGATCTCTTATTTGAGATAAAAAAGACCAGAACGCGTGTATATTTACATCCCAACCTTTTGAAAAATTTGCCTCTGCCTCCCCTGAAACAACAGATGCGAGATAGAAAATTGTATTAGGAAGGTCACTGAGTGCTGTCTCAACCATGCTGGTATCAGTCACCGAGCCCAGGATCTTTTTTGCATTTGAATTAATGTTTTCAGGAAAAGCCATATCGAGTAGTGAAACAGTCTCGCTTTCTGTATAAGATGAAGCGAGCTTTTGACCTATCATTCCGCCGCCGCCAATTATCAAAACAGAAGTCATTTTGTTCTCCCATTAATATCTAACAATTCTAAAAATAAAGCTGAATGATCTAATTCTGAGCCTTCTAAAGACCCCACTAACCTACCGTATCTGTCGTAGGCAGATTGAGAAAAAGGCAGATTAATTTCCAAAGCTTTTGCCTCTAATAAAATATTTTGCAGATCTTTAAGGTGCAAACGACTTGGCCCCCCTGGAACAAAATTCCTATCACTCATCCGCTTTCCGTGTTGCTGCAAAATTGTGCTATCTGCAAATCCACCAAGCAAGGCATCTCGCACAGCTCCAACATCGGCGCCTCCCTCCTCAAGTAATAAAGTAGCCTCTGCTACAGCTCCTATTGTAATCGCAACAATAGCTTGATTTGCCAACTTAGCTAATTGTCCAGAACCCGTTGGCCCAACAAAAACTGCTCGACCAAGAGGTTTGAACGCATTTTCCACTTTTGTAAAAACAGAACTATTGCCCCCAACCATAATTGCTAGCGAGCCGTTCTCCGCACCTTTAGTACCACCTGATACCGGAGCATCTAGATACTCTACGTTTAGTTCACCTAGATTTCTCGAATGAGCTTTAGATTCATCTGGCTTTATTGAACCCATTTCTATCCAAGTACATTTTGAAGATAAATTTTCTCGTAATTTTTCATCATTTTGGATTTCTTGGCTAGCATCACCATCAGAAAGCATGGAAATGATAACATCAGCATTTTTAACTGCATCAGATGGTTCGACTTCTATATCAACCTCAAAATCCTTAAGAAAAGTTGCCTTTGAGGATGTTCTATTCCACGCTGAGACTTGAAAGCCAGCAACTGCTAAATTTTTAGCCATTGGGCCACCCATTAAACCAGTGCCTAAAAATGCAATTTTCATCTAAAATCCAACCTTTTGCTTTTTCATTCAGATCAGGCTAAAGTTTAAAATTTATTTTTCAACCATATTAATTTTTTAATTTTCTTTCGAATTAAATTAAATATTTTATACTTAAGTCTTGGCACCACTCAAAGCCATTGCTACTGTTTTCTGAAACTGTATAAGCCACTGGTCTTTTTCAATCGTCTTGCGGTGAATAAGTAAGGCTTTAAGCCATAAATTGGGGATTAGTAAAATGACAAAACGCCTGAATGGTAAACGTGCGTTGGTTACAGCAGCTGGACAGGGCATTGGTAAAGCAACTGCTTTAGCAATGGCAGCCGAAGGGGCTCATGTTTTTGCGACAGATATAAATACAAAAACTTTAAAAGAGCTGTCTGACGAGGCAGTAAATGTAGGAAAATTAGAGATATTTGAATTAGATGTTTTGAATAAGAGCTCAATCGGCGAAGGTATTGATCGGTCAAAGCCTGACATACTATTTAACTGCGCCGGCTTTGTTCATAATGGGACAATCTTAGAGGCCTCCTCACAAGAATGGGATAACGCTTGGGAACTGAATGTCTCGTCTATGTTCAAAACAATTCGGGCGGCGCTACCCGGCATGATAGAGCGCGGATCTGGATCGATCATTAACATGTCCTCGGTTGCATCTTCTATCAAAGGTGCTCCAAACCGCTTAATTTATGGGACAACTAAAGCTGCTGTAATAGGTCTAACCAAAGCGGTGGCTACTGACTACATAACCAAAGGCATCAGATGTAATTGCATTTGTCCAGGGACTGTGGACAGCCCCTCCTTACATCAGCGCCTCGAGGCAACTGGCAATTATAATAAAGCAATGAAAGATTTTATTGCTCGGCAACCAATGGGTCGTATTGGATATGCAGAAGAAATAGCAGCACTGGCTGTTTACTTAGGTTCAGATGAGAGTAACTTCACGACTGGCCACGCTCATGTAATAGATGGCGGCTGGTCTAATTAATCGGGAATAAAAAATGAAAAATAAAATGCTTCGATCGCGTAAATGGTTCGACAACCCGGACGATAGGGAAATGACGGCGTTGTATTTGGAACGCTATCTTAATTATGGGCTTACGAGAGAAGAACTGCAGTCCGATCGGCCTATAATTGGCATTGCACAAACAGGTAGTGACCTTAGCCCGTGCAATAGACACCACATAGAATTATCAAAAAGAGTACGAGATGGTATTAACGCTGCCGGTGGCACAGTAATCGAAATCCCTGTTCACCCAATACAGGAAACGGGTAAAAGGCCAACGGCTATGTTGGATAGAAACCTTGCATACCTTTCACTAGTTGAAACTCTTTTTGGATATCCTATCGATGGGGTTGTTCTAAATATCGGCTGCGATAAAACAACACCTGCTCTTCTTATGGCAGCAGCAACGGTTAATATCCCAGCAATAGCATTGTCAGTTGGACCGATGCTTAATGGATATTACAGGGGCGAAAGAACTGGATCTGGAACGATCGTTTGGAAAGCACGTGAGCTACTGGCGACCGGTGAGATTGATGATGATGGATTTATGGAGCTAGTCGCATCTTCTGCACCGTCAACTGGATATTGCAACACCATGGGTACGGCCACTACTATGAATTCGCTTGCTGAGGCATTGGGCATGCAATTACCTGGGTCAGCAGCTATACCTGCTCCTTATCGCGAGCGAGGCCAAATCTCATATGCAACAGGCAAAAGAATCGTAGAAATGGTTTCCGAGGATTTGAAGCCTGCGGACGTTATGACTCGGGAGGCTTTTGAAAATGCTATTGTGGTCAACTCAGCCATTGGCGGTTCAACTAATGCTCCAATTCACTTGAATGGCATTGCCAAACATTTGGGCATAGAATTAAATAATGATGACTGGCAAAAAATTGGACTAAACATACCACTTTTGGTTAATTTGCAGCCAGCTGGTGAATATTTGGGAGAGGACTACCACCGCGCTGGCGGTGTTCCAGCAGTAGTAAACCAACTTATGTCCAAGAATTTGTTACCCCACCCGAATGCAATAACGGTAAACGGTAAATCTATGGGTGAGAATTGTAAAAATAGAGAGACTATAAATGAGGATGTTATCAAGCCAATCGAAGCACCAATGCTAGCAAACGCTGGCTTTATAAATATGAAAGGTAATCTATTCGATAGCGCTATAATGAAGACAAGTGTTATTAGTGAAGAATTCAGGCAAAGGTATCTCTCAAACCCTCAGGATCCCAATGCTTTTGAGGGGCGCGCGATTGTTTTTACCGGTCCAGAGGAATTCCATAAAACCATTGATGATCCTTGTCTGAACATTGATGAAAATTGTGTTTTAATAATGCGGGGAGCTGGACCAATAGGATATCCCGGTGGCGCTGAAGTAGTAAACATGCGGCCGCCGTCGTATTTGTTGGAAAAAGGTGTGCACTCACTGCCCTGTATAGGCGACGGGCGTCAGTCAGGTACTTCTGGCTCGCCGTCAATTCTCAATGCATCCCCAGAAGCCGCTGATGGTGGAGGTTTAGCATTACTTGAAAATAATGATATAATCCGGGTTGATCTGAATAAGTTCACAGTGGACGTCTTAATCGATGATGCAGAATTAAAAACGAGAAAAGAAAACCTAGACGACTCATTCTTAAAACCTGAAAGCCAAACTCCATGGCAGGATATATTCAGAGAAAAAGTAAATCCTTTCAGTCAAGGTATGACATTGAAAGGCGCTGATAAACACAAAAATATAGCGGCTCACCATTTGCCGCGCGATAACCATTAAAAGGAATAACAAATGAAACTCTTACGTTATGGAGAATTTGGAAAAGAGCGACCAGGTGTTCTGGATAAAGACGGGCAGATTAGAGATCTCTCCGGCCATATAGAGGACCTATCAGGATCTGTTTTAAATTCAAATTCCATTAATAAGCTAAAGGAAATAAACGTTGAAAATCTCCCAACTGTTGAAGGAACGCCAAGACTAGGTACCTGTGTGTCTGGTTTCGGTAAGTTTATGTGTATTGGCTTAAATTACGCAGACCATGCCGCTGAGACAGGAGCAGATATTCCTGAGTACCCTATTTTGTTTATGAAAGCTAATTCAGCAATCGTCGGGCCAAATGATGATGTTATTATGCCCAGGGGATCTACCAATACGGATTGGGAAGTTGAACTGGGTGTTATCATAGGCGATACCGCCAAATACATAACCGAAGAAGATGCCTTAGACTATGTGGCGGGATATTGTGTGTGTAACGACGTTAGCGAAAGACATTTTCAAGCTAAGTTAACTGGGCAATGGACTAAAGGAAAATCCTGTGACACTTTTGGGCCAACTGGACCATACCTAGTTACAAAAGATGAGATTTCTGATCCTCAAAATTTGGATATGTGGTTGGACGTTAATGGAAAGCGAATGCAAACGGGTAATACAAAGACAATGATTTTTACCGTTTCACAAATTATTTCTCATCTATCCACCTTATTTACATTGCACCCAGGCGACGTCATTTCCACCGGCACACCGCCAGGAGTTGGAATGGGAATGAAACCTGAGCCTGTATATTTAAAAGAAGGTGACGTAATGGAAGTTTGGATTGAGGGATTAGGAAAACAAAGACAAGTTGTTCTTCAGGATGCCTAAACGTAAACTTTTACAGATAGGCAATATAACTTCCAGAATGGCTGATAGGCTTGAAGCTGACTTTCATATTATCGAATATTTCAAATTTCAAAACAAAGAAAAATTAATTTCTGACTACGCAAAAGAGATCGTTTGTGTGCTTACCGATGGCCACTGGGGTGTTCCTGACAACTTGATGGAACGACTTACAAACTTAGAAATCATTTCAAGTTATGGGGTCGGATATGACGCAATTGATGCTGACTTTGCAGCATCTAAAAACATAGTAGTAACCCACACCCCAGAAGTTCTGAATAATGAAGTTGCAGATACTGCAATTATGCTTTGGTTGGCTGTTTATAGACAACTTATTCAAGCCGATAAATGGGCAAGACAAGGAACTTGGGAAAAAGAAGGGTCATTTCCACTGTCAAGAAGCGTACAAAGTCAAAAAGTCGGAATTTTGGGCTTAGGTCGAATAGGTGAAACTATCGCAAAGCGGGTTAAAGCTTTCGAGGCAGAAATTCATTACCACTCCAGATCACAAAAAGATAATGACTATCACTATCATGTTTCGCCAAAAGAACTGGCTGAAAATGTTGATGTACTATTCGTTATAACTCCCGGAGGACGTGCAACGAAACATTTGGTAGATGAAAGCGTTTTAAAAGCACTTGGAAAATCAGGAACTTTGATAAATGTCTCTCGAGGAAGCGTCGTAGACGAAAAGGCCTTGATCAAAGCTCTTCAAACAGGCACATTGGGTTTCGCTGGATTAGATGTTTTCGAGGCAGAACCCTCTATACCTAATGAGCTAAAGAACATGGAAAATGTAGTCCTCACTCCACATATTGGCAGTGCAACTACTCAAACACGTCAGGCCATGGGTGATTTAACCTGCGATAACTTATTAACGTATTTCAAGTCAGGTAAAGTTTTCACCCCAGTACCTGAATGCTCAAACTTGAATGCTTAATAATGCCAAAAATACAGACATTAAAAACTCATTATTATAAATTACCTCTCGATGAAGTTCTCGTTGATGCAAAGCATGGAAATCACACCCACTTTGAACTGATAATTACCCAAATCTTTGATGAAAGTGGCGAGTTTGGTACAGGCTATACTTACACCGGTGGCCGAGGAGGAAAAGCGATATTATCAATGCTCCAGGAGGATTTAGCACCATTAGTTGAAGGAATGGAGGCAGAAAAAGTAGAAGAAATTTATGACGAGATGCAGTGGTACCTGCACTATGTGGGTAGAGGAGGAATATCCAGCTTTGCCATATCAGCTGTGGATATTGCGCTTTGGGACTTGCGAGGCAAAAAAAACAACCAATCTTTAGTAAAGATGGCAGGTGCAAATGATTTCTCCTGTAAGGCTTATAGGGGTGGGATAGATTTAGGATATAGTGAAAGAAAGTTAGTTCAAAGTGTGAAATCCTACATCGAAGAAGGCTTTAACGCTGTAAAAATAAAGGTCGGGCATCCAGAACTCTCAAAAGATATAGAACGCGTAAAAGCCGTTCGCGAAGCCATTGGCCCAAAAACAACCTTTATGGTCGATGCAAATTATTCCTATACTGTAAAAGAGGCGATAATTGCAGGAAAAAGTTTTGAGGGCCACGACATTTACTGGTTTGAAGAACCTATTATACCTGATGACTTCAAAGGTTATGCTGACGTTTCAAAATCTATCAATATACCCATAGCAATGGGTGAAAACTTGCATACAGAGCAAGAGTTTATGCATGCATTTGAAATGTCAGATCTGAAGTTTATTCAACCTGATGCTTCAAATTGTGGGGGAATTACTGCATGGTTACGTGTGGCAGAAATGTCCAGAAAGCATGGCGTTTCAATATGTAGCCACGGCATGCAGGAGCTTCACGTAAGTTTAGTATCTGCTCAGTCAAATGCAGGATGGCTTGAAGTACATTCTTTTCCAATAGACAAATATACATTTCGTCCTCTCAAACTTGAAAGCAAGTTAGCTATAGCACCTGATAATCCAGGAATAGGCGTTGAATTTGATTATGAAAAATTAAATTTTTTCAATGAAAATTAATTCTGTTTAATTATTAGAGACCAAAAGAGTTTTCAATTTAATTTTTCAACTTATGCACTGATTTTTTTTCTATCATGGGTCTTCAATTGCTCTAACACTGATAAAAATCGACTACTCCAGTTGACCTCATGAGCTTCCTGAATTTTGGCAGCTTCAACTAAAAATTTTGTTTGCTGTAATGGCTCTGCGAATACAGTTGCAGGAGCTGGGAGCATCATACTAGCCAGCGACTGTACCGCCGAAAATGTCAAAAGCTTTGTTTTAGTAAATTTATTAGTTCTCGCTCGATAATTAATGTTATCATAATTATTATTTTTGATTTCGGTTCCAATAGCAGAATAAATATGTCTGGCGGCAAACATCGCTGGCCTTACTTTTGGAGGTAGATAGGCAATCCCCGCCTCTGAACGATGGTAGAGAGTTGCAGCTTTACCCAACAATTTCTTTGTAAATAGGACTGTACTTTCAGACTTATCTGGTTTGCGTAAAAATTCCTCTGGGTCTAAACCTTCTTGTCGAAACCATTCATGGGGAACATATAAACGGCTTTCTTTTGCATCCTCTCCTATATCCCGTGCTATATTTGTAAGTTGCATAGCCACGCCAAGATCACATGCACGTGAGAGAACTTCAGCCCTTCGTTCTCCCATAATCACGCAGAGCATAACACCAACTGACGATGCAACTCGTGCAGAGTAAGATATTAATTCATCAAAAGTTTTGTATTGTTTCGACATTGCATCCCAAACAAATCCTTCAAATAAAGCTTCTGGAAGTGCTCTTGGCATATCAAACTTTTCGACCATATTTGCAAAAGCACGATCCATGGGATGGTTTCTTGGTGTGCCCGCATAGACTAGATCCAATCTTTGAACCAAATCATAAATCGACGCCGACTTATCTTGTTTCAAATCTACTTCATCATCGGCCAGCCGACAAAATGCATAAAGAGCTAGACACGGTGTTCTAACAGACTCGGGCAGGGCCAATGACGCAGCATGAAAAGATAAAGATCCATGAAGTATTGCCTTTTTACAGTATTCAATATCACTTTCTATGGTCTTCATAATTTCGTCCTTATACTCAATGCATCAGGTATTAACTTGGCCATAACTTCAGCAGACGTGACAACACTCGGAATTCCTGCTCCTGGATGAGTTCCAGCACCTACTAGAAATAAATTCTCCACCTCTTCGCTGACATTATGTGGCCGAAACCAAGCAGACTGAAAAATTCTTGGCTCAAGCGAAAAGCCTGCGCCATAAGGACTAAGATATCTCGAGAGGAAATCTTCCGGGTTTAAAACAAACTCAGTTTCTATGGTTTCCGAAAAACCTGGAATGACGTCACTCAATACTTTTCGAAGCTTTTCCTTATATATTTTTCCCATCTCATCCCAATTCACCGGATTACTAGTCTTAAGGTTAGGCACTGGAGAAAGAGCATAAAAGGTATCTGATCCATCCGGCGCAACTGTTTTATCGGTGCAGGATGGACGATGTAAATAAATAGACATATCTTCAGCAAGAAATTTTTTATCAAAAATATCTTTTAGTAAACCTCTATAACGAGGACCATTTATGATAGTATGATGGCCTACATCCTTCCAATAACCTTTTGTACCTTTGGTTCCAAAATACCAAACAAATAGACCCATTGACCATTTTGATTGAGATAATCTTTTATCTGTCCAACGAGATTTGGATGATTTTTTAATGAGGTTTTTGTAGGTCCAACCTGGATCTGCATTTGATACAACGATATCGGACTTGATAGTTCGACCGTCAGATAATTTCACTCCAGAGGCCCTTCCTTTGTCGACTAATATTTCCTCCACACTCTGATTAAGAAAAACGCTTCCGCCCAACCGCTTTACAACAGTCCCCATTGCGTCAGCTAATGCTTGAACACCTCCTTGGACATAATGAACACCGAAGGCTTTTTCCAGATGACTAACTAGAATATACATAGAGGTCACTCGCCGAGGGTCTCCACCAATAAATAGAGGATGAAACGATAACGCCATTCTAAATCGCGGATCTTTTACCCGGGATGCCACATGACCGTAGACGGACTTATCAGCTCGAAGCCGAACAAATCCTGGAATTTCTATTAGCAAATCCCAAAGTTTATTCATCGGCTTTCTACCCAATCCTTCAAACCCAAAAAGATAGCGCTTTTCACAATCTTTCAGAAATTTAATATAACCGTCATAATCTTGAGGGAATTTACTTTTTACTTCAGCAAACATATCTTTTTCGTCTTTAAAAACACGAAAATTTGTCCCATCTTGCCACCTGATTTCATAGAATGGATCCAAAGCTTGGAGGTGTACATCGTTTTCAAAAGAATAACCACAATCTTTCCATAGCGTTTCAAAAACTTCTGGAACAGTAAGAATTGTAGGTCCAAGATCAAACCTGTAACCATCTTTTGATA
>CACDPP010000002.1 GCA_902554705.1 Paracoccaceae bacterium
AGGGGATGTTATTATGTCTTTTGTTGCAGATATATGTGGTGAGGACAGTGAAGAAGAAAAACCACCTAAACACGCTTATGCTTTTGGCAATGTCGGACGCTTGTTCAAGCAGATCCATGAAGAGCGTGTGGCGGCCTTAGGCAAGTTTCACAGTGAAGTCACTAAGGGGAATTTCCCATATCCCCAGACCAATATCTCAATGCATGATGGAGAGAAAGATAAGTTTTTAGAAGCTCTCGATAAATGGAGCCCCACTCATCAATAAGATAAAGTAATAGTAATTTTCTTAAAAAACTAAATAAGTGTTCAAGAATTAAACTACACTTCGTGGGAAGGTTCCTGACCTTGTGCCGTATTGAGACTGACCTATATCAATCTAAGTGGAGGCGCATAATTGCTGCTGGAGTTAAAAGATATAACTAAGTCCTTTTCCGGGGTAGATGGAGACGTGGAAGTTCTGCGCGGCGTTTCTCTTGGACTAGATGCAGGTGAGACTTTAGCTTTAACCGGTGAGAGTGGAAGTGGTAAAAGTACAATTCTACATATTTCCGCAGGGCTAGAAGTTCCTGATGGCGGCAGTCTTCACCTGGAGGGTGTTGAGATTAATGGGCTTGGCGAGGCTGAAAGAGCCAACTTACGCCGGTCCGAGGTAGGGATTGTTTTTCAACAATTCAATTTAATACCGTCACTTACGGTGGAAGCAAATATTGGGTTTCAGGCGGCTTTAGCTGGGAGACGCGATAAGTTATTTGAAAGTGAGTTGGTAGAAGCCTTAGGGCTTTCTGATCAGCTTAAACAATACCCTGAGTCGTTATCTGGCGGTCAGCAACAAAGGGTTGCGATTGCACGGGCACTAGCGGTGCGCCCAAAGTTACTATTAGCGGATGAGCCAACTGGCAACCTAGATGAAAGCACGGCGTCTGCGGTTCTAACTGCTATGCTGGACTTAGTTGGTCGCACTGGAGCAGCGCTTATGGTCGTGACGCACTCTGCTGCTTTAGCTGAGAAAATGGATCGGCGAGTACGATTGAAGGGTGGAGTTCTCCTGTGACAAATACGATCTTGCGGGCTCTGTTGAGCTACTGGTGGCGCAGCCCATTACAATTATTCACCTTTTTAATGGGATTGGCGTTGGCCACGGGGCTGTGGTCAGGGGTCCAAGCTATAAATTCTGAGGCTCGCGCAAGTTACGATGCGGCAGCGGCTACGCTAGGGGAAGGACAATTTGATCAGCTCGTGCCACGGGTTGGGGATCGTATACCTCAGTCCGTTTATGTTGATTTGCGACGGGCTGGTTGGTTAGCTTCGCCGATATTGGATGTTACATTTAAAGGGGTGCGGTTTGTAGGAATTGACCCGCTAACGACGCCTACTCAAATGAGTTTTTCCTCCGGATCAGGTTTCTCTCTCGAAGACACAGATTTAATTTTTGGTAATGCTGAAGTGGCTTCAGTATTGGAGGGCTTTGTTGAGGTTACTAAAGATAAATCTATTCCTCCTGGGATTGCGATTGCCGATATTGGCGTCGTCCAAAGATTGTTTAAACGTAATGACCTGAGCCGTCTTATGGTGTTACCAGAGCAGCCAATCCGGCGTCCTGATCTGGTTAAGATAGCCCCTGAATTGGTGGTGCAACCAAGTCAGCAAATTGCAGATGTGGCCGCTCTGACGGATAGTTTTCACTTAAACCTCACAGCTTTTGGCTTTCTGAGCTTTGCTGTCGGTCTTTTTATTGTACACTCGACAATTGGTTTGGCCTTTGAACAAAGGCGTGGAATGATCCGGACCCTTCGATCACTTGGCGTTCCGTTAAGCAATTTACTTTCATTAATAATAGTTGAGATGGGTTTGCTGGTATTTGTTGGAGCCGTTTTGGGTATTTTAATGGGGTATACCATAGCAGCCATGCTACTTCCTGATGTCGCGGCGACGGTTGAAGGACTTTATGGTGCACGTGTATCGGGAACTTTAAGCTTGCGACCAGAGTGGTGGCTGTCTGGAATTGGACTTGCCTTTTTGGGAGCAGGGATGGCACTTGCTGTGCGTATTTGGCAAATTATGCAGATGCCTTTGCTTTCTGCAGTCCAGCCACGAGCCTGGGCTATCGCTAGCGCTAAGCGGATCCGTGGCATTGCAATACTTGGTATGATTTTGCTTGGGTTTTCTGGTCTTTTAGCTCTAATTGGGACCGGTCTAGGGCAGGCCTTTGCATTAATAGGTTTTCTTCTTATTGGTTCAGCTCTTGTGCTACCTTGGTTAACTATAAAGTTATTAGACTTTGCGCCAGGTAAGGGAGTGATCACTTCTTGGTTCTGGGCGGATACTCGTCAACAGATGCCCGGGCTTAGCCTAGCGCTTATTGCTTTGCTTCTGGCGGTTAGTGCAAACATTGGTGTTTCTACAATGGTTTCGTCTTTTAGGGTCACTTTTGTATCATTTTTGGATCAGCGCCTAGCTCCGGAACTATTTGTAAGAGTAGAAGAAGAGAAGACTGCATCCGCTTTAGAAAAATATTTGCTAGAGCGCGAGCTTGAAGTGCTCCCGCTTTTGACAGTGGAGCGCCCTGTAGTTGGTCAGCCTGCCAAACTTTATGGAGTCCGAGTTGGTCGGACTTACAGGGAAAGTTGGCAGTTTTTAGGTGCTGATCCAGATGTTTGGGATCAAGTTTCTAAAGGTGAGGCAGTTATTGTGAATGAGCAACTTGCGCGCCGTAACAATTTATGGGTTAGCGATGAGGTTGATATAGCGCCAGGGCTCAACCTTCCCATTGCTGCTGTTGTGGGAGATTATGGTAACCCGCAAGGGCAAGTGGTTATGGGCGAACTACTTTTTCGTAAATTATATCCTAACGCAGTTGCGACTTCTTTCGGTATTAGAACTACGGATACAGCGGATTTGCGTAAAGCGATACAGTCGGATTTGGAAGTACCTGACAGCGGGATTATCAATCAGGCATCGATTAAAAGTATGTCGCTAGAGGTGTTCGAGAGAACTTTTGCTGTTACTGCTGCACTGAATATACTTACGCTTGGGGTTGCTGGGTTTGCTATGCTGATGAGCCTGTTGACTCTTGCGGGTATGCGAACACCTCAGCTTGCACCGGTCTGGGCCTTGGGATTGACGCGCACTCGGCTTGGTGTCCTGGAATTAGCCCGTGCTTTAGGGCTGAGTCTCATCGTGTTTATATGTGCGGTACCCCTCGGTCTAGCATTGGCTTGGGCACTTTTAAACGTTGTGAATGTTGAGGCCTTTGGCTGGCAGCTGCCGATGTTTTTCTTTCCTGCTGACTATGCATTTCTAGGCGGTTTGGCGATATTGGCAACGCTGATAGCTGCCGCTTGGCCTGCAATTCAAATGGTTCGAAAGCCTCCTGCAACTCTACTTAAAGTGTTCTCAAATGAAAGGTAGAATATTTCTTCTTGCTTGCTTGTTGCCCTTTATGGCCTGGGCGCAGAGCTTTGGTGGTCTGGGTTCAAAAGCTGCAGATGAGTTTGCCACGCCTCAGCGAAATTTCGTGTTTGATTTTCCAACTGACCACGGCGCTCATCCAGATTACCGGATCGAATGGTGGTATCTTACTGCAAATTTAGAAGATCCAGCAGGAGTGCAATATGGATTGCAGTGGACATTATTTCGAACCGCTGTTGCCCCTGGAGAAGAAGAAGGTTGGTCATCTCCTCAAGTTTGGTTTGCCCATGCCGCGGTGACTACAACTGAGGCACATTTTGCGACTGAGCGCTTTGCGCGCGGTGGGATAGGTCAAGCAGGTGTCACGGTGGAGCCTTTTCGTGCCTGGATTGATGAATGGAGATTAGAAGGTCCAGATATGAATAGCCTTTCAGTCCAGGCTGCGAGCCCAGATTTTGCTTTTGATATGGACTTGCTTGCAACTGGGCCGTTGGTTTTTCACGGTGAGAATGGCTTTTCTCAAAAATCAGCAGAGGGTCAAGCTAGCTATTACTACTCTCAGCCATTCTACAAGATCTCTGGAACCTTAAATTTACCTGAAGGGGATATACTGGTTATTGGGTCCGCCTGGTTAGACCGCGAGTGGTCTTCACAGCCGCTATCCGATGATCAAAAGGGTTGGGACTGGTTTTCACTATCTTTTGAAGATGGAGAGAAGATGATGGGTTTTCAACTAAGACAGTCAGACGGTAGCCACTATACATCTGCTACGTGGATTGACATTAACGGCGAGACACAAAGCTATCCAGATGGTGTATTCATGGCCGAGCCGCTAGAAGAGATAAGAGTAGCAGGGCGTGATATCCCAATACGTTGGCGGGTACGTCTGCCTGATAGAGATTTAGATGCTGAAGTATTAGCTTTGACGCCAAAGGCTTGGATGGATGTATCTATCCCTTATTGGGAGGGACCAGTGGGCATTTCGGGTAGTCATGCTGGGCGAGGTTATCTCGAAATGACAGGTTATGAATAAAAGAAGCTGAACTTGTAGCATTCTAAGATTAATCAATATCAGCTTGGCGTAAGAAGTAATTTAGAGAGAATAGATTTAAATGTGTTTAAGTTTTTTTGCTGTGAACCAACTTAAAAATGTCATTAGCCCAGCAACTGCTAGGCATAAAGCTAAACCTCCAAACTGATAACTTAAACCAGACAATAATGTCCCAATAAGTCGGCCTGCTGCATTAGCCATGTAATAGAAACCAACATCCCTTGTTATCCGATCTGTATCTCCAAATGCTAAGATTAAATATGAATGAAGTGAGGAATTTATTGCAAAGATGAATCCAAAAATAAGAAGTCCAAAGACTAAGGCAAAAATAAGCCAAGTGGAAGAACTGTCAGCAGACCATACTGCTATTGAAAGAATTAGCGGTAATGGCACGAGTAAAGCAGACCAAGAAATAGCCTTCCCAACTACCATAGATAATCCTTGATTTTTTGAACCGATTAAACGAGGAGCTAGGCTCTGAATAAAACCATATCCTATGATCCAAATAGCCATAAAACTACCAACCAAAAAGAAGGCTTCTCTATTGCCTTCAGGGGTTCCATCCGAAAATACGCTTTGAAAATAAATTGGGAGCCCGACTACAAACCAAACGTCTCTGGCGCCAAATAAAAATAGGCGCGCAAGACTCAAAATATTTATGCGAGCATCTTTAGATTGCCAATCTGTCAATTTTTCAGCTTTTTTTGATCGCCCCGGCAAACCAGGTGGCATATTGAAAAAGATAGCGATCAAAATAATTAAGAGACCAATTGCCATTATCCAAAGGGCTGTTTTGAAACCCACCAAAGCAAGAAGAACCGCTCCTAGAAAAAAACCTAACCCTTTTATTGCATTTTTAGATCCCGTCAGAATTGCGACCCACCTAAACAAGGTTCCGTCTTCTGAGGGTGCAAGTAATTTAACAGCTGATTTTGAAGACATCTTAGTTAAGTCTTTCGCAATACCTGCTGCGCCTTGGACAGCCATGACAAAAATAACAGAAGAAGTAATTGACCAAGTATTATCGAGACCTGCTAATGCACTAAGAGCTCCTATTTGTATTATCAATCCGCTGTAGAGTGTTGCTAGCAAACCAAAACGCGCAGCGAGCCAACCGGCACTTAAATTGGTTATTATCCCGGCTAACTCATACAAAAGAAATAACCAGGCCAATTGTAATGGGGAAAAGCCTAAGGCGTTAAAATGCAGAAGGACTAGCATCCTGAGTGCGCCATCTGTTAGCATAAATGACCAGTATGATGCGGTCACAGTTGCGTAGGCACGCAATGGTTTTTCCAGTTTTATAGATTTGTTCAAAGTGAGCCTGCTACCATGCGGGTGATGTCGCCTAGTCTACATGAGTATCCCCACTCGTTATCATACCAAGCATAGACTTTTACTTGAGTTTTGTTAACGACCATTGTTGATAAGCCATCCACAATCGATGACCGCGGGTCGTTTGTATAGTCACTGGAAACAAGAGGACGTTTTTCGAAACCAAGAATACCTTTAAGAGACTTATTTGAAGCTTCTTCAAAAAGGGAGTTTACTTCCTGTTCTGAGGTTGCGCGTTCTACCTCAAAGACACAGTCAGTTAGTGATGCATTTAACAGGGGTACACGTACAGCGTGCCCATTTAGTTTACCTTTTAACTCCGGATAGATCATTGTAATTGCTTTTGCGGATCCGGTCGTTGTTGGTATTAAATTATTGAGTGCTGATCTAGCTCTTCTCATGTCCTTGGACGGTCGGTCAACTATAGTTTGCGTGTTAGTGACATCATGAATGGTTGTTATTGATCCATGTTTGATACCTAAATTTTTATGAATAACTTTTACTATGGGTGCTAGACAATTTGTAGTGCACGAGGCAGCAGTAATTAGATTTTGAGAACCGTCATACAAATCATGATTTATTCCATATACTAAGTTCAATGCGTCTTTATCTTTGACTGGTGCGCTGATAATTACCTTTTTTGCGCCACCGCTAAAATATGGTGCTATTTTTGGGCCTGTTTTAAACTGGCCCGTGCAGTCAACTACTAGATCTATATCATTTTCCTTAAATGAGAGCAGGTTGATATTTTTTTCATGGGTTACATTTATTTTTTGACCTTTTAGAGTTAATGACCCATCTGCCCAGAAAAAATCCCCTCCCCACCTGCCATGCACAGAGTCAAATTCAATTAATGTAGCAAGCTGTTCAGCATCTGCATTTGGCTCATTAATTAGAACTATATCACCGTTGGATCCATGATCGATGAGATCCCTCAAAACCAGTTTGCCGATTCGTCCTAATCCATTAATTGCAATGCGTGTCATAATCTAAAATTCCTCAGGAAATTTATCTGCCAAAATATTCAAAAAATATAGATTTTGATCCATAAATATGAACAGGGTGTTATCAAAAGAATGTAATACTTTTGTGACAATATTTACGGTGATTTTTTATTTTTTAAAAATGAAAAATTTAAAAAAGTGATCACTTTCTAATAAACGTGTAAAAGCCATATTTGACCATTATGAGAAACGATTTGCCTGGATATTCAAATGAGCCCGTCGACTTCTAAAATAGAAAATTATCCAAAACTTATTGATTTCTTAGATGCAATACCGTTACCGGGCGTTATAATTGGGACTGATGAATTTGTTCATTATGCTAACAAAAAGGCGCGAGATTTATTTGGTGATCTGATACAGGATAGGCATTACATTACAGTAATGCGGGATCCCGAGGTTTCTGATGCAATAGAAGCCGTAATTAAAGATTCTGATACTAGAAAAACTCGATGGGCTACGAGTCTTTCAAGTGTGGATTTAGTTTTTGAAGTACACATAGCGAGTATAGGTTCTCAACATTTACTCGTTACTTTTGAAGACTCAACTCAAGTTGAAAGATCAAACCAAATTCGCAGAGATTTTGTGACAAATGTAAGCCACGAGCTTAAAACTCCCTTAACTTCAATCATTGGATTTTTGGAAACTATCCAGACAACAGCAAAAAACGATCAAAAGGCACAAGAAAGGTTTTTGTCTATTATGTCTGATGAGGCAAATAGAATGGACCGACTTGTTAATGACTTGATGTCCTTAAATCAGGTTGAAAGCCAAGAACGCTCCAAGCCAACTACTAAAATTGAATTGACTGAATTAATAAAAGTAACTGTCGAAAAATTCCTCCCGGTTTGTAAAAAAACTAACAACTCGGTTGTTTTTGAGAACTTAAATGAAAAGCTTCAAATAGAAGGTGATCTCGACCAACTTCAGCAAGTAATCTCAAATTTGATTGAAAATGCTTTAAAATATGGTGGGACAGAAAAAGAAATTAAAATTAAATTGCACTCTCCTGCATTTCAACCGCTATTACAAAAACAAGGTGTCGTACTTGCTGTGGCCGATCAAGGTGACGGAATACCGGAAGAGTATATACCAAGATTAACAGAGAGATTTTACAGAATAGACAGTCATCGTTCGAGGCAAGTGGGTGGTACTGGTTTGGGCTTGTCGATAGTCAAGCATATAGTCCACCGTCATCGTGGCCGTCTTAGAATTGAAAGTAAGGTTGGAAAAGGATCAACATTTTCAATTTATTTGCCGATTGAATAGGCATTTTCTTGAATTTCATAAAACTGTTACAATTGCGTCATAAATCTGTTGCAGAGCATATCTACTGAGCACTCATAGTTTTTGAATTGCTTAATTTAAGGAGATAGCAAATGCCGTTCGTTAAAAAACTCTTATCAATTGCATCAATTTCCGTGCTAAGTGCAACTGCCCTAGTAGCACGTGATCAAGTGCATATTGCAGGTTCTTCGACAGTACTTCCATACGCTTCGATTGTAGCTGAAGCTTTTGGTGAAAATTTTGACTTTCCAACTCCAATAGTAGAGGGGGGAGGATCAGGCGCTGGGCGTAAACGTATGTGTGAAGGCGTAGGATTAAACACAATTGATATTGCCAACTCTTCCTCTTTAATGAAGCAAGAGCAGTGGGATGCTTGTCAAGAAACTGTTGGTAAGGTCACAGAAGTAAGAATTGGTTACGACGGTATTACTTTTTCCACTCGGCTTGAAAATGAAGGCTTTAACGATTTGACCCCTGCTCAAATTTATTTAGCACTTTCAGATAAATCAACGGCATCTTCTTGGGCTGATGTTGACCCTGCACTTCCAGATGTAGCCATTAAAGCATTTATCCCTGGCACAAAACATGGAACACGTGAAGTCTTCGAAAAGAAAGTTATGTTAGCTGGCTGTAAGGTGGTTGGTACTTATCAGAAGTTAATCGATGAAGGTTTGGAAAAGAAGCCTGCGGAAAAAGAGTGCTTTAAAGTCAGGACCGACGGATCTTCGGTAGACATTGATGGTGACTATACAGAAACTTTAGCTTCACTAGATGCAAACCCGGAAGGAATTGGTGTTTTTGGTTTATCATTTTTGTTGAATAACACGGATAAAATCTATGCAGCGAAAGTTAATGGCGTTGAGCCGTCTACTGAAACTATCGCTTCTGGAGAGTACCCAGTCTCAAGGCCACTACAGTTTTATGTTAAGAACTCACATGTCTCTCAAGTTCCTGGCATGAAAGAATATATAGAATTTTTTGTTTCAGATGAGATTGCTGGTCCTGATGGTCCTCTTGCAGAATATGGCTTGGTTTCGGATCCGGAACTTGCAGCGACACAAGCTTTAGTTGAAGCAATAGAATAATTTTTATGAAATCGCGGGGGAGTGCCGTGAGGCGCTCCCTTTATAAACTTGGATAATACTTTATGGCTTTAAATGGTGTCTTTTATTCCCTTATGATTTTAGCTTTTTTAGCTTTTTTTGTAAGTAGGTTTTTGACGCTTAAAACCGTAAAAGGCGACATACGCAGACTTCATTCTCGACCTGTTTACTATGGTTTAAATAGTTTATTTCTAACAGTCTTTCCTGCTGTAATTCTGTTAATTGTTTGGTCCTTTGCACAATCGATTTTGATTGATGAAAAAGTCAAACAGCAAATACCTGAAAACTTCATAACTGAGGACGCTCCTCTGAACTTAATTATGAGTGAAGTTGACAGACTTAGTGAAGGCCTTAAGCAACTTGTGGATCAAGGCACCTTGTCTGCGACCAAGGTAGAAAATGAAGATAGTGAGCTTTTTGGCATAGAAGATAAACTAGAAAGTGCAGGCGTATTTCTATCTAGTTCAATTAGTCCTGAGGTTTTAAGCGCTTCAAGATCTAAGTTTGCTATGGAAGCGTTTGGCAGCTCCACTAGAAATTGGCTTGCTGTTTTGGTTTCAGTTTTAGGCTTTTTTTGGAGCCTTAAAAATTCAACAGCAGAGTTTCGGGCTAGAAATCATGTTGAGCGAATAACTTTGTTTCTGTTGGGCACGGCTGCTACTCTCGCCATTTTTACTAGCTTGGGCATCGTGCTTTCAATGATATTTGAGGCTCTGCGTTTTTTTGGAATGCATCCTTGGACTGACTTCTTTTTTGGATCAACTTGGGCTCCTTCCTTTAGTGCAGGAAGTGAATTATCTATCTTACCTTTACTGTGGGGAACACTTTATATTTCTTTTGTAGCTTTGTTAGTTTCAGTTCCGATCGGACTGTATTCTGCGATTTACTTATCTGAATATGCTTCAAAGCCCATTCGAGCGATTGCAAAACCGTTACTCGAAATTCTCGCGGGTATCCCAACTATAGTTTATGGCCTCTTTGCTCTGACAACATTTGGACCTTTGCTCCGTTATTTTTTTGGAGATGGTGGTTTTTTGGGAGTAGAATGGATGTCTGACTCTCGATCAGTAATAACTGCAGGGGTCGTAATGGGAATGATGCTTATTCCTTTTGTTTCCTCACTCTCGGATGACATTATAAACGCAGTACCACAATCTTTAAGAGATGGTTCATATGGTTTAGGCGCAACTCAGTCTGAAACTGTTAGAAAGGTAATTTTGCCAGCAGCCCTGCCAGGTATTATCGGTGCTATATTGCTAGCAGCTTCCAGAGCTATTGGTGAAACAATGATTGTTGTTTTGGGCGCTGGAGCCGTCGCAAAGTTTGCTGGAAATCCGCTAGAGGCACTAACAACAATTACTACCCGCATAGTAAGCCAGCTGACTGGAGACTTAGAATTTGATAGCCCAGAAACACTGGTTGCGTTTGCTCTTGGCTTAACACTTTTCACAATTACTTTAGGCCTGAACGTTTTGGCTTTGTATATTGTTAGAAAATACCGGGAGCAGTATGAATGACAGAAACTTTCCATACAAACTCTTTATTCAATATCTCTGATAAAACTAAGAACAGAAATGCTGCTGAAAGGCGTTTCAGAATGTACGGTATTTTAGCGATATCGATTGGATTACTTATGCTGCTCGTATTGGCAACCACGATAATTTTGCGTGGTACCAGTGCTTTCCAGCAGACTTTTATTACTCTGGAAGTCGATTTGCTTGAATCTAAGCTCGATAAAAAAGGCAACAGGAATATTGATGACATTAAGAAAGTTTCAACTTTTGGTTACAGTCCAATTTTAGTGAATGCGATGAAACAAGCATTAGAAAAACATGAAATAAGCACGTCACTGAAAAAGAAGGCTTTGGGTGGAATTATATCCAAAAGTGCTCCCTCTCAAATTCGTGATTTTGTACTGGAGGATGTGAACAGAATAGGCCAAACAGTAGTATTTAAATTTCTAGTTAATGGTTGGATTGATGGATATATTAAGGGACGTTACTCGAGAGAAAGTGTTGCGAATAGTAAATTTGCCAGTGCTGAACAGTTTGATCTGATAGATCAGCTTTTGGAAGTGGGCGTCGTCGAGAAAAAATTCAATTTTGATTTCATTTTTGGAGCAGATGCATCTGACCAAAGACCTGAAGCAGCGGGTATTGGAGTAGCAATGGTGGGCTCTTTTTATTTGATGCTAGTGGTTTTAGTTCTTTCTCTTCCACTTGGCGTAGCCGCATCGATTTACCTAGAGGAATTTGCTAAGCAAAATGTTTTTACTGATATAATTGAAGTAACAATTTCCAATCTAGCTGCTGTTCCCTCTATTGTGTTTGGAATATTAGGGCTTGCCGTATTTATCAATTATATGCATTTGCCTCAGTCAACGCCAATCGTTGGTGGGCTGGTTCTTACCTTGATGACGCTTCCTACCATAATCATCTCTACCAGGGCATCTTTGAAATCTGTACCACCAAGTATCAGAGATGCTGCGCTTGGTTTGGGTGCATCAAAAATGCAAACCGTTTTTCATCATGTATTGCCTTTGGCTGCGCCAGGAATTTTAACAGGCACAATTATTGGCATGGCTCAAGCACTTGGTGAGAGTGCTCCGTTGCTATTGATCGGTATGATAGGTTACGTAGCTACCAATATGCCGAATACAATTTCTGAAGGCTTGCTTTCCCCTAACTCGGCAATGCCAGCACAGATTTACGAGTGGGCAAAACGTGCCGACCCTGCATTCATAGAGCGTGCTTGGGGAGGAATAATCATACTACTTATTTTTCTTCTTACAATGAATACAATGGCAGTGATATTACGTCGTAGATTCGAAAGACGGTGGTAATAGCTATGAAAGACCAAACGTATTTGGATAGGGAGAGTAATTTGACACCAGGTATATCCAAAATTAGTGCTAAAAACGTCAATGTTTATTATGACGATGTTCAAGCGCTAAAAGATGTCTCCGTTGAGATTGAAAAAAATGCTGTGACTTCATTTATTGGTCCGTCTGGGTGCGGTAAATCAACCTTTCTACGCTGCTTAAACCGTATGAATGATACAATAGATATTTGTAAGGTTACGGGGCAAATTCTTTTGGAAGGCGAGGATATATACGATCCAAAAATCGACCCTGTTCAGTTACGTGCCAAAGTTGGCATGGTTTTCCAAAAACCAAATCCATTTCCTAAATCTGTATATGATAATATTGCATATGGCCCAAAAATACACGGTCTCGCCAACACAAAATCAGATCTTGATGAAATCGTTGAAAAATCTCTTCGAAGAGCTGCAATCTGGGATGAGGTTAAGGATCGTCTATCATCGCCAGCTACTGGTTTATCTGGGGGGCAGCAACAACGCATATGTATAGCTAGGGCCATTGCAACTTCGCCTGATATTTTGCTTATGGATGAGCCTTGTTCCGCTTTGGATCCAATTGCTACGGCGCAGGTCGAAGAGCTAATCGACGAATTGCGTGAAAACTTTTGCGTTGTCATCGTCACGCACTCAATGCAGCAGGCTGCCAGAGTAAGTAAAAAAACGGCTTTCTTTCACCTCGGAAGCTTAGTTGAATTTGGAGATACGGAAAAAATATTTACTAATCCAAATGACCCCAGAACCGAAAGCTATATTACTGGACGGATAGGATAGGAGACTGAGTTGTCAAATAATCAACATATCAGATCCTCATTTGATCGCGCGTTAGAAAGCTTGCAAGCTAACATGTTAAAAATGGGTGGTCTCGTAGAAGTAAACATTATGGATGCGGCAAAGGCTCTAGAAGACCGAGACCTCGAATTGGCAGAAAAGGTTCGAGGCAGAGATAAACAAATTGATGATTTAGAGGAAGTTATCAATGATGGAATTGCCCGCTTTATAGCTTTAGAGTCTCCAGCTGCTACAGATCTTCGGTTACTATTATCAATTTTGAAAGTTTCAAATAATCTTGAGCGTATAGGTGACCATGCAAAAAATACAGCCAAGCGAACCAATGTTCTTCTTCAATTAAAGAATATAGAAAATTCACATACTGCTTTACGTAGGCTTTCTAAAGATGTGCAATTAATGCTTAAAGATGCACTCGATGCATACATTAACAGAGATGCAGAATTAGCGATGGACGTCATTGCTAGGGATACCGACGTTGATGAGCTTTATACTGGGCTATTTAGAGAGTTTTTAACTTATATGATGGAGGATCCCCGTAATATTACTGCATGCATGCATCTGCATTTTATTGCAAAAAATATTGAGCGAATGGGTGATCACGTTACTTCGATAGCTGAGCAAGTTGTTTTCGTTGTTACGGGTGAAATGCCTAAAGAGAAAAGAGATAAAGCAGACAACACTTCTACGGATGTAAGTTTGTCCACGGAGCTTTAAGATGCAACGTCCAACTATACTTGTTGTAGATGATGAGGCGGCACAGCGAGAGGTAGTTGCGTACAACTTAGAGTCTTCTGGTTACAAAGTTATATGTGCAGATAATGGTGAAGATGCCCTTTTGATTACATACGAAGAGCAGCCAGATCTGATAGTACTTGATTGGATGATGCCAAAGCTTTCCGGCATAGAAGTTTGTCGTCAGTTAAGGGTAAAGAAAGAAACTAAAAATATCCCAATAATTTTGTTATCAGCTCGCTCGGAAGATATAGATAAAGTTAGAGGTCTAGAAGTTGGTGCTGATGATTATGTTGCGAAGCCATATTCTGTAGTGGAACTGATGGCTCGCATACATGCTCAGTTAAGAAGATCAAATGCTTCAATGGTGGGAGAGAAACTCTCATTTTCTGATATAGAATTAGATTCTGAAAGCCATAAAGTTTTTAGAGGTGGCAGTGAGATTAAGCTTGGGCCAACAGAGTATCGATTATTAAGTTTCCTAATGGAAAAACCTGGTCGAGTTCGAACCCGAGATCAGCTTTTGGATCGTGTTTGGGGCCGTGACATTTATGTTGATAGCAGGACAGTAGATGTACATGTTGGCAGACTTCGTAAAGCTTTAACCCAATATGGTGGCTCTGATCCCATACGTACTGTTCGTGGTGCGGGATACTCGCTTGGTTAATTAATAATTACCCAGCCTACTGTTTCTTAAAATCTTAATTATAGGGTTGCCGATCTACTTGCGTACTTTTCCAAAAGACTAAGCTTTGGAGTAAAGCCAGCCCCTGGTTTCATTGGAGCGTTAATTTTCCCTGGCCCGCTATGCACAATTTCAGGTTCAGAAAAATCTTCTGTGTAGAACCTCTTACTTGGGAAAATATCACAAGGATAAGCCATGCTTCCCTTTGTAGCCAAAGCGATGGAAGGAGCTTGGCCGGTGGCAGACTCTAACATCCCGCCAACCCAAACTGGAATTTTGTTATCGCTGCATAACTGTTGTATTTGCAATGCATTGGTCAAACCTCCGACCCTACTTGTCTTAATATTTATCCATCTACAGGCTTTAATCTCGATAGCTTTTTTTGCTCTAGCAGGTGAACTGATACTTTCATCAAGGCAAATGGGTGTCGATAATTCCTTTTGAAGTTTTGCATGATCAACAAGGTCATCATATGCAAGCGGTTGCTCGATCATTCTCAGGTTCAATCCATCTAATTTTCGAAACAAGTCCAAGTCATCGAGTGTAAAGCCACTATTGCAATCAATATGCATCACTAGATCAGGAAAAGAATTGCGCACTACCTCCATCATTTCGAAACTACACTGCCGGTTGAATTTGAACTTTACTCTGCCGTACCCCAGTTCAATTGCTTCGGCGGCGCGATCAATTAATTTATCCACATCAGTTTGAACCGGGATGTCTGCGCCCACCTCTATCTCTGGGTTACTACCTCCAATAAGCTTCCAAAGTGGTGTTTTCATTTTTTTAGCATTCAAATCCCACCAGGCGGCATCAAATGCTGACTTTGCAAATTCATTTCCTTTAAACTGAGCAAAGAGATTGGTTAACTGATCCGCTGAGATGATGGTTTGGCCAATAATTTTAGGGCCCAAGCCGTCCCGTGCTAAGCAAAAAGCTCCAGCCGTATATTCGCTATTATAAAACGGTAAAGGAGCGGGTGCACATTCACCCCAACCAATAAGGTCGTCGCTTTCAAGCCCAACAAAAAGACTTTCAATATCGGCCTGATTTCCATAGGCGGTCACCCAGGGTTCAATAAGCGGCATGGCGACATGAAAAAGATAAATTTTACGTATTTTCATTTTACATATGATTGTCTCTTTAAAACGTAAAAGCAATCTCCACAGGAAAAATTGTTGGTTAAATTAAAAAATCTAAAAAAGTTGCGACGGAAATTCGCTGCTCATACGTTTAACATACATCCCTAGCAAAATGTTGGTGATGTAAAACGTATTGAGGAGTTATAAATGTCAAATAAACTTAAATATTCAGTCGCCGTTTTATTGGCGCTCACAGTAGGAACTACAGCGATTGCACAAACCCCAAAGGGCATGAAAATGCTGGGTATGTCAGACTTTGAGGATTTTGATATTGATAAAGATGGCAAAGTCTCAAAAGAGGAAATTAGAGGGCGAAGAGAAATTGCTGTTCGGTCGATGGATTTGAACGGCGATGAAACGTTGAGTGCAGAAGAGTTAATGCAACAACATACTCAGCGTGCACAATTGTCCGTTAAACGAATGATCAAAGAATTAGATTCCAACGGTGACGGTAGTCTCAGTTTTGCTGAACTCAAGAAAAGTCGCCATATTCGAAATTTAAGCAGGATGTTTGATCGATTGGATAAAGATAACGACGGATATATAAGTAAAGATGAGGTTCAAAGAATGAAGAATCTGCTTAAAAGATAAATCCTAATTTCAAAAATTTGCCGTACACTTTATTTAAGACTAGTTTGGAACAACGCAATGTTCAATGGATCAACAGAAAAAGAGATTGATTGTGTTCTTATTCTTGCATTTGCAAATGGAGATCGTAAGGCAGCTCAGCAACTGACAGAACGGCTAATGCCAAAAATACACGCGCATGCTTATTATCGGTTAGGAAATATTGCGGATGCTGAAGATGTCACTCAGGAAGCGTTTTTGAGATTATGGCAATTTGCGCCAAGATGGGAACAGGGTAATGCCCATGTTTCCACCTGGCTCTATCGTGTAGTCAGTAATTTGTGTAAAGATCGATATCGGCGTCCTAAACTAGAAGATTTAATTGTTGCCAAAGAGCCAACTGATGAAACTCAATCTCCTGCTGATAAAATTGATGATCATTACCGTCAAAAGGCTCTTTATGATGCTATGTCGCTTTTGCCCGAAAATCAGCGTCTTGCTGTTCAGTTCCGCCATATTGATGAACTAACAAATCCAGAAATTGCTGAAATTATGGGTTTGAGTGTTGAAGCGGTTGAAAGTCTGACAGCACGCGGCAAGCGCAAACTGATAGAAGTTCTGGCAAGTTACAAAACAGAATTAGGATATACCCATGGTTAAAAAAACAAATCCTTCTTCGGATGATATTTCGGTCTTTTTTGATGCGGCAAAGGGCACGATGCCAAAGGATCATCAGGATTTAAAGAATAATATTCTACGAGATGCAGAGAAGACAAATAGTGAGTTAAATACATTAGATGAGCTTTCTGTGTTTTTTGAAGCGTCAAAAGTAGGGGTGCCAAAAGTAAATCGTGATTTAGAGACGCGTATTCTGCGAGATGCAGATAGAGCACATGGAGTTATGAATGCTTCACCGGTTCGATTATGGATAGACCAATCTTTGGTTTTTTTAAAAGAGTTGGGAGGATTTCCATCAGCAGTTGGATTTACAGCGTCCCTCGCAGCAGGAGTTTGTATCGGTTTTTATTCTCCTGATTGGTCAGATTCCATTACAAGCTTTTTTCTAATTGATGCTTTTGATGAGGTGAGCTTCACCGGGTCATTTCTTGGACTTAATGAAATTTTTGAGGATATCTAATATGACAGATTCAGCAAATCCAAAACGTAGAAATCTCTGGAAAATTCTATTTGGTGTCTCTCTAGCCTTAAACCTTCTTATCGTCGGTGCACTTGGAGGTGCATTTATGCGGAAGGGTAAGGGGCCAACCGCAAATCATCTCGCTTCGGGATTTCTTTACATGAGAGCGCTAGACTTTAAGGACAAAAGGGCACTTCGAAAGGAAATATTAAGAAACAAAGATGGTAGGAAATTGGATAAGGATAGAAACCAAGCCAGTTTTAATTCCGCAGTCGTTATTCTCAAAGGCCATCCCTTTGATCGGGCTGCATTTGCAAATTTGTTAGATGAACAAGCAAAACACACAAAATTAAGACAGAGTTCAGCACGCACAGCACTGGTTAATCATATTGACAATATGACCAAAGAGGAACGCCTGCTTTATGCTCAACGTCTCAAAGGTTTTATAGACGACAAAGTAAAATAAACTAGCGACCTATATGGCTATGCATACGTATGGCGATGTTTGTGAAATGACAGAAATGACAAAGTCCTCTTTATCAGGCGTAGGGGGGAGGTGGTGTGAAGCAGTGGGTAAGGCTGCGGATTTGCTGGATAGTGTTTATATTATGAGTAAGGAGCTACTTCGGTAGGTTGAAAAACTTGTCCTTAAACTTCCTCATCGGGGTCAGCAACATCATCAAGTGCCAATAAAAGCCTGGTTTGCTCAGGTCCTTCAGTAGGTGGCGAACGGTGTACTATCCTAGTTTTAAGGCCGCCGGGCCAAAGTAGTCCTTTTAAAACTATTGGACAACCGGTTCTCACCGTTTTGATTTCCTTAGGGTCGTCATCATTTTTAGCTGCCCCATACTGTGTCCCGTTTCCCCTGTAAGTACAGACAAGGCGAGAAGGAATGTAATCTATATGAAACTTGGGGCAGGAGGCTGTTTCGTATACGCCTAACCTTAACCTAAGATATCTCGCATTGGTAAGTTTTGAAAATAAATTTGCTAGTTCTTTAATATCTTTCTCAAACCAAGTTCGATGTACTCCAGGAGGTAGATTAGATATGTCGCATAAGTTTCTAATTGTCTCTTCTACCATTGAGATTGGACAAATGACTCGCCCTACTGGCAGTAATCTAGGATCAAGTTCGTTTATCCAGTTTTGAGTTTTTAATGGAATTTCTCGTACCCAAATAGCTGCGGAGCAATCAGGATCAAGAAATGAATTAAGCGCCCTTGGTTCTGATACCAAACTAACTCCAATTGGTTGGCCAGTAATGTTTTTATCAAAAGAAATATTCATGCGGCATCACTTTGTCGGCGCCAAATTGGAAAAGGATCAGGGTAGTTTGGTAAATTTTCAACGTCTGATGCTCCAACTTGTGGCACGAGACAACCGTCCAGCTTCGCTTTCAGTACTGGCCAGTCAATTCCTGCGCCTATGAAAACTATTTCTTGACGTCTGTCGCCCCAAGGTTCTTTCCAGTGAGCTTGCATATACGCCACTGCACTTTCATCTTTTGGTCGCTGGTCTTTTGGAACTGTTGCCCACCATGTACCTAGAGGTTTAATACTAGATAAAGAGCCAGCTAATGAAAATTCTGCTACCCAGTCGGGCCTTGTCGAAATCCAAAAGTGGCCTTTTGCGCGAATAACGCCTGGTAAATCTCCATTTAACGCATTCATAATACGTTCTGGAATAAATGGCATTCTAGCACGATAAACATAAGAGCTGACGCCATACTCTTCTGTCTCAGGAACATGATCAGCAAAACCGTAAAGCTCTTTTGCCCACATTGGGTGATCGTGAGCTTTCTCATAATCAAAAAGTCCCGTGTCCATTATTTTTTCAATACTCACAGAGGAGTAATTAGTTTCTAGGATTTCAGCATCTGCATTTAAGCTTCGGATAATCTTACGCGCCGCATCTGTTTTATCAGAGCCTGCGTCATCAGTTTTATTAAGAACTACGATATCAGCAAATTCAAGTTGATCAGTTAATAGGTGCACCAGAGTGCGTTCGTCTTCATCACCCATGGTTTCGCCACGATCTTTTAGGAAATCATGAGATGAAAAATCATTAAGTAAATTTACGGCATCAACAACAGTTACCATTGTATCCAAACGAGCCACGTCTGCTAGGCTAACACCTTTCTCATCGCGAAAATCAAAAGTAGCCGCTACAGGTAACGGTTCCGAAATTCCAGTAGACTCGATAAGCAAATAATCAAACCGACCTTCACCTGCCAGTCTTCTAACCTCTTCAAGCAAGTCATCTCTTAGTGTGCAACATATACAACCATTGGACATTTCGACTAAAGTTTCGTCTGTTCTACTGAGTTCAGTCTGTGCTTGAACTAGATCGGCATCTATGTTGACCTCTGACATATCATTGACAATCACAGCAACACGCCGTCCTTCTCGATTATTTAATATCTTATTCAAGAGAGTAGTTTTGCCAGCCCCTAAAAAGCCAGAAAGTACAGTTACAGGCAGTCGATTATCAGTCATTTAGTTTCCCTTATACTAATCACGAAAGGACTATTATGTTATAATATAACATTTGACAAGGTTATAGAAAAAAACATGGGCACGCCAGTGACTAACAGTTGCCTTGTAACGTCAGAAAAAGTATCGGTGTTGAACTGATTTTCAAATCGTGTTTATGAAATGGAAAACTATGAAGCTTGTTTCTTTTTCAAATAATGGCCAAGAGAGCTTTGGTATTCTCGGTAATTCTGGTCTTCATCCTGTTCTTAAGAATTTTAAAAAAGATTTTCCTGATCTCAAAGCGGTTTTTGGGTCACAAAAAAGCGAGTCTTTAGAAGCATTCTGTGAAGAAAACCCAATACCTTTATCAAAGGTTTCTTTGTTACCTCCTATTCCAAATCCTGGTAAAATTATCTGTGCGGGTATGAACTATAGAAAACCTTACCCGGTGGACGGAATAGCCCCGCCTGATCCAGGAAACATAGTAATTTTTGGCCGACATTCAGACACTCTGGTCGGTGATGGTACTGATTTAGAATGTCCTAAAGGCGAGGCTGCAGACACTTTTGACTTCGAGGGAGAGATTATAGCCGTAATTGGAAAGTCTGGAAGGTTTATTTCTCCAGCTGATGCACTCCAACATGTCGTTGGCTATTCTATTATGAATGAAGGCTCAGTTCGTGGGTGGATGAAACACTCCGTGCACGCTGGCAAGAACTTTCATGCCTCTGGAAGCTGGGGGCCCTGGATTACTACAGTTGATGAAATTGATGATTTTTCCTCTTTAAAGCTGGAAACTCGTGTAAACGGAAAATTGATGCAATCTGCTTTAGCTGCAGAAATGATTTTTAGTTTGTCTGAATTAATTGCGTATATTTCAAATCTAATACCTCTTAATCCGGGCGATATAATAGCTACGGGTTCACCAGATGGTACGGGGGGAAGTCGGAACCCTTCTGTTTTTCTTAAACCAGGCGATTGTGTGGAGGTTTCAGTAGATAGAATAGGAACGCTGAAGAACTATGTTGGGCACTAGTTAGGGGTTTATGAACTTAAAATTAGGAGCCTTGTCGTCGGGTGGAGCTCTAAGCATATCGAAACTGCGCTGTAATTGGGATTCTGATAAGTCACGCCCTATAATTACAATGCGAGTTTGCGTATCATCTCCAGGCCAATCTTCTAATAGTACCGGCGGGTCAAAAATATCTTGCACCCCATGAAAAACAAAAGGTTTCTCGACACCTTCAATAAATACAACGCCCTTTACTCTCAAAATATCTTTGCCTCTCATTGCGATGAGCGTATCTAGCCATAGATCAAAAGTTGTATCTTTAATGGGGCTATCCAAAACAATAGAAGCCGATCCAATTCGATTATCGTGATTGGAAGTTGGTAGAGAAAGTTTCTGTGCTGGTGCAAAGCCGGAAATATTTTCTAAAGGATCGAGTTTGGGTGCCTCACCTAAAGTCCATTTTACCACATCCGGTTTTGTTGATTTTGTTTTAAGTGCATTAAGGTTCCAGAGAAGCTTACTTGTTCCTCTTCCTTTATGTGCTTCAATAAGCTTTGCACTCGGGTTTATGGTGCGAAGTCGACTTTGAAAACTTTCTGCTTCAGCTGCTGTAATGAGATCTGTTTTGCTGATTATTATTAAGTCAGCCATGGCCACTTGTGAAACTGCTTCGAACTGAGAATCCATAGTTTTAGGGCCATTTGCGGCGTCGGCAACAGTAACAATTCCGTCTAGGACAGTCGTTCTCGCTAATATAGCATCTACCAGAAGTGTTTGGGTAATAGGACCAGGATCGGCTAGACCAGTTGTTTCTATCAATAAACGGTCAAACTCGATTTCTTTTCTGTTCTTACGACCAATAAGGCTTGATATCGTGTTTGATAAATCTCCTCTGATAGAACAGCAGAGACATCCAGATTGCATTAAAATGATTTCTTCGCTGCTTTGCTCTATTAGGTCATGATCTAGACCGGCTTCACCAAATTCATTGACAATAACGGCAACACGGCCCGCGCTGGTATCTGCAAGAACGGTGTTTAATAAAGTTGTTTTCCCTGCTCCAAGAAAGCCTGTGAGTAGAGTTAGGGGAACACGTTTATCTTCCATAAGTAAATTCCCGCAAATTTAATTCTGTTAAAGTTTAAGTCTTCGCAAAGTATTTATTAGATTAAGAACTATAAATATTGCAAGGGCAACGCAGACTATCGTTGGACCCGGTGGAGTATCGAATACATATGAGGAACGAAGGCCTAATATTACTGAAATACAACTAACAACCCCTGCGACTAAAACCATCATTTCTGGATCACGGGCTATATTTCTTGCTGATGCAGCGGGAATAATAAGCATCGCAGTTATTAAAAGCACGCCGACTACTTTAATGGATACCGCTACAGTTATGCCCAAGGCGACAGTTAAAAATAGTTGCTCCCGTTTTGGGTTAAAGCCACTGGCATAGGATAACTCTTCATTTAAGGTTGTTAGAAAGAGTGGCGTCCAGCGCCAAATTATCAGGCCAAGGACTACAAGCGTACCAACCCAAATAACGCCTAAATCAGATTTTGATACTGCGAGAATATCACCAAAGAGATATGCCATAAGGTCAATTCGGACACCGCTTATAAATGATACAATGACAAGACCTACAGCTAAAAAAGAGTGAGAAAAAACACCTAACAAGGTATCCATTGCATAGTTTCGGCCTGATAATTGGGTTGTTAACCAAGCCATTATTATAGCAAAAATTAGCGCACCAAAAAAAACATCAGCTTCAATTGCTAGTGATAGAGCTACACCCAGCATAGCGGCATGAGCTGTCGCATCTCCAAAATATGCCATTCGGCGCCACACGACAAAGCAACCAAGTGGAGCTGAAACAAGAGCTAAACCTAAGCCAGCCAGAAAAGCTCTTACCATAAAATCATCGAGCATTAATGGGTAGCCTCATTTGAATTAGTAGGATTTTTATCATTATGATCATGTTTGTGATCATGGTTATGTCGGTAGAGCGCTAAAGCTCCATCGGTGTCAGCCCCAAATAGCTCTTTATACTCAGGAGTTGCTGCAACAGCTTGAGGAGTCCCACTACAACAAATATGTCCATTTAAACATATAACACGATCGGATGCACTCATGACCACGTGCAAGTCATGACTAATCATCAGTATGGCACAACCAGTTTCTTCTCGTAACTTTTCAATTTGTTTATAAAATTCTGCAGCTCCGGGCTGATCAAGGCCTTGTGTGGCTTCGTCCAAAAGCAGCATCTCAGGTGACCCCAATAATGCTTTTGCTAGTAGCACGCGCTGTAACTGGCCTCCGGAAAGCTCAGACATTTGTTTGGTCATTATTTCTGCCACATCGGCCTGTTCAAGTGCTCGTTGACACTCCTTCTTGCTTACATTTTCGCTCAATTTCATAAATCGTCCCACACTGATCGGAAGTGTTGGATCAAGGTTTAAACGCTGAGGCACATAGCCAATCTTTAGACCAGATTTAACATCTACATTACCTTCTTGAGGGATGACAGCACCAATAACAGCCTTCAAAAGGCTCGTTTTGCCAGAACCGTTTGGACCAACGATCGTAACAATCTCTCCTGCGTCAATTGTGAAGCTAACATTTTTTAGTGCGACTACACCACTATACGCTACAGTTAGACTGTCTATAGTAATTAACTTCATTGCGAAACTAGGCCAAACTTGTGCAAGAGTGGCAAAGGCCTCGTGCTTCGATGACAGCCTTTTCAACAGTAAATCCCGCTTTTGATGCGATTTGAGAAACCGAAAAGTTGCGTGTTAATGCTTCTTCTTCAGAAACAGAATCGCAATTTCTGCAAATCATGAAAGCGGGTGAGTGATCTTTTCCAGGATGTGTGCATCCAATAAAGCTATTCAATTGTTCTATTTTATGGGCAAATCCATTTTGTACAAGAAAATCGAGAGCTCTGTAAGCAACGGGCGGCTGATTTTTAAAACCAGCTTCGCGTAAAAGGTCCAAGATCTCATAAGCCCCAATAGCTGTATTTTTGTGTAATAGTATCTCAAGAACTTTCCGCCGCACCGGTGTAAAGTTGAGGCCATTTTCTTTGCAGTATTGCTCTGCTTCTTGGATATTTTTTTCCACTTTTGACCTCTATCTATAGATGATGTTGCTATTGTTTTTATTTTAATTTTTGTATTGTTTCAATTAGCTATTGCGCTGAAAGATAATTTCTCTATGTTCCAGCAATGTTATGTTATATCATGGAGGATCATATGTCCAGAAAACTTCTCTCTTACACTGCTATAGGATTAATTTTGGGTAGCACGGCTATTGCCGATGTGCCAAAGGTAGCAGTTGATATCGCACCAGTTCATTCACTAGTTGCACGTGTGATGGATGGAGTAGGTAGTCCTAAACTTGTTATACCGGCTGGCGCATCACCCCATGAATACAGTTTGCGCCCATCTGAAGCGAAGTCGCTTCAAGACGCTGACATGGTTATTTGGATAGGTGAGGATTTAGCACCATGGATGGAAAACTCGATTGAGACACTATCAAAGAATGCTGAAGTCATAACTCTTCTAAAAGAGAGTGAAACAAAACTTTTAGAGTTCCGGGAGGGCGCACTCTTTGAAGAGCACGACCACGGCGATCATGACGACCACGATGATCATGATGACCACGATGATCATGACGACCATGATAAGGATCATGATGACCACGATGATCATGACGACCATGATAAGGATCATGATGACCACGATGATCATGACGACCATGACAAGGATCACGATGACCACGATGATCACGATGACCACGACGATCATGATGACCATGACAAGGATCACGACGATCATGATGACCATGACAAGGATCACGACGACCACGACGATCATGATGACCACGCACATGGTGAACATGATCCCCACGCTTGGTTGTCGATTGAAAATGCTCAGACATGGTTAAATTTAGTTGCCGGAAAGTTATCTGCTGCTGATCCCGACAATGCTGGTGTTTATTTTGCCAATGCGGCAGCAGCTCGAGAAGAGATAAATGACTTGGTGAAAGAGGTGAATAGTATTCTAGAGCCTGTAAGAGGACGAAACTTTGTTGTTTTTCATGATGCTTATCAGTATTTCGAGACCAGCTTTGATTTTCCTGCAGCTGGTGCAATATCGCTAGGCGACGCTACAGATCCGAGTGCAGCTCGTATAGCTGAAATTCAAGGCCGCGTTAAAGACGAAGGAATAAACTGTGTCCTTTCTGAGCCACAGTATAATGCAAATCTTGTAGCAACAGTTCTATCAGGAACAGACGCTAAAACTGGCGTCATTGATCCTCTTGGTCTGGGTTTAGAACCAGGCACTAAGTTATATGGCGACCTTATTCGTAATATGGCTAAGGCTCTGGCTGGTTGTCTTTAGAATAGTTACCCAGCTGCCTGTCTTAAGTCGGCTGGGTACTATTGCTCAAAATTATAACTATTAAAAACAACGTTTGAATTTTGGTTAGAAATCTAGGTGAAACTAAACTAAGAAAAAGGCGCAGCCAATCTGATCCAATGAGGGATTTTGATAAGCTGCCAAAGCTACTTCGAGATTGGCTAAACGACGCAGCTCTACCGTGGCGCCCGAAATCAGTTCACAGAGCATATAATAAAGCTTTACGACAAACTGGTAACTCCAAGTTAGCACTTAAGAAATTAGAAAAATTACAGCAGCAGAAACTGTCTGTGGACCAAAATATCTGAAAAGAGCTAAATGTTCGTTACATCACTCAATTAAGTCACCAGTCATTGGAATTGTATGCCTATTTACTGGGTCAAATTCCTGCAACATTGGTCTACGCTCATCTAGCCAGTTCACTACACCGTCCTGAGCACTTTGTTCAAAACCCTCTGAATCACGGATAACAATAGCAATAACTTCATCATCTTTTTTCATTACAAAATGAGTGCCTGGGTCTCTCTCTTTCCCGTTTTCGATAACATCTTGTAGAAAATCATCATAGTGTTCTGGCTTTGGTTTAAATCGAATAATACTTAATTTTTTGGACATTTAATCCTCCTTTTAATGGTATATTCAGGTTAACAATAGCTTGGAAAAAATCCAGTAAATTCAATTCTTGAAAGGTTTGTTTCTGGTCCAATCAAAAGTACCATCATCGCGCTCCTTAACCGCCTGCTTCCAACCTTTTTCTTCTACGCGTTTTTTAAAATTATGCCCTTCTGGTGTATGGCGGGATATGCCATCTAGAAGGGTCGCCAACTGCTGTGTTCCGAAGAGACCGGTTGCCTCCACTGCCTGATTGATAACCATCTTTTGCATAGCCAACTGGTTGATCGGCACACTAGCCAGACGCTGTGCCATTACCTCAACTTCATCATCAAGCATATGTTTGGGGACAGCCTTTAAAACAAGTCCCATACTGGCGGCTTCATTGCCACTTATTTGGTCACCAGTAAATAAAACCCTTTTAGCGCGTTCGGCTCCAATCCTGTAGACCCACATTGCGGTCGATGGGCAGCCCCAAACACGTGTAGACATGTAGCCAATTTTGGCTTCTTCCTCCATGAAAATCATATCGCTACAGAGGGCGATATCTGAACCTCCCCCAACTGCAAAGCCGTGAATTTTGCAAATGACTGGCTTTGGACATCTCCAAAGTGACATAAACTTCTGTGTGTTATCCCACATAAATTTATAATCGATGAGAGGATCCCAATTTTCCCCTTGATACACATTATTTTGTCCTTGGTTTTCCGCATAAGCACCAAGATCATAACCACCACAGAAACCCTTACCTTTGCCTGAAAGAACAAGCACGTGAATATCGGAGTCAGCCTCCGCTTCAAGCACAGCATCTTGCAGTTGGCCGGGGACGTCATCATCAATCGCATTCAATTTGTCAGGCCGGTTAAGGGTAATCCGACCTATGCGGCCATCTTTTTCAAAAGTAACTTTTTTCACGTATACTGTCCTAAAGTTGATGTTATTGCTGTGTCCAATTTTTCAACAAGCTCATCTAACTGACTATCTTCAATAATAAATGGTGGAGCAAGAAGGACGTGGTCCCCGTTTTTCCCGTTTCTTGTTCCAGACATCGGATAGCAAATTAAACCAGCTTCAAATGCATTTGCCTTTAATCGAGCTGCAAATTTGTGGCTTGAATCAAATGGCTGTTTTGCCTCTCGGTCTTCTACAAACTCAAGTCCCTGGAATAAGCCACGGCCACGGATATCACCAACGTTTGGATGTTGTGAAAATTTTTCTTTAAGTGCCCTTGAAAGTTTTTTTCCTTTTTCAGCAGCTCGGTCCACTAAATCATTTTTTACTAGTTTTTCAACAACTGCCCGGGCTGCAGCAGCCGCAACTGGATGACCAAGATAAGTATGCCCATGCTGAAATAGGCCACTCCCAGTTTCTATGCATTGATAAATTTCAGAAGTACAAAGCATTGCGCCAATAGGCTGATAGCCCGCACCTAATCCCTTGGCTATACAAAGTATATCTGGGCTAACCTGCTCAGCGTCACAGGCATATAAATATCCTGTTCTGCCCATACCGCACATCACCTCATCCAAGATTAATAGTACACCATATTGATCGCAAATTTTTCGGATTTTCTGAAAATAACCCTCTACAGCTGGAACCGCTCCGAGAGTTGCTCCGACAACAGGTTCAGCCATGAATGCCATTACAGTCTCAGGACCAAGACGAAGAATTTCATCCTCAAGCTCTTGAGCCATGCGCTGTCCATATTCGTAGGCTGTTTCTGTTTCTTCTCTAAGTATATACTCATAACAGGGTGATATGTGGCTTACATTTATTAACAAAGGTGAAAATTGTTGGCGCCGCCACTCATTCCCACCAGCGGCGAGCGCTCCGAGAGTATTTCCGTGATAGCTTTGTTTTCGCGCTATGAGATGTCGTCTTTCGGGCTGACCATTTTCAATATGAAATTGTCGAGCAAGCTTTATTGCAGCCTCGGCTGCTTCAGATCCCCCGGAAACAAGATAGACGCGGTCCAATTGACCAGGTGCGTGCTTAATGAGTAATTCTGTGAGCTGCTCTGCAGGCTCAGACGTAAAAAAGCCTGTATGTGCAAAAGATAATTGATCTGCTTGTGCCTTAATTGCCGATATAATGTCTGGATCCCCGTGACCCAGGCATGAAACGGCGGCTCCGCCAGAACCATCTAAGTAGGGCTTGCCTGACTTATCATAGATATAACATCCCTGTGCTGTCACCGCAGTTGGTGGCAGAGTTTTCATATTTCTAGGGAAGGTTTTTGACATCAAAAAACGCTCCGTGATTAGAACTTCTTACTTAAGGATCAAAGTATCTAGTTTTATGTTACCGAACAACCTCTTGGGTGATCATTCTTTTTTAGCTTTAATTGATCTAATGAAAACGACTTTTCTTAATGTCGCGAATTAGACGTCTATTAATTTTATTTACGCTATTCTGCAAAGCACTGTTTGAGTGGACTTTAAATGAGCGAAACAAATGATTTAGGTAATTCAATTGAGCAGCGCAGAGGCTTAATTTTTGTATTCATGGCAGGTGTTTTGTGGTCCACCGTAGGACTTGGCATCAGGTTGATTGATGAGGCAACAGTTTGGCAAATTCTATTATATAGATCGATAAGCTTGAGCCTTTTTCTTGCAACGGTCATTTATCTTCGATCGCGGGGAAATCTTTTTAAAGTAGTTAAGGCGGCGGGCCTCCCAGGGTGCATTGCGGGTTTAGCTTTAGTTGGGGCCTATTCGGGTGGGATCTATGGGATACAATCTACCTCAGTCGCAAATGCGATGTTACTATTTGCTTCTGCGCCGTTCATGGCGGCAATCCTTGGCTGGATCTTTTTGCGTGAAAAAGTACGAAAAGCAACCTGGATTGCTATATTATTTGCCATCTTGGGTATTGGTATAATGGTTCAAGATAAAACCCAGGGAGGGGCGGCGCTTTTGGGAAATTTAGCAGCTTTAGGGTCTGCATTTGGGTTTGCAGTCTTTACCGTTGCACTTCGTTGGGGTCGATCAGGGGATATGCTTCCAGCCGTATTCTTGTCTGGTATCTTTGCAATTTTCATAACTTCAAGTATTTGCCTATTCAGCGGCTTGCCATTTCAAATTTCTGTAAATGATACTAGTATTTCTATGGGCATGGGCGTATTTCAAGTTGGAGCAGGTTTGGTCTTATACACGCTTGGCTCTAAAACTTTACCCGCCGCAGAATTAACATTATTATCTTTAGCTGAAGTTCTTCTAGGGCCTCTTTGGGTTTATCTATTTCTAAATGAGGTTGCCACGTTGAACACGCTCTTTGGTGGGTTGGTTCTGTTATTAGCAATTGCCGGTAATGCAATTTCTGGGGCTCGCAGAAAGCCACCGCCGATCACTTCGCCCTGAAAATTTTTAGTTAAAGAAATAAGTTTATTTTCGAATTGATATTTTAGTGGGATTAAGGTGGTATCCACTAAAAGCATTGGTCATATAAAGAGGAAAGATTGGGCGATTTTGATTATATTATTGTTGGTGGTGGATCATCGGGCGCTACTCTGGCTGGCCGACTGACTGCCGATCCGTCTTTGAAAGTACTTCTGCTTGAAGCTGGTCCCTCTGACGGATCTTTGAAAATAAAAGTCCCATTAGGTTACGGTTCTTTGTTTTACGATCAAAAGTATAATTGGAAATATGAAACTGAACCTGAACCCGAGTTAAAGGGGCGCAGAGTGTATTGGCCTAGAGGAAAAGTGTTGGGTGGTTCTAGTGCTATTAATGCAATGGTTTACGTTCGAGGACATCCAAACGATTATGAAGAATGGGCAGAGGCCGCTCCAAGTTGGAATTGGAGCAATGTAGAACCCTATTTCAAAAAAATAGAATCTTGGAAAGGCGAGGCCTCCCCGTTTAGAGGCAAGTCTGGTCCAATTGGTGTTTCAAATGTTGAAAACGATGTTCATCCCTTAACATATAAGTATTTAGAAGCGGGTCAGGAATTAGGTTTTCCCTATAATAGAGACTATAATGGCAATCATATGGAAGGCGTCGCTGTTTATCAAACAACGACCTCTAATGGATTAAGAGTCTCTTCTGCTAGTGCTTACATAGCGAAAAAAAAACGCAGTAAAAATTTGAAAGTGATATCAAATGCTCATGTAACAAAATTGATTTTTGAAGGTAAGCGAGTAATAGGGGTATCGTTTTTTCAGGGAAATAAAGAGACGAAAGTACTTACACGTGGAGAAGTTATTTTGAGTGCTGGCGCCCTCAATTCCCCACAGCTTTTATACCTTTCTGGTTTGGGTCCAGCTAATGAATTAAAATCGCATGGTATTTCCGTTTTACAGGACATGCCCCATGTGGGTCGTCATCTACAAGATCATATCGGAGTAGACTTCACTTTGGCGGTTAACCGTCCCTCTCTTAATCAAAAGCTTCGTCCTGTTTTGGGAAAACTTATGGTGGGCTTAGAATACCTTTTTTTAAGGTCTGGCCCTCTTGCAATGAGCCTGAACCAGGCGGGGGGTTTTGTGAAGTCTGAACCTTCTTTAGGATCGCCTGATTTGCAACTTTACTTTTCGCCTTTGAGTTATTCGACAGCACCACAAGGTAAGCGTCCGTTAATGAGTCCAGACCCTTACCCTGCAGTCAGGCTAGGCTTCAACCCGACCAAACCTACCAGTGAAGGCTGGATATCACTTGAGTCTTCAGATCCTCTTAAAAGCCCGAAATTTGTAGGAAATTATTTATCTACCGAAGAAGATAAAAAAGTTATGATAATTGGAATGTACTTAATGCGAAAATTTTTACAAACAAAGGCAATGAAAAATATCGTTGTTGAAGAAATTTCTCCTGGACCAGATTTCAAAGACGACGAAAGTTTTATGGATTTTGCCCGGGATGAAGGTGGAACGGTTTTTCATCAATGTGGTACTTGCCGAATGGGAACAGATGTTTCTTCTTCGGTTGTAGATGAAAGTCTTAATGTCCATGGAACTCAAGGCCTCCGAGTTGTGGATGCTTCAATTTTTCCAAGAATTACGACCGGTAATACTAACGCTCCTGCCATAATGGTTGGAGAGAAAGCTGCTGATATTATATTAGCGGATCGAAAGTTATAGGAGTGCAGAAATGCTAAGAATTAATTCGATAGAGACTTTTTGTAACGAATTTGTTGGATTTGTGCGCATTACCGATGAGACAGGTCTTCAGGGCTGGGGTCAGGTCTCCACTTATCACTCAGATATTACCTGTCAGGTTTTGCATCGTCAGGTAGCGCCATGGGTTTTGGGCGCTCAAATTTCTGACTTGGATGACTTGCTCGATTTAGTTACTGAACGCGAACATAAATTTCCGGGGTCTTATTTAAGAAGGGCAATAGGTGGTTTTGATACAGCTATTTGGGATCTAAGGGGCAAACAAAGTCAAAAACCTGTTGTTGAACTGTTAGGTGGAGAGCCAGGTAAATTAAGGGCTTATGCCTCTTCAATGAAACGTGATATCACACCAAAAGAAGAGGCAGAGCGACTTGTGAGGCTTCAGGGTGAATTTGGGTATGACGCTTTTAAAGTGAGGGCTGGAGCTGAGGTTGGTCGCAACCAAGATGAGTGGCCGGGCAGAACTGAAGAAATTATTCCAACTATGCGTAAATACCTTGGTCAAGATGCCTCTCTCCTAATCGATGCAAATAGCTGTTATTCACCAGATAGAGCAATTGAAGTTGGCCGGATACTTGAAGATAACGGGTTTTGTCATTTTGAAGAACCGTGCCCTTATTGGGAGCTTGAACAAACCAAAATTGTTACTGATGCTCTTGATATTGATGTCACGGGTGGGGAGCAGGATTGCGATATCCCGACTTGGAAAAGAATGATCGACATGCGAGCTGTCGATATTGTTCAGCCAGATGTTTTATATTTGGGTGGCATATCTCGAACAATGAGAATTGTCGAACTCGCAAAAAGTGCCGGACTTCCAGTAACACCGCATTGCGCAAACCTATCCCTAGTTACGCTTTTTACAATGCATTTATTAAAAGCAATACCAAATGCAGGAAAATATTTAGAATTTTCGATTGAGGGTGCCGACTACTATCCATGGCAAGAAGACTTATTCAAAAATAGTTTGTTTGATATTGAAGATGGGTGCGTTTCCGTAAAAAGTGACCCTGGATGGGGATTTGAAATTGATGATGAATGGCTTTCTAAGTCAGATTATCAGATCAGCAAATTTGAATAAAATATAAACTTTTGAAATTTCAAAAAAGATAGTTACAGTCTAATTTGGGTATTCATTAAATTGTTTAAGCAATTAAAATATTAAAACTTAGGGAACACAACAATGTGGGCTGCAGACTGGAAAGATACATCCTATTGGCTTGATGATATGCCTCAGGTCACAGGCGTTTCTAGCAATCTTAATCGGAAAGTAGATGTTTTAATTATAGGGTCTGGCTACACGGGCTTGAATGCTGCACTAGAAATCGCAAGAGGCGGTCGCGATGTGATGGTCATTGAAAGTGGATACCCAGGATATGGTTGTAGCACACGAAATGGGGGTCAAATAAGCACTCATGTTAAGCCTTCGCTTGAAAAACTAACTCAAAAAGTTGGAGCTTCTAGAGCAAGCGCAATGAGACAAGAAGGCGTGAACGCATTAGACTGGATCGAGGAACTGGTTAATAAGGAAAAACTTGATTGTAATTTTTTAAGGGCTGGCCGATTTCATGCTGCTCATTCTAGAGATCAGTATGATGGACTGGCGAAAGATGCTGAAAAACTAACCAAGTTTGAAAACATTCCAACGGAAATTGTGCCTAAAGCGGAGCAACACACAGAGCTGGGGACAGATATGTATTATGGAGGCGTTGTTTTCCCTAGGCATGCTTCAGTTCACCCTGCAAAATATCATCATGGGCTTTTATCGCGTGTTTTCGAAGCCGGTGCTACTGTTGTTAGTTATTGTGAAGCTAAGGCTGTAAATAAGCTGGAAAAAGGTTTTGAAGTTCGAACTTCAAAAGGTGATGTGGTTTGCCAAGATCTTGTCGTTGCCACGAATGGTTATACTACTTCTATAACGCCTTGGCTCCGCAGAAGAGTAATCCCGATTGGTAGCTATATTATTGCCACTGAGCCAATAGAAAAAAGCTTGATGGATAAATTATTTCCTACAAACAGGAATATAACTGACACCTGTAAAGTCGTTTATTACTACCGTCCCTCCCCAGATCGTAAGCGAATTTTATTCGGTGGTCGCGTTTCAGCTAAGGAGACTAATACGGCAACAAGTGGTCCAAAACTTCACAATGACCTCGTGCGGGTATTTCCAGAATTAAGCGATATTAAAGTTACTAACTCTTGGTTTGGGACCGTTGCCTATACTTTTGATGAGCTTGCTCATACGGGATGTCACGATGGGATCTATTATTCTATGGGTTACTGTGGCTCGGGTGTTTCGATGGCAAGTTATTTAGGTATGAGATTAGGTCAAAAAGTTTTGGGTTTATCTAAAGGTGAAACAGCGTTCGATGACCTACCATTCCCGACCAAACCTTTGTATACTGGCAACCCCTGGTTTCTACCTCCGGTGGTTTCTTGGTATCGCTGGCGTGATAAAAGACAAATTGTTAACGCTAGGTAAAACCAACTTCTTAAAACTTTTGTTGCGTACACGGTGCGATTCAGTGCAATCTGTAGTACAAATAAATTTTTTGGGAGGAATATTATGAAAATAAATATTTTGAAGTCAGCCATTGGTTGCTTAACCGCAACCGGCTTTTTGTTTTCTGCCACAGCCAGTTATGCGGAAGATACATTGAGAATTGTATCTTGGGGTGGTGCATATCAAAAAGGCCAATCACTAGGAATTTTCCAGCCAGCTGCTAAGGCGATGGGCATTACCGTAAAAGAAGATACCTACGGTGGTATTTCTGATGTCAAGCTTATGGTAAAATCTGGTGCTGATAAGTTTGATATTTTTTCAAGCGGAGCTGGTAGTTGTGCTTCAGGCGCTGCGGAAGGCGTTTTAGAAAAACTAGATTACTCAATAATTGATGTAAGCAATCACTTGCCAGGAATGTATAGTGATTACTGTGCGGGTGCTGATATTTTCTCAGTGGTCGCGGCTTATAACACCGATACCTATGGGGAAGGAAAGGGGCCTAAAACTTGGGCAGATTTCTATGACGTTGAAAAGTTCCCTGGTACTCGCGCTATGAGAAGCAAGGTTGATGCTCAGCTTGAAACAGCTTTGCTAGCCGATGGCGTTCCCATGGATCAAGTGTATAAAGTACTCGACAGTGAAGAGGGAATAGAAAGAGCACTAAATAAGATTAGAACAATCAAGCCTCACATCGCCGTATGGTGGTCTTCTGGAGCTCAGCATGCTCAGTTAATGAAAGATGGTGAAGTTGATATGACCACTGGTTGGAACGGTCGTTTTGATGTCGCTAAAGAAGATGGTGCAAAAGTAGCATATGACTGGCAATCAGGCATTATGGATTGGGAAGGTTATGGAATTCCAAAAGGAGCCAAAAATAAAGATCTAGCCATGAAGTATATTGCTGAAATGATGAAGCCTGAGTACATGGCGGAATTTGCTAAATACATCACATACGGCCCAACAAACAAAAAAGTTTATGAGCTTGGCCTTATGACAGATGAAAGGGCAAAAATGATGCCTAGCCATCCTGATAATGCAAAGCATCAGCTTACTTTAAGCACTGAATGGTATTCTAAGTGGCGAACAATAGCTGCTGAGATGTACACAGAAATGATGACTGAGTAATTTTTCATCGAAATTAAATCTAAGCGCTCGAAGGGTTTTCCCTTCGGGCGACTTTATATAGCGATTATAAATTAATGAATGAAACTTCTCTAAATATATCTATTCGTGAGGTCACGAAAAAATATGACCAATTTTATGCACTGAAAGATGTCAGCCTTGAGATAAAATCAGGCGAATTCATGACACTTTTAGGGCCGTCAGGTTCAGGTAAGACGACACTTTTGATGGTTTTGGCGGGCTTTACAAACCCAGATTATGGAAGCGTTAAATTCGGTGATGAAGAGGTCATTTTAAAACCACCACATCTTCGTGGTATCGGCATGGTTTTTCAAAACTACGCTCTTTTTCCACATATGACTGTAGAACAGAATGTTGGTTACCCTCAAAAATTACGTGGTGTGAGTACAGCGGAAACAAAGCGAAGTGTCGAGGAAGCCCTAAGCACCGTAAAACTTGAAGGTCTTGGCCACAGAGGGATAAATGAACTTTCAGGAGGTCAACGGCAGCGCGTCGCGCTGGCCCGTGCTATCGTATTTAAGCCTAAAATCTTGTTGATGGATGAGCCACTTTCAGCTCTTGATAAAAAACTTCGTGAAGAAATGCAGATAGAATTAAGGCAACTGCATGACACCCTGAATATGACGACAGTTTATGTGACACATGATCAGAAAGAAGCTCTGACAATGTCAGATAGGATCACAGTAATAAACGATGGCGAGCTTATGCAGCTTGGGACGCCAAACGAGATATATGAACACCCTAATAATCACTTTATCGCTGATTTTATAGGAGAATCTAGCCTTCTTCCTGTTGCCGTTCGGAATGGAAAAGTGAGCTTGAATGGCGAAGAGATTACTCTTGCCGAGAAAACTGAAAAAAATGGTGATTTTCTTCTAGTTGTAAGACCAGAAAAAGCATTTTTAGCCGATAAGAAGATCAAAGGTTCAAACTATTTTGTGGGTAAGTTAGTCGACTCTATTTTTCAAGGTGAAAGCCAGCTCCTAGTTGTGAAACTCAACTCTGATGATGACGATGGGCACGAAGTCCGTGTTCGTGTGCCAAACGAGAGTGTGACACAGAAAGCTCTTCCAGTGGTTGGTGAAAATGTAACCATTGGCCTTAAAGTGGCCGATAGCTACGTGGTAAGCTGAAAATGACAATAGCTGAAATAGAAAAACCAAATGAAAGAGGTTTGCAGCAGGTTGCAGCAAACGAGAGATTAACATTTTTTGGTTTAACGTTGCCATATCTATTAATGGTAACAGCTTTGATTGTAATCCCGGTAGGTTGGTTGTTTTATCTCTCATTTATTGGCCGAGATGGCAGCCTTTCGTTTGAAAATTACGAACGCATGATGAAAAGCAAAGCCTACATCCGTATTTTTTTAACCACGTTTAAAATCAGTATACTTACAACAATAATCTGTGCCGCAATTGGTTACCCTCTTGCATATTTTATGTCACAGCTTTCTCGAAAATGGGCCAACATATGTATGATTGGCGTGCTAATTCCATTCTGGACAAGTCTTTTGGTGCGTACTTATGCCTGGCTGGTACTACTACAGAAAAAAGGGCTCCTTAATAATATGGCTATTGAAATGGGGTTGATTTCAGAGCCTATCAAAATTGTTCATAATACAACCGGGACACTTATTGGGATGGTGCACATTATGCTACCGTTCTTAATTTTGCCTTTGTATGCAAATATGCGCGCCATAGATAAAGATACTTTGAAGGCCGCTTCTAGCTTGGGTGCAACACCAACCAGAGCATTTTGGACAGTATTTTTCCCCCTTTCTTTGCCAGGTTTACTTGCAGGGCTTCTGATCGTTTTTGTACTCTGCCTTGGATTTTATGTAACGCCTGCGATACTTGGTGGCGGAAGGGTCATAATGGCCGCTATGAAAATATCGAGCAATATTGAGCTTTATTTTAGTTGGGGAGCTGCGAGTGCCCTTGGCGTTGTATTGCTTGTTGTAACAGGGATCATTCTCTTTATTGCATCAAAGTTGGTTTCAATGGATCAGCTTGGAAATAGGTAAAGATTATGAGCTTTCTAAATAAAAATGTTTCAGAAACACAAATTCGACTTAAAGACAGGCTATGGCTTTATATCTTTTCTTATTTGATATTATTTTTGTTGATAGTGCCGTCGTTGGTTGTGATCCCAATGTCATTTTCGGCTAGCCAATATCTTGAATTCCCACCTAAAGAGTGGTCACTCAGGTGGTACGAAAATTACTTTTTTGCTTGGAAAGTTGAAAATGGTTTTAATGATTGGATGCAAGCCACTTGGACTTCATTAAAGGTTGCAATACTGACAATATTTGTTGCAACGCCCATTGGGACAATGGCAGCTTATGGTTTGGTTAATAGTAATTCCAGACTTGGAAAGATTCTATTTCCAATATTTATTTCGCCGATGATGGTTCCAATCATACTTGTAGCCATTGGTCTTTTTTACTTCTTTGTTCAGTTTAAATTAGTTGGCAGTATCATTGGGCTCGTATTGGGTCATTCACTGGTGGCAATGCCCCTCGTACTGATTATAGTATTTAGCGCTCTTAAAAACTATGATATGAACCAGGAAAAGGTTGCCCGCTCTTTAGGTGCAACCCGTTTTCGGGCATTTCGAGAAATTACTTTACCACAGATTAAGTTTTCTATTATTTCTGCTTCTTTGATTGCATTTTTGACGTCTTTTGATGAGATAATCATTTCTCTTTTTGTTGCTGGTGGAGATAACTCTACAATTACACGGAGTATGTTTCTGGCACTTAGAGATCAAATAGATCCAACAATTGCTGCAATATCTACAATATTAATTGTTATATCATCAGGCCTGCTTATAATCATCCAGTTGATTGGTAATAAGGAAAATAAAAAAGATTAGACGCTTAGTTATTTCCAGTTAGGGATGACACAAAACCTTCCCTGATTACTTCTGGTGAGTAAGCCTTTCGCCCAAAAACTTCTCTAACCATCGGTTCAAATGTATCTAATGGTTCCATCGGGTAATTTGGATCAAAGCTATTTTGATCCCATCGTTCGCAAAACTCTGCGCAAGTATCAAAAACAGGGTGATGTCTGAATTGCTCTCGGGCGTTTCGGTCCCAGCCGTAATGATGGCCATAATAAAGCATTTGGAAAATGCCATGATGCTCGATAGTCCACGCAACATCCCACCTGACAAATGGTCTTATAACTTCAGCAGACATCTTATCGTGATTTTGTGGAGCTAAGCCATCCCCAATATCATGTAGCAGTGCTCCTACAACCCAATCTAAATCTGCACCATCTCGGAGAGCGCGAGTTCCAGATTGCAAACCGTGCTGCAGTCGAGTGATCTTATAGCCTTCTAGAGTTGCTTCGCCGGCTCTTCGTAATTCTTCAATAACCCTGTCTGAAGTCAGAGCAAGATAAGGTTTCTCTAAGCGAGCTAGTAACTCGTAATCCTCTTGGGTCCCGTCTTTCATTGCAGTAAAATCTACGTGTTCATCCATAGTAATTCTCCACATCAAAAACTTGTAGCAAATTCAACAGTCAAAACTTATCTTTAATAGCTAAATTCTATCAAATTTATCTGCAATACTTTTTTCAAACTGACGCTTATGTTTGAAATTTCCATTCTTTTCATTCAGTTTGTCTTTGGAAGTTTTAACAATAGAAAATTAATGAGCGATCAAATCCAAGATAGTCCAGAAATCTCTGGTATTCGATTTGCAATGTACGTATTGCCTTTCGCAATTTCCCAAACACTTGCTTGGGCGACATGCTTTTATTCGTTCCCTGCCTTTTTACCAATATGGGAAACCCAATTAGGTTTTTCTAAAACCTCACTGACTGGAGCATATACTTTATCACTTTTTGTGGCTGCAATTTTCGCGCCTTTTGTGGGGCGATTTATCGACAAAGGTTCTGGAAGCTTAGTATTTTCTTTTGGCACTATTCTAGCGTTTTCTTGTCTCTTCTCACTGTCTAAAGCAACTGAGATTTGGCATTTTTATTTTCTATGGTTTTTCATGGGTATAGCGATGTCTTGCTCTCTTTATGAAGCATGCTTTGCTTTTTTAACGACTACTATGGCGAATAATGCAAGAAGAGCGATAACTTTTGTAACGTTGGCTGCTGGCTTTGGGGGCACAATTTCTTTTTCCGGCGCTCATTTTTTAACTCAGTTTTTTGGTTGGAGATCAGCAGTACTAGTTTTTTCTTTAGTAATTTTGTTCGTGAACCTACCCTTAGTTTGGAGCGCAACAAAAATGTTAAACAAATTTTCTAAGGGGTTTGTTAAACAGTCTTCTAGAAATTTAAAAGATGCTCTATCTGTGATGAAAAAACCAATTTTTTGGCTTATTGGCGGCACTTTTGCGTTCATGTCATTCAATCACGGGATGATAATAAGTCATCTTCTACCAATTTTTTATGACAGGGGCCTTGATGCTAAAACAGCTGTTCTAGCAGCCTCCTGCATTGGGCCAATGCAAGTTATAGGTCGTTTGATGATGCTTGCATCCGAGAAAAAAGTTTCTGTATTATCGCTTTGTTGTTTGTCTTTTATTTCAATGTTCGTTGCTGGTTGGTCAATCTTTTTGGGAAACCTTTCTCTTGGTTTAATAATAGCGTTTGTTGTTTTTCAAGGAGCAAGCTATGGCGTTTTGAGTATTATTCGCCCTACTGTGATCTCAGGTCTTCTTGGTCGCAATGACTTCGGAATTATCTCTGGACTGTTGGCCGTTGGGTTTGTTCTAGGATCTGCTTTAGCTCCTTTATTTGGATCATTAGTTTGGCAGTTGGGTAGCTATGATCTAGTAATATTTGTGGCGTTGCTGTTGCCCGCTTTTTCTTTAGTTTTAATGATCGCTGCCTGGCGTCTTAAGCCGCAATAGCCAAATTATGAATTTTCAATGAAAATACTCTAAACAGGGTTTGCCTCTTTTTATTGTTCTAGTATTTAAACATTATGAAAGCTTTTGTTTCTGAATTTATGGGTACGCTTTTTCTTGTTGCTACGGTAGTCGGTTCTGGAATTATGGCTGAAAACCTTTCAATGGGAAATCAGGCTTTGGCGCTTTTGGCTAATGCCATTGCCACAGGTGCTATTCTGTATGTTTTGATTACAATATTTAATGAAATATCTGGCGCTCACTTTAACCCGGTTGTTAGTTTAATAATGTTTGCTATGAAAAAGCTCAGCTTTTCAGAGTTTTTGGCATATGTATCTGTTCAAATAATTGGGGGAGTACTAGGTACGTTTTTAGCCCATTTCATGTTTGAGATATCAATTATTCAGTTTTCGACAAACGTTCGCACAGGGTCTTCTCAATATTTTTCAGAAGTCATAGCTGCTTTTGGATTACTGCTAACTATTTTACTTGGGTCGAAACAAAAAACAGGTTCCGTCGCTACTTTGGTCGCATTTTATATTACTGCAGCCTACTGGTTTACTTCTTCAACTAGCTTTGCCAATCCGGCTGTTACTATTGCAAGAACATTAACTGATACTTTCTCTGGTATCCAACATGGCGATACTATTCCATTTATAATGGCGCAAATTATTGGTGGTTTACTTGCATATCTGGTATTTATGTACCTAAGTCAGTCCAAAAGAATTTGAAAAATCACTGTGAGATTGAGTCAGGAAAAATAAACTCAAGTGTTTAAAGAGGGCCACTATTAAAAATGTCGAATGAAGTTTTGTATAACAATCAAGTAATCTCTTTTTTGGAAGAGCTATGGGGAGACGGATTTTTATCACCTGGAGGTTCCGATGAAGTTAAGAAAGTGCTCGAAGGTATAAAAATCAAAGATCAACGAGTTTTGGATATTGGTTCGGGATCCGGGGCTTGTGCAGTTCTATTGGCAAAAAATTATTTGGCGAAGCAAGTAGTGGGAATTGATGTTGAGCCACCTGTTTGTGACGCTGCTCGAAATCATGTGTTAGCAGCAGGTTTATCAGAAAAAATTAGTATTGAACTTGTTTCTCCGGGGCAATTGCCTTTTGAAGACGGTTCTTTTGAAGTTGTGTTTTCTAAGGACTCAATTATCCACATTCCAGATAAGTCTGCTTTAGCCTCAGATGTTTTTAGAGTTTTGAAACCGGGTGGTCAGTTTGCGGCATCAGACTGGTTAATAAGCCATGATGGAAAGCCATCGCCTGAAATGTCTGAATATATAAAAGCTGAAGGTCTTGACTTTGCTATGGCTTCACCGGGCGAATACCAGAAAGCATTAGTTACAGCAGGATTTGTTGAAATAGAGCTAGTAAATAGAAACCCTTGGTATTCTAAGGTCGCAGCTAAAGAACTGGAATGGCTAAAAGGTCCAGACAGACAAGATTTAGCCAAACGTCATGGGAAAGAGTTTATTGATCACCAAATTGAAATCTGGATGAAACTAGTTGGAGTTCTAAAAAGTGGAGAACATTGCCCACATCATATCCGAGCAAAAAAACCTTTAGATAGTTAACTAATTTATTTACTGGCTTTCTTAAATTTAAATGATTTAGATGCTGGCGATAAGTTTATTTCATCGATTATCGTTCCCTGCCGGGTTCCTAAAAAATCAAATACAATCTTTGCAATATCTTCTGTTTCGATGGCATTGGTTTCAAGTCCATCTGGTTCGAACCCCAATTTATCAAAGAATGGACTTCTGACCATTCCAGGATTTATTAAGCAAACACGAACTCCCGCAGGTCCTGCTTCATTTCTAAGTGCTTGTGCAAATCCCCTCAAACCAAATTTAGCAGCGGAATACAGTGTTGCTTTCTTTTTGCCTATCACCCCAGCCTCTGATCCGAGTATAAAAATGTCTCCATTCCCTCGCGATTTCATATGAGCCACAATTGCTCGGCATAAGACGATATGTGAGACAAGATTAAGATTTATAAAGTTTTCAATCTGAAGACTGGAAAAGTTTTCTAATGATTTGAAGTCTCCGTAACCAGCTCCACTTAAAAAGACGTCAATATCTGGATTTTCCTTAAGGATAGATTTAATTAATTCTGGAAGTTTTTTGACTTTAGATAAGTCGGCTTCTATCGGGATATAATTTTTTTCATCTGGCTTGAATTTACTATGGTCTCTGGCTAGACCAATTACCCTAATTCCACTTTCCAAAAACTTTTCTGATATTGACTTGCCAATCCCACTGGAACTTCCAGATATTAATGCGGCTTTCATATTTGTTTCTTTCTAGGTTGTTTATATGGTGCACTGAAAAATTTTATTTTCTGATATGTAATTATTTAATTCAGATTTTAAGAAATCATGCATTTGTGTTTCAATCTTTGTCCCATAAGACACCACCCCGTTTGTTTCTTCCATCGGAAAAGCAAAAAGTTTGTGTTCTGGATGAAGACTAGCTGCTTTTTTATACATTTTTTTTGGGAATCTAAGTGGGCCATAACTTATTGAATGTATCCTTTCTGGATCTAGGCCATTCATTATATCAGCGAAAAGAGCGGAATAGAGTTCTTTCCAATCAGAGGTATATATGAGTGGATCAAATCTGAGGCCTATTTTCCAACCGGCATCCGCAAGTTGTTTAATAGCACTAATTCGTCTGTTTATACTTGGTGCCTTACTGTCCAGAGACTTAGCAACTTGGGCTGGAGATAAGCTAAAAGCAGCGACACAGTTGGATAGAGGTTCTCTTTGAAGAAGTGAACCAATTGCAATACTTTTAGTTCGTAATTCAAGCTCAACATTAGAAAGCCCGTTGAAAAAATTTAAAGCTTGATTGGCAAAGCCACTTAATTTGTCGAAGGCTAAAGAGTCACAATCATAGCCAGAAAAAAATGTAAGCGATTGGCCTTTATATTTTTTAATTTTTTCAGAAATTGATCTGAAGAAATCTTCATAATTTACGAATAATACAAAATTAGCCGAAGAGTACATTCCTTGTAGAAAGCAATATTTACAATCATAAAGACAGTTATACATGTGGGAAAAATAAAAATTTTTGTGGGAATCCATTCCGAAACCTGAAGGCACTGGCAAGACAAAATTGTCGTATTTTTTAGCCAATATGAGTGCTGGATTTTTTTTCTGCAATTTGAAGTTTTGATGCCGCTTATTGAATAATTCTTGATAACGATCTATTGGAACCCAACCCGCTCTGGGAAGAGCTCTCCGGATGCGCTCCGTTGTTGGGTGCTCATAAATTTCTTCCTCGAAAAAAATCGTTTCAATCAAAGCGCATTCCAATCCTCTACATTGAGCAAAACTTCTTTCTCTAACCTTAATATTATCTCCTTTGGCTGAGAATTTAAAAACTCAGATAAGTCCAGCCTTTTTGAAGGGAAAGCAACTTTCCACTTTCTATAGATTTCTCGAAATTTATACTTGTTGGTCTCGGTGAATTTAAATCTTTTTTCAAACTCTATAACTTCATTTGGGATTGAAAGACGTTTCTTTTCTTCCTCTACCAATATCTCAATTTCGGCTAAAATATCTGAGATTTTTGATAATTGTTTTTCTATCAATTCTCGAACTAAATGCTTTGTAATCAAAGATGAAGAAGCACTTGGTGTATCAGAAACAATCTTAATCACGTAGGTAAGCTCATTGCACGAAAAAGATGGAGCCATTTCACAGAAACCAGCAGCTTCCATATCATATAATACTTTCTCCTTGTATCCATTTTCTGGCTTGCTGACTGTAAATAAAATTGCTGCCGGTATTAGTTTGGAAAGTCTTAATCCTGGAAAAAAGGCGGCTCCACTTTCTTTTGAGACTACTTTATTAGCTTGATATATATCTCCTATTGGGCCCTTGAAAAACCCAGCTATTCCAAAATTAATCCAAGCTGAGTGGTCATTAATTTTTAAATGGTTCTTTAAAAATGTTGCGGCGGCTGCTGATTTTATCGATCCCATACCGGATATAACAAGAGCATGCCCTTTCTCTTCATTAGCGTAAATTGGGAAAAGAGATTTATTTTCCACAATTTTCATATTGAAGGCATCTATTAATGGTGTGGCTTCTGCTCGAAGTGCAGTTACCCAGCAAAATTTAAACTGAAGCTCCGTATTATTCTCAACATCAGTAAATTCACTCATTGTCCAATAAACTCTCAAAGTGAACTATTTTTTTATTGAGTTCATCTGTAAAATCTTTTTTGCCGCGTTTCATGGAGCCATTCATCAATATTTTAAGCTTTAAGATAAGTTCTGTTAGAGCAAGTTTGTATTTAGATCGACTTAAATTTTTATTTTTTAAAAGTTTTTCTAGACTGAAGATCCTAAATCTGTCCATTCCCCAGTACATTTGTGATAATTGATCTGAATGCCCACCATTTTTAATAGTTAGTTGTTCATTTACAAAATGGGTCTGTTCAAAAGCACAATACCTTAACCAAAAATCATAGTCTTCGCATGCTTTTAAGCTTTCATCAAAACCTCCCAGGTCATTAAAAACAGATTTGTGAATTAAAGCTGAGCTTGGCGATATGCAGCACATTTTCAGACATTTTTCAAAAAGGTCACCTCCATTTTTGCCGTGCTTTTTATGCTGGTTTACTCTGATCCCATTTCTTATCCAGATTTCGTTGGTATGGCTGACTCTACAAGAGAAGCTTTCTTTCTTTAGTGACGATAATTGTGCTTCTAATTTAGTGGGCTTCCACTGATCGTCAGAGTCCAACAAGGCTACATATTCTGAGGAAGATAATTCTATTCCAATATTTCTGGCAGAACTAACGCCACCATTTTCTTTATAGATATATCGCAGGGATTTTTTTTGAGATTCAGATACTGAAAACCCTAAATTTTTCAGCACATCCCAAGTTTTATCATTCGATCCATCATCAACAACAATAACTTCTTTGGGTTTAAACGTTTGCGACAGTACGGATGAGACACTTTCTTCTATCAAGTGTGCCCTATTGAAGGTTGGAATTATAACAGAAACGTTTGGCATCAGAATAAACAGTGTACACACTTGAATAGCTATCAAACAGAGATTTTTACTTTATTTAAGAAATAAAAACTGCACTAGTAAGTAATCTGGACGATTTGGAGGGATATTCATGAAACCACTAGCTTTTTCTAAGTCTGGAAAATTCTGGAGAGGGAACCTGCATAGTCACTCCAACCGCTCAGATGGGCTACTTTCACCTGATGATCTATGTCAAAGATATAAAGATGAAGGCTATAATTTTTTAGTGATTTCAGATCATTTCGTCGGTTTGTATAATTATCCAGTTACTGAGCCTTCAGACTTTTATGATCCTGAATTTAGTACTATTTTAGGTGCTGAGCTTCATTCGGGATCTACAGAGAATGGAGAAATTTGGCATATACTTGCTGTGGGATTGCCAAAAGATTTTTCACCAACTAATTCTCCAGATTTTGTTCCTACTGATAATCAAGAGACTGGGCCAGAAATTGCCAAGCGGTGTGTTGAAGCCGGTGCTTTTGTAACAATAGCGCATCCTCAGTGGTCTGGGCTTACTTTGTCGGATGCCAGATCTATCAAGTCAGCCCATGCCGTTGAAGTTTATAATCATGGTTGTGCTGTAAGTACCGATCGTCCTGACGGGTTTCACACATTAGATCTTCTCTTAGCTGAAGGTCGTGACCTGAACCTCGTGGCGACGGATGATGCACATTTTACTGATCCTGACTACTTTGGGGGCTGGGTGATGGTGAAATCTAATGAAAACAGTCCTGACTCTATTTTGGAAGCTCTAAAAGAGGGCACCTTTTACTCATCACAGGGACCTGATTTAGTAGACATTGAAATAGAAACTGGCTCAGTCGAGGTTCATTCGACACCAGTCAGTACGGTTATTATTCAAGGACAAGGCTCAGCTTACGTTGCCCAACATGGTGAAGCGTTAGTTTCCACACAACTTTCACTAGACCATCTTAAAAAAAGTCCATGGTTAAGGGTAACCGTGATCGACCATAATGGGAAAAGGGCTTGGTCAAACCCTATATGGAGACATTGAGTTTAGGCAAAAACCGAAGCTTAATTTATGCCCCCATTATTGCTTTAACTTCAAGAAACTCTTCTAAGCCCCATTCTGCTTTCTCACGACCGTTGCCCGACTGTTTATAGCCTCCAAATGGTGCGTCTGCGCCACCGGAGCCATAGTTAACATGAATTTGGCCAGCCCTCAGACGTCTTGCAATTGAAGTGAGTGTTTCTTTGTCTTCTCCTGAAACATAAGCCGCAAGGCCATATTCAGTATCATTTGCAATCGCTACAGCATCATCAATATTCTCGTAGGTAAGCATTGAAAGAACAGGACCAAAAATTTCTTCTTTTGAAATTGCCATATCGTTTTGCACATCACCAAAAACCGTAGGTTTAGCGTAATAACCTTTTTCTAATCCGTCTGGTTTTCCAGTGCCACCAATCAATAGTTCAGCACCCTCATCAATACCTTTTTGGATTAAATTTTGAACTTTTTCATACTGAACATTACTGACCAGAGGACCAATTGTTGTGCTGTCCTTTGTAGGGTCGCCGGCAATTACTTTTTCAGCTGCATCTTTCGCGATAGAGTATGCATCATCCTTTCGAACGGCTGGAACCAACATTCGTGTAGGTGCATTGCATGATTGACCTGTATTGCTCATACAGGAATCAACTCCAGCACGGATTGATTTTTCAAAATTAGCGTCGTCTAAAATAATATTAGCTGACTTTCCGCCTAGTTCCTGACTTACTCGTTTGACACTATCAGCGGACGCCTTTGCAACTGCGACGCCCCCCCTGGTTGACCCAGTAAAAGACATCATATCAATATCAGGATGGGCTGACATCGCTTCACCTACAACTGGTCCCATGCCGTTTATAAGATTAAAAACCCCAGCTGGCACTTTTGCTTCATCTAATATCTCAGCAATAACCATTGATGAGAGTGGAGCAATTTCGGAAGGTTTTAATATGGCGGTACATCCTGCTGCAAGACAGGGTGCCAGTTTTGAAACGACCTGATTTACTGGCCAGTTCCATGGTGTGATTAATCCACAAACGCCAATTGGCTCATGTCTAATAATAAAGTTTCCATGCTCATACTCGAAATTATGATTGGTTAATGAGCGAATAGCTGCTTTTAAGTGTCCTAAACCAACCATGGCTTGTGCACCCTTAGCCAGATAGGTGGGAGCGCCCATTTCGGTTTGAATAGCATCTGCTACGTCATCAAGACGACGTTTATAAATTTCTCTAATTGTTGTTAGCAAATCAATTCGTTGCTCAACGGGAGTTTGAGAGTAAGTTTGGAAAGCTTTTCTTGCTGCTTGAACAGCCTCATTCACATGACTTGCATCACCCAGAGATATTTTCGTGACTTTTTCTTCAGATGCGGGATTTATAACATCGAGTGTTTTAACACCACTTGGCGTCACCCAAGAGCCATTAATATAAAAGTCCAACTTTTCCATAAACTATTCTCCATAAACTATTAAAAACGTCGAATCTGCTAAAATCCATAGGTTTCGATCTCTATAATCATAAGTCAGACAGTTAAAGCTTTATTATTCTAATGCGACCTTGTTGTTTATGAAACAGATGTTAGGCTATAGTCCGCATCAACAGAGCTTTGTTCTACTGACAATGACAAATTAGATAATGAGGAGCGACTGGTCATGACTTTGATCAGAGAAGAGGACTTAATAGAAAGCATTGCTGATGCTTTTCAATATATTTCATATTTTCACCCACCAGATTTTGTAACTTCTCTATCGTCGGCATGGGAACGGGAAGAAAGCCAAAGTGCAAAAGATGCAATGGCACAAATCCTGGTTAATTCAAGAATGGCTGCCATGGGAAGACGTCCTATATGCCAAGATACGGGCAGTGCTAATGTCTATTTAGAAGTAGGCTACGATGTAAAATTTGATTTTTCTCGCAGTCTTCAGGAAGTTGTGGATGACGGCGTTCGAAAAGGATACCAATTTCATAAGAACCCACTTCGCGCTTCAATTGTTCTTGATCCGGTAGGTTCACGAAAAAACAGTGGTGATAATACCCCTGCATTGTTAACCGTTGATCTTATTCCAGGAAATACCGTCTCCGTTTACGTTTCGGCCAAGGGAGGTGGTTCAGAAAATAAAGCAAAATTTGCTGTACTGAACCCATCAGATTCAGTTGCTGATTGGGTTGTTGAAACGGTTGAGAAACTAGGCGCTGGTTGGTGTCCTCCTGGCATTCTCGGAATTGGTGTTGGAGGTTCGTCGGACAGGGCGATGGCAATGGCAAAAAAGGCATTAAATGATCCACTTGATATGCAAGCGTTATTGAAAAATGGCCCTAAAAATAAATCGGAAGAATTACGGATTGAAATATATGAAAGAGTAAATGCTCTGGGTATAGGAGCCCAGGGGTTAGGTGGTGTCACTACTGTTTTGGATGTGAAATTAAAAAGTTTTCCGACCCATGCAGCATCTCTTCCCGTTGGTTTAATCCCGAACTGTGCAGCAACTCGTCATTTGCATTTTATTTTAGATGGAACGGGCGTTCCTAAGTTTGAAACACCCGATTTGGAGGCGTGGCCAGAAATTTTACTTGATGAAGCAAACAAAAATGCCCGCCGAGTAGATGTGGATAATCTTAATGAAGAAACTTTGGCTAGCTTGAAAATAGGTGAAACTTTATTGTTAAATGGCACAATTTATACCGGACGAGATGCTGCCCATAAAAGAATAGTCAATTTTCTTGATGAGGGGAAAGCACTGCCGGTAAATCTGGAAAATCAAACGATCTATTATGTTGGACCAGTTGATGCCGTTGGTGACGAGGCTATTGGTCCCGCAGGTCCAACAACTTCAACAAGGATGGATAAATTTACTGACCGTGTTCTCGGTGACACTGGTTTGAAGTTAATGATAGGAAAAGCAGAACGGGGACCTGAAGCAATTGAGGCAATTAAAAAACATAAAGCAGTTTATGCAATTGCGGTTGGTGGCGCCGCCTACCTAGTCTCAAAAGCTATAAAAGAGGCCGAACCCGTTGCTTTTAAAGATCTAGGTATGGAAGCGATTTATAAACTTAGAGTAGAAGACATGCCTGTTTTGGTGGCTGTTGATAACAGTGGAGCTAGTGTTCATAAATCTGGGCCGGCTGCTTGGCGTAAAAGTTGACCAAAAGTAAGGCATGATGTTTTAGATGCAAAAAGTTTTGATTACAGCAGGGGCATCAGGCATTGGTTATGCTCTAGCCGAAGCATTTTATGCTGAAGGTTACAAAGTCTGGATAATAGATATTTCAGAAGAAGATTTAACAAAATGCCCGAAAAATTGGGAACAGACTAAGCTTGATGTAAGCGATGAAAATGCAATGATCGACCTTTTTAACGAAATAAAAAATAAATGGGGAGGTTTAGATGTTCTGTGTGCAAACGCAGGGACGGCAGGGCCAACAGAGCTTGTTGAGGATCAAGGTGTTTCAGCTTTTAAAAATTGTCTAGACGTTAATTTAATTGGAGCTTTTTTATCCGTAAAAGGCTGTTTGCCAGTTATGAAAAAGCAAGGCAGAGGAGCAATTATTTTTACCTCATCAACTGCCGGCCTCTATGGCTTTCCCTATCGTTCACCATACTCGGCAAGCAAATGGGCGCTACACGGTTTAATGAAAACCGTTGCTATGGAAGCTGGTTCATTTGGAATACGTGCAAATGCTATTGCGCCTGGTTGTGTCGAAGGGGATCGAATTAATGGTGTTATTGAAAGGGAAGCTATTCAAAAGAATACGAAGGCGGATATTGTGCGCCAAGCTTATAAGGCGGGTACCTCTCTAAATACTTTTATTGAGGCAAGGGATATCGCAGCTATGGCTGTATTTTTGGCTTCAGAGGCAGCAAGACTTGTATCGGGTCAGATCATAGCCGTAGACGGTCATACAGAAAACCCAGATCCTAAAATATAAATATACGGAGAGATTTTGGAAGAAATTACCAGTAAAATTGTATTAGATGAAAAAAGGTTGAGACTGGCCTCGGATCAAGTCGATAGAGTTTTGACAGGAATTTTTATATCGGTCGGTTTCCCAGAAGATATCTCAAAGGCAATCTCATCTCATCTCGTTGATGCCAATTTAGTTGGCGTTGAAAGCCACGGAGTTATGCGAGTTTTGGAGTATGCAGATGAAGTAAAATCTGGTGTCTTAAATGCTTCTAGTCGTCCCAAGTTGATAAAAAACGGCAAGAATTTTCTTGAAATTAATGCAAATGGTGGCATAGGAATTCCAGCGCTTAATCTTGCTTATGATGAATGCTGCAACGATGCAGAAGACAAGGGTCTATCTGTTATGGCGGTCAAAGATGTTGGGCATACTGGCCGTCTTGGCGCATATGCTGAAGTTGCTGGTGAGAGAGGTTTTTTAACGATTTGCTTGGGAGGCGGAAACCGTCAACATTGGAGGCAGGTTGCTCCTCCCGGTGGAGCTAAAGCGATGCTGCCAACTAATCCTTGGTGTATAGGAATACCAGCAGGAAAAACTGGTCCTGTGGTTCTGGATTTTGCCACATCCAAAATCGCGGGTGGATGGATTTATGCGGCTAAGTCTGCAGGTGCACTTTTGCCTGATAATTCTGTAAAAGATGCACATGGAAATGTGACCAGAAATCCAGATGATTATTTTTCTGGTGGCGCACTTATGCCAGCCGCTGAGCATAAAGGATTTGGTTTAGCTTTAATTGCCGAATTAGTTGGGCAGGCATTGCTTGGGCCATCAACAACTAAGCATTGGCTGTTAATAGCGATAAAAGCAGATCAGTTCCGTGAAAAAAATGCTTTTGAACAAATAGCGGATGAAATTTTGGATGAACTCAGGTCATGTCCACCGGCACCGAGAAGTTCGGGAGTTCAGATACCGGGCGAACGCGAACGAATTCAAAGAAGCGCGTCCCAGAATATTCTTCAAATACCAGTGTCTACATGGGATCAGATTTGTGATCTGGCAGGTAAACATGGCGTACCAATTTAAACCTTACCAAAGATTTATTTAGCCACCCTTGAATTGCTGAAGTAGAAATATTTCACTTTCAGGCTTAATAGGTGTGTGGTCAGCTCCAGCTACTAATTCTCCATCAACTGCAACTGAAACACCCGCTTCTATTACGGGCTCCAAGTTTGGATAAATAGAAATAAGCTCGTCGAGCATATTACCAACAGTTTCTGCTTTTACTTTAACTACTAGCTCTCCGTCAGTGAATTGGCGCAAACCTGACCACAGATTTACTTCTGCCATTAGCTATCTTCCTTGATCGCTTTTAATACCTTTGGAGGGGAAATTGGCAAATGCCGGAGGCGTTTTCCAGTCGCGTCTGCGATTGCGTTAGCAATTGCTGGAAGTGGAGGCGCTATTCCTGTTTCCCCAACTCCGCGTACACCAAATGGGTGGCTGTCGCTTGGTACTTCAACAATGACTGTATCTATCATAGGAAGGTCTGAGGCGACAGGTACCCGATAGTCTAAAAACCCTGCGTTCTGCAACCTGCCGTCTTGGCCATAGATATACTCTTCGTTTAAGGCCCAGCCTATTCCTTGCGCTGCCCCACCTTGGAACTGACCCTCAACATATGACGGATGGATAGCTCTGCCTGCATCTTGAACGACAAGATAACGCAAGATAGTAGCTCGTCCCGTTTCTGGATCCACCTCAAGATCAACAACGTGCGTACCAAAACTTTCTCCTGCGCCTCCAAAGGTAGTCGCGTGATGACCGGAGATAGGTCCTCCCGTGCGTCCCATTCGACGACCGATTTCCTTAATTGTCATCGGAGGAAAGTCACCGGCATTTGGTCCTGCTGGGTGAGCGGCACCATCAAACCAATCGACTGCTTCTTGATCAATGCCCCATTTGTTGGCGGCACGTTGGCACATTTCTTTGATAGCTTCATTACACGCTTCAACTGCAGCTTTGCCTATAGCAAAAGTTGCTCGACTTCCGTGGGTTGGTTCATTGACACCTAGAGAGCCGGTTTCAACGACATTTACCCGAACATCTTCATACGGGATTCCCAGTGTTTCAGCCACCATCAGAGCCATTGATGCTCTACTCCCACCAATATCTGGTGTCCCTATAGATAAAGTAACGGTCCCGTCTTCACCCAAAGCCATAGAAATGGATGTCTCTCCGCCATGGTTCATCCAAAACCCTGAAGCAATTCCTCTTCCTTGGTTAGGGCCAAGCTCTACATTTAAATTTGGATGGGATTTTGCAGCTTCAAGGGTTTCTATAAGTCCTATTTTTCTGAACGTTGGTCCAAAACTTGATTTAGTACCTTCTTTAGATCCGTTCAAAAGCCTTACATCAATGGGATCCAGATTTAGTTCACGGCACATTTCGTCCACAAGACTTTCTACTGCGAACGCTGCCATAGGAGATCCTGGCGCTCTGTATGCTGCTGACTTGGGCCGGTTAGAAAGCACGTCGTAACCAATGTGATGTACGGCAGGAAGATGATAATTAGCAAACGCGCACTCTAATGCCATGCCTGTTGGCGCCATTCCTGGGAACGCTCCACCTTGCATCCTGAAAACTGCCGAAGCGGCTGTCATTTGTCCATTTTTCTTCATGCCTATTTTAACGTCCATTGAAGCGGACGCAGTTGGGCCTGTGGCACGTAGAACTTCGGATCGGGTCATAACCAACTTTACGGGCTGACCACCTGCTTTTCGTGAAAGGGCTAGTGAAAGGGCTTCAGAAAAAATTGTAGTTTTTCCACCAAAGCCACCACCTATCTCTGACGGCGTAACCCGAAGTTGAGAAGCTTCTAGTCCAAGAACCGCTGCGCACATTTTTCTGATAAACCACTGACCTTGCGTGCAGATCCACATGTCGCCTTTTCCATCTTGGCCAAGTTGTCCAACACAGGCATGTGGCTCAATGTAGCCCTGATGTGCAGCTTCTGTCTTATAGGTGTTTTCCATAACCAGATCGGCTTCTGAAAATCCCGCCTCCAGGTCGCCGTGGCCAAAATCCATGTAAGACACAATATTGGGAGGTAAGCCTTCCGGAACAGAATGATCTTGTGCTCCCTCTCTTATTACAGGCGCATCTGATTGCATAGCTTCATCAACATCGGTTACGTGAGGAAGAATTTCATATTCAACTTCAATAAGCTTTATAGCATCTTTGGCTGCTAGTGCTGATGTTGCTGCGATGGCAGCAACTGCGTGCCCATCATATAGAGCCCTATCACCCGCTATCGTATTTTCCTGTAGATAAAAATCTTCTCCTTTTAAACCAGTAGGAAAATCAGCTCGAGTTACAAAAGCTTTTACACCTGACAATGCCTCTGCTTTAGAAGTATCAATTTTAACAATACGCGCATGAGCGTGAGGAGAGCGGAGTACTGCCGCGTGAAGCATATTTGGAGCATTGAAGTCTGCCCCATATTTTGCTCGCCCTGTTACTTTGTCTAAGCCATCAGGACGGTTGGGACGGGTACCTATATATTTGAATTTATTTATGAGTTCATCTTTTGCCATTAGGATGCTTCCCTCATTTCTTTTGCTGCATCTAGCACAGCCCTTATAATTTTATCATATCCGGTACATCGACAAAGATTACCAGCTAACCAATATCGCACCTGTTCTTCATTTGGGTCAGGGTTTTTTTCCAATAAATTTTTTGCTGCGACCAGAATACCTGGTGTGCAAATACCGCACTGCAAAGCGGCATGCTCAACAAATTTTTTCTGAAGGGGGTGCAGTTTGTCCCCTTTCGCCATACCCTCAATTGTTTCGATACTTTTGCCACTCGCTTCAACACCTAGCATTAAACATGAGCACACTAGTCGGTCCTCAATGGTTACAGTGCAGGCGCCACAATCGCCTGTTCCGCACCCTTCTTTTGTTCCGGTTAAGTTGAGGCGGTCCCTTAAAACATCCAATAGAGTTTCCCGAGGATCACATAGAAACTCAACATCGTCTCCGTTAACTTTGGCAGTTACATGAATATTACTCATCATTATTTTCCTTGGGCTCGATCATAAGCTTTTTTTGCAGTGCGCACGGCTAGAACACCAGCGATGTCTGTTCTAAACTCTATCGTTCCTCTTTTATCATCAATTGGATTACATGCTTTCTCTGCCGCTTGGGCTAGTTTTTTCAACGCTGCTTTATCTAATTTGGTTCCGATTATAGCCTGAGCGCATTCATCAACTAATAGCACGGTGGGTGCTACAGCTCCCAAGGCTACGCGTGCATCAGTGATTATTCCATTATCCAAGCGCAAACTAACCGCGCAGCCCACAACTGCGATATCCATTTCTGTTCTTGGTATGAACCTTAAGTAGGCATCACCTGCATTCTTTTCTCTAGCTGGTATATGAACAGCTGAGATCAGTTCACCTTTTTTTAATGATGTTTTGCTTGGACCAGTGGGAATATTTTCGACTTTTTCTGTTCTTTCGCCTGAGGGACCTATCACTGAAACAGTAGCCCCAGCGGCAATTTGAGCAGGTACGCTATCTGCTGCAGGTGACCCATTACATAGATTTCCAACTATCGTGGCTCTTCCTTGAATTTGTGTTGATCCAATTAAATCTGTGGCCTCCACCAAGCCGGGCCAAGCTTTCTTAAATTCCGCATGCTCTGACATCTCAGCGCCTGAAACGCCAATTCCTAAAGTCCAGCTACCGTCATTATTTTGAGTGATATCCTTTACGCCTTGGATGTGTTTGATATCAATCAGATCATCAGGGGTTAAAATATCAGAACGCATTTGAACAAGCACGTCTGTCCCTCCAGCAAGAAAACGAATTTGCCCCACTGAATTTGCCGCAATTTCAGATGCATCTAAGAAGTTTGATGGTGTGTGATAATTCATAAAAGACTCTGCTAAAAAAGAAATTTTGCTTCGTGTGAAGTCAGGCTAACTTAAAAAATTTATCCAATCAATTTTTATTGATACCCTGATTAATTTATTTTATTTTTTAAAACTTTTACAATTCTATGAAAATTTGTTCGTCTTCAACTTTTAACTTGTATGTTTTTAGGTCTTCGCAAGGTGGGTCCATTACGACTTTACCAGTCTTAATATTAAAAACTCCGAGATGCATAGGGCATTCTATTTCTTCGCCGTCAATTAAGCCATCTACGAGGTGAATGTCTTCATGCGTGCAAAGACCGTCAGTAGCATAAAACCCGTCTTCTAGATGATAAATGCAATATGTTCGATCGTTGTAATCAAATCTGTATTGGTCTTCAAAATCAACATCAGAGGTATTGCAAACAAATGTCCAGTCCGCCATTATCTGTTTCGTCCTTGTTGTTTAAGTTTAGTTTTGAGCTAATTTTATAAAAAGTAAATTGTAGGGTGGCAAAGAAAAATGGAAATACAAAAACCACAAATCGGGATAAATAGCACATCTGGTGATTGGTTTAAAATTAAAATTGATCGTAAAATTTTAAAAGAGCTTTCAAGGCGAAGCGATTTTGAAGGTTGGAAACATATAATAATTTATTTTGTTTCTTTATTGGGATTAGGTTTGCTTTGTTACAGCTCTTGGGGCACCTGGTGGTTTATTCCTTTATATCTGGCTTACTGCACGTGGTGGGGGGGTGCAGATGCCATATGGCATGAGTGTGGTCACAGAACGGCTTTCAAGACCCGTGGTTTAAATGACTTCTTTTATCAAATAGCAAGTTTCATGAATAACTTTGAGTCAGTACGTTTTCATTGGAGTCATTCACTTCATCACAGTTACACAGCATCGGTTGACCCTCATGATTTTGAGGTAGAGGGTAGCATTTTTTTGGAAACCAAAAACATTGGTAGAGTTTTTAATTATTTTCGTACCAGGATTTGGACTTTTGAATTTGCACAAGTCATTACATTACGAAATTTTACAGCATGCTCTTGGTGTTAATACGCGCGTTATGCGCGAATGTATTCCACAGGACAAGCAAGCGTCTTGCATAAGAAACTCTCGTATCTACGTTGGATTATGGATAGGAATTATTTTGTTTGCGGTAGCTATTGGTTCTTGGCTACCAGTATTCCTACTTCTTGTTCCCAAGTTTTTTGCGACGCTGAATATCGTTTGGGGCATAACCCAACATGTAGGGTTGAAAGAGGACGTTAAGGATCACCGTTTGTCTACTCGGTCCGTGCGTTTAAACCCTATCTTCAGTTTTATTTACTGGAAAATGGAATATCATATTGAGCACCATATGTTCCCGATGGTTCCATCGCATAAGCTTCCTAAATTACATGAGGTTATAAAGGAGCAGCTTCCCAAGCCAAAGTCTCTTTACCATGCCTATAAGGAAATCATTCCAGCAGTTTTGAAACAAACTAAAGACCCCGCTTATCATATTAGGGTTGAGTTACCCGACGCGGGTGCTCAAACAGTTAATTCTGCTTGATTGAGAAAGATAGCTGTTGGAAATTCGTATAGGAGCCAAAAACATGCAAAAAAAATTGACGGTAAAAGATATATTAGGCTCCCGAGGGCAAAGGAAACTTACCGAAATTTATACTCATACGGTGCTAGAAGCTGAAGCCTGTGAGGCAGCTGGCATTGATATGATTATTACCTCTGAATTAAACGACTACGAGAGAATACGCGCAGCAGCGCCTAACACGTTTTTTACAGTTGGATTAAGTTATGGAGCTCATTTGGATGAACATTCAATTTTAAAGAGATCTTTCTATCTAATGAATAAGGGGGCTGATGCGATTTATTGTCCCCAGAGTACACGGTTAATTAAAGCTATTGCAGATGAGGGAATTCCTGTAATAGGTCACTCTGGTTTTATACCTTATAAATCAACACACTATGGTGGATTTAAGGCGGCTGGGAAGACTAATTTAGAAGCGAAAAAAATCCTTTCTGAAATTACCAGAATACAAGAAGCGGGGGCCTTTGCAGTGGAATTAGAGATTGTCCCGTCAAAAGTGGCAACTGAGATATCAAAAGCAGTCGAAATTTTTCTCATTGGAATGGGAAGTGGTGTTGATTGTGATGCGCAATACTTATTTTCAGAGGATGTTTTGGGTTACAACAAGGGACATATTCCTAGACATGCAAAAGTTTACTCCGATCTCCACAAGGATTTTGACGCTTTGCAAAATAAAGCGGTTAAAGCATATTCTAGATTTGCAAATGAAGTTAGGGATTTAAAGTATCCCTCATCGGAACACGATATCAGTATTGCTAATGAAGAGCTCAATCAATTCTCTAATTTCATAAAAAATAACTGACTAAATTCAGTCAAAAAATATCGAGTATTTTTTCGTTTTATTGCAAAAAAATATTTACTAAATTTTAATCGTTTGGTTTAAAATTTAGGCAAATCATAAATCTTGATATATCGTTATAGCTATGAGCTATCGAATCGATACTCAAAAAAACAAATTGGGAGGGAAAAATGAAATTAATTAAGTATGGATTAGCGACGCTATTTTCGTTGCAGCTCGCTACGACAGCTGTAGCTGCACCAACTGGACAAGATTTAGGAGCAAACTGGTGTTCTGATGTAAAAATGCATTTCTATGCAGGTGGACCTGAAGCTGGAGGCTTTGCAGGAATAGTGGCTGCAGGAGCAATGAATGCTATTAGGGATACAGGAGCGGACGCTGAGATCATTTATTCAGAATGGGACTTTGAAAAAATGGTTAGGCAGCTTAGAGAATCTATTGGTTTGGGCGTTGATGCCATTGGAATGATGGGACACCCTGGAGATGATGCTTTAATGCCGCTAGCTAAGCAAGCTGCTGCAAAAGGTATTCTTATGACTTATCAGAATGTTGATCCAGCCGGAGTTAGAGCAAGATTTGGTGGCGGTTATGTTGGTGCTAATTTAGCAACTCAAGGTAAAGCCTTAGCTAGAGAAGCCATTAGACAATTTGGCCTTAAAGCCGGTGATCATGCTATTGTAATGGTTCCAATTGGCGATTATGCAAGAGCTCAGCGAGAGGATGGTGCGAGAATTGTTTTTGAAGAGCATGGGATGACCGTAACAGTTGTAGATGGTAACCCAGCATATGCATCAGATCCCAATACTGTAATACCAATTTTCACGGCTGCGCTCAGCGCCAACCCTAAAACAAAAATAATCGTTCACCCAGGCAGTGATATTATGAATGTTGCCGAGGGTATTGCCAAAGCAGCGGGTTATGGTCCAAATGAAATCTTGCAGATAGGATTTGATACAAGTCCACAAATCATGACTGCTTTTGAAAAAGGATATGTTCACCTAACTTCAGATCAGCAACCTTTCTTGCAAGGCTATTTACCTGTTCTGTCTCTTTGTCAAACTGCTGTTCTTGGAACAGGAGCGATCAATCAAGATACTGGGGCCGGTTTTGTTGATACAAACAACTACAAGGCAGTTAAAGCTCTTGCGGACGCAGGGTTGAGATAAAAAATTTTTACTGACCCATTTAATTAAGTGGGTCAGTATTTTCGAGGTATTATGGGTAACATTATAGAATTAAAAAATGTCACAAAGAAATTCGGTGGCATCACAGCACTAAACAAAGCTTCCTTGCATGTTGGGGCAGGGGAAATAGTTGGTCTGATAGGTGATAATGGGGCCGGGAAATCCACTCTTATAAAGACCCTGGTGGGAGTTTATTCTCCTGATGAAGGAGAAATATTAATTAGGGATCGGAAGGTTTCAAGCTGGACCGCGTTAAAAGCACGGGAAGCGGGAATAGAAACTGTTTTCCAAGATAGGGCCTTATGCCCTCAACAATCTATAGTTTGGAATATTTTTATGGGAAAAGAGTTGACTTATCCCTTTGGTTTTGTGCGAGAGAAAGAGCAGATAAATGAAGCTAATAGGTTGATCAGAGAAATTGGGTTTACGTCGAAGTTAATTAATGCTGATTCTCCTGTAGGCAACTTATCAGGTGGAGAAAGACAGGGTGTAGCAATTGCCAGAGCCATATACAATAATGCTGAATTGATAATACTAGATGAGCCAACAAATGCATTGTCATTGAATGAAACTCAAAAAGTTTTTGACTTTGTCAAAAACGTAAAAAAATCAAATAGATCCGTGTTGTTTATAGGACACAATATTTACCACGTTTACGATATTTCGGATAGATTTGTAGTTCTTGATCGTGGTGAGGTAGTTCATCAGTTGACAAAAAATGACGTTGCTAGCCCTGAGGAGCTAATGAAAATAATGCGAGATACAATAGTACAACATTAAGGTCAGTTATGAAAAAAGAATCATCCGTAATAAATAAAATTTTTCATAAAAATGGTAGGGCATTTGGCAGTATGGGCTACTTCATAATTTTAATGCTGATTTTCCTTATTGGTGCTCCAGAAGCTTGGCTAAGGCCAAATTTACATCAATCTGTTTTTGTAATGATGCCAACTCTTATATTTTTGGTAATTCCACTAGTGTTTCTAGTAGCCTCTGGGGAAATTGACCTTTCCTTTGCTTCTACCTATGCATTGGCAGCATATATTTTTTCTATTCTAGTAAAGTCAGGAATAGACCCAGCCGTCGCAATTTTAGCTGGGGTTATTAGCGGCGCTGTAGTTGGTGCTCTGGTTGGCGCGCTAATAGTTTATGGACGCTTATCTTCGTTGGTCGCTTCATTAGGAGTTTTATTTCTTCTAAGAGGTCTTATTTTGGTATTAACGGAGAGCCGCTCAATTACTATGATGGATGAGTTAGAAAACCATTGGGTTTATCATCTTTTAGTTGGAAATTTTTATGGCTTCCCAATGCAAATGATCTGGGCGCTAGCATTCGTAATCTTTAGCTATTATTTATTCAACAAACATGTCTTTGGTATTCATATCCATCACGTCGGTGATAATTATGTAAGTGCTGAGCAAATGGGCATTAATGTTAAAGCTGTGAAAATAAAAGCATTTATGTTTGTTGGATTGGGGGCAGGCATAGCTGGTATTTTTACCACTCTAATAACCTATTCTTTTTTCCCAACTCAAGGATTTGGATATTTGTTATTAGCTCTAGCAGCAGTGTTTGTCGGGGGAACGCCTTATTGGGGTGGTCTTGGAACAATAGCAGGAGCAGTGTTTGGAGTAGGGGTAATTGCCTATATGGAAGTCGGAGTTATAGCAGTGGGAATGAGTGGTGTTTGGCGCCAGTTTTTTAATGGTTTGATTATTCTATTAGCCCTTCTAGGGCATAGATTACATGGAGACAGGGTCCGTTAAAGTGGATAGCTGTTATCTAAAACTATTTTAAAAAGTCAAATTTACCTAGAAGAGTAGGTTTCGAAAGTGAAAAAAATAGTACTAATAGGTGCAGGCAGTGCAGTGTTTGGGTTGGGAACAATCAATGATATTTTCCAGTCAGAGACTTTGGACGGTTCAACGATTGTACTTCATGACATAAACGAAAGCTCACTTAAAAAAATAGCTGAAGCTGCTGAAAAATTTAGGGCTGAATATAATTTGAACTTTTTAATTAGGCCCGTGTCAGACCGACGTGAGGCGTTAAAGGATGCTGACTTTTGTGTAATTTCCATTGAAGTTGGTCATAGATTTGACCTTTGGGATATGGATTGGAAAATACCGCTGCAATTTGGCTTTAAGCAAATCTATGGAGAGAATGGTGGCCCTGGCGGTTTATTTCACTCTCTACGTATAATTCCACCAATACTTGCGATTTGTGCAGACATCCAAGAAATTTGCCCAGAAGCATTTGTATTCAATTATTCAAACCCTATGCAACGTATCTGTCACTCGGTTATGACTAAGTTTCCTCAACTTAAATTTATTGGTTTATGCCATGAAATTTATTCCATGGAAGTGCAATTGCCCTTGCTCCTTAACACTGATCGATCAAATATCAATTTTAGAGCAGGGGGCCTTAATCATTTGAGCATACTTGTTAATGCAAATTTCAAGGATACTGGTAAGGATGCATATCCAATAATACATGAAAAATTTGAGGAATTTTATTCAAATTATGAAAACATATATGATAATTATCATCACTCTAAGCCCGGCGGTGAAAGGGGCGTATTTTTCCAGCTTTACCAAAAGTATGGTTTTTTACCGATAACTGTTGATAGTCATTTAGGAGAGTACCTGAGTTGGGGTCATAGTGTTGCAGATCACGATGGAATTAACGAATTCTACACAAATTACAAAAAAAAGTGCATGAGTTTTTCAGAAGCAGAAAGTCAATACGCGAAGTTTTTCAATCTAGAAAAGAGATCACACGAACGAATAATACCGATTTTAGAGGCCATTTTGGAAGATGAGAATTCTGAAGAAGCGGCCGTCAATATTCCAAACAACGGTTGTATAAATGATTTACCAGAAGATATAGTTGTTGAAGTTCCCGCAAAAATTAATTCATCAGGAGTTCATGGAATAAGGCTCAATAATTATCCAAGGGCATTTTGTTCTCTTTTAAACAGTCAGGTAGGCTGTATTCGTATGACAACTGAAGCTGTTTTAAATCAGTCAAAAAGCGATGCTTATTTTGCACTGCTTGCGGATCCAGTTGTAGACGACGCAAGAACAGCTGAGAAGCTACTTGATACTATGATAGAACTTCAGAATGATTATTTGGGATATCTCAATTAGCGATATCGATAAGTTTTATGAGTTTATTGTTGAAATCGCTAATTTTGTAACGGTTTAACTTCTATTTCACCTTCGGCATAAGATTGAATGGCTAATGCGGCTGCATTTGCCGCTGCTGCAGTTGTAAAATATGGTATTTTGTCAAATAGGGCTACTGACCTAATATCTCGGCTGTCTCTGATAGATTGTACGCCTTCAGTAGTATTCATAACCAATGAAATCTCGTTATTTTTCATACGATCTACGATGTTGGGACGACCTTCATGAACTTTGTTTACTATGTCACAATTTATCCCATCTTTTTGAATAAATTCGGCTGTTCCTCTTGTCGCAACCAAATCAAAACCAATTTCTGTTAGAAGTCTGGCTGTTTCTAAAAGAAGTGGCGTTTTATCATTATCTTTAATGGAAAAGAAAACTTTTCCAGATGTGGGAAGGTTCATTCCAGCACCAAGCTGAGCTTTTAAAAATGCTCTTGCAAAGTTTCTATCCCATCCCATAACCTCACCTGTTGAACGCATTTCGGGACCTAATATTGTATCAACTCCGGGAAATCGTGCAAACGGCATGACGGCTTCTTTGACACTAAACCAGGGCATATTGGGGTCGGCTAGTGTCATAGGATCCGTTTTTGGTAATTTTTCGTGAAAACCAACCTGCTTGTAAGGTTCTCTTTCGGAAAAATCTGACAATTTTTCGCCGGCCATGAGCCGTGCTGCGATAGAAGCAATTGCACTGTCAGTTGCTTTAGCAACAAAAGGAACTGTTCTGGAAGCTCTAGGGTTTACTTCGATTAAATAAACCTCTTCATCTTTTACGGCGAATTGTACATTCATTAGACCTACGACGTTAAGTCCAATTGCGAGAGCTTTGGTCTGCACTTCTAGCTCTTCAATTACTTTTTGAGAAAGAGAGTAGGGAGGTAATGAACAAGCACTGTCTCCAGAATGCACACCTGCTTCTTCTATATGTTGCATTATCCCGGCAATATGCACATCTGTCCCATCACATAGGGCATCTACATCGCATTCTACGGCTCCAGAAAGATATCCATCCAGTAGAACTGGACTTGAACCAGATACAACAACTGCATTGTTAATGTACTTTTCAAGTTGGTTTTGGTTATGAACGATCTCCATTGCTCTGCCGCCAAGTACGTATGAAGGACGAATGACTAGCGGGAAACCAATTTGATCAGCAATTTGCATGGCTTCGCTGCCAGTTGAAGCAATTCCATTGTTTGGTTGTTTAAGTTGGAGTTTATTCACTAACGCTTGGAAACGCTCCCTGTCTTCAGCTAAGTCAATAGCATCAGGTGATGTTCCCAGAATAGGAATACCTTGCTCTTCCAAAGCTTTTGCTAGCTTAAGTGGCGTCTGCCCTCCGAATTGGACTATTACGCCATGAAGAGTACCGCTGCGCTGCTCTACATTAAGTATTTCCATAACATGCTCAAAGGTCAGCGGCTCGAAATATAGGCGGTCTGATGTATCGTAGTCTGTTGATACGGTCTCTGGATTGCAATTAACCATAATAGTCTCATAGCCAACGTCAGTCAGAGCAAAACATGCGTGACAACAGCAATAATCAAACTCTATTCCCTGGCCAATTCGGTTAGGCCCTCCACCAAGTATTACCACCTTCTTTTCTGCTGATGGTCGTGCTTCGCATTCCACATCACCGAGCATAGGAGCCTCATAGGTTGAATACATATATGGGGTTTGTGCCTCAAATTCTGCAGCACAAGTATCAATTCTTTTAAATACCGTGGTTATTCCAAGATCATGACGTTTTTTTCTAACGTCTAATTCAGATGAACCAGTAATTTTAGCTAAGCGTGCGTCGGTAAACCCTAGCATTTTCAAATTTCTTAGATCTTCTGCTGAAGATGGTAATCCTGTTTTTCGGATGCTTTCTTCTGTATCAACAATTTCTCTGATGCGTTCAATAAACCAGGGATCATACATCGTAACGGCTTGGATATCATCGTTTCCAATCCCCAAGCGCATTGCCTGGGCGATCGTTAATATTCTATCGGGAGTTTGTTTGCTCAAAGCGTTTATGATTGACGAAGTATCCTCAGAACCTGGTATTTCTATTTCATCGAAACCGGTAAGGCCTGTTTCTAAAGATGCTAAGGCTTTTTGCAAACTTTCATGGAAGGTTCTGCCAATTGACATCACTTCGCCAACGGATTTCATAGCAGTTGTAAGGTAAGGTTTAGACCCTGGAAATTTTTCGAATGCAAATCTTGGTATTTTAGTTACGACGTAGTCAATCGTTGGCTCAAAAGAAGCAGGCGTTAATTTCGTTATATCGTTGTCTAACTCGTCCAAAGTATAACCAACGGCCAATTTAGCGGCAATTTTCGCAATGGGAAAACCGGTTGCTTTTGAGGCAAGTGCTGAGGATCTAGAAACTCTTGGGTTCATCTCAATCACGACCATCCGTCCGTCTTTTGGGTTCACTGCCCACTGAACATTAGATCCGCCAGTTTCAACGCCAATTTCCCTTAAAACAGAGATGGAGCCGTTTCGCATAATTTGATATTCTTTATCGGTTAGAGTTAGCGCTGGTGCAACGGTAATTGAATCGCCAGTATGAACGCCCATAGGGTCAACGTTTTCGATTGCACAAACGATAATCGCATTGTCTGCTTTGTCACGAACAACTTCCATTTCAAACTCTTTCCAGCCAAGTAAGGATTCATCGACTAGAATTTGATTCACGGGTGATGCGTCCATTCCAGTACGGCAGAAGTGCTCATAGTCAGCCCGATTGTATGCCACACCGCCTCCTGTACCACCTAACGTAAAAGCTGGTCTGATAATTGCGGGCAGCCCAATCATATCTAGTGAGTTCAGAGCAATTTGAACGCCTTCGTTTAGGTTCGCTGTTCCGTCTGAATTTTTTGGGGCAGTAACGATAGTAGCTTTTGGGTTTTCGAGTCCTAATCTATCCATGGCTTCGCGGAATAATTTTCTATCCTCAGCCATTTCTATAGCGTCGCGTTTTGCTCCAATCATTTCGACATTAAATTTGTCCAAAACGCCCATAGACTCTAACTCAAGTGCGGTATTGAGGCCTGTTTGACCACCCATGGTGGGCAACAGAGCGTCGGGCCTCTCCTTTTCAATGATTTTGGAAACGACTTCTGCGGTAATAGGCTCGATATAAGTAGCATCGGCTAATTCTGGATCTGTCATTATTGTAGCTGGATTAGAGTTAACAAGTATTACTCGATAATCTTCTTCTCTGAGTGCCTTGCATGCTTGCGCTCCAGAATAATCAAACTCACAGGCTTGCCCAATTACAATAGGGCCAGCACCAATAATCATTATAGATTTGATATCCGTTCTCTTAGGCATTCTTCTTTTTCTAAATCTTAGCAGTATTGGTGGATCATGCTTGAGCAAATTGTCATGGGTTATAGTGGACATTACTTTTGGTGCAAGAGGTATCGTAAATTTTCGAAAAATATCCGGTTTCAGACCTGTAATATAGCCGCAACCAAGGCTATAAGTTTATGGTAAAACTAAAGGCATAAATTTTGAAAATCCATTTTGATACAGCGCCAAAGACGAACCTCCATTGGTTTAAAAACCCTGTGAAAATTATTAAGGCGTGTCATCCCGCTGAAGTCAGTATTGCTTTAGAAGAGCTTCAAAAATTTTTGGGTAAGGGATATTGGATAGCTGGGCTAGCTTCCTATGAGCTGTCATATGCTTTGGAGCCAAAACTTTCCTACTTAGCTCATTCAAGCCAGACCATTCCTCTTATTCAGTTTGGTGTTTTCGATGGGCCAAGTAGATTAAGTTTAGCAAATTCTTCTTACTCAATATCTTCTTTTGTTTCAGATTGGGATGAAACGCAGTATAAAGAGGCCTTTGATCAAGTTTTAGCTTATATCGAAGCAGGTGATATTTATCAGGCCAATCTAACATTTAGTCTATTTGCTGATTTCGAAGGTGACCCTTGGACATTCTATAAAGATCTACAATTAAAACAGAAAGTTAAACATGGTGCTTTTGTTGACTTGGATAGTGAAATATCCATTCTTTCGAGATCTCCAGAATTATTTTTTAAGACTGATAGTGAGATGAATATTTCCACTAGGCCTATGAAGGGTACACAGCCACGCGATCTAGATGCTGAAAAAGATAAACAAAATTTAAAATTCCTAAAAAATGATATTAAAAATCGTGCTGAAAATCTTATGATCGTGGATTTGTTACGGAACGATATTTCGAGAATAAGCAAAGTTGGAACGGTTAAGGTGCCAGAACTGTATAGAGTGGAGACTTATGAAACTGTTCACCAAATGACGTCGTTAATTATTGGTGAAATGAATAAAAAAACAACAATAACTGAGTTGTTTGCAGCGCTCTTCCCGTGTGGCTCGATAACAGGTGCTCCAAAAATCCGGGCAATGGAGATAATACATGAGTTGGAAAAACGACCTCGCGATATCTATTGTGGAACGATTGGGTGGATGGCTCCCGATGGAAGTTCTGAGTTCAATGTAGCTATCCGAACTTTATTGATGCAAAATGGAAAAGCAGTATTGAATGTTGGTGGTGGAGTTGTTTTTGATAGCACTTCACATTCTGAATACGAGGAAGCACTTTGGAAATCCCGATTTACTCAGATATCCGAGAAGACCTAGAACTGATTGAAACCTTCCTGTGGGATCCGGATAAGGGCGCACCTGACATTGATTTGCATTTAGAGCGAATGTGTAACTCGGCTGCAAACTTAAAATTTAAATTTGAAATAATTAAAATTAAGGAAAAGATACTCGAAATTAACTCGCAAAGTTGCCTTCGATGCCGACTAACGTTGCGATTTGATGGCGAAATTAATCTTACAACTGCACCTCTAAGTCCTAATTCTAAAACTTGGGTCTTGGGTCTTTCGGACTCGATTTTGAGCTCTTCCGACCCTTGGTTGCTGCACAAAAGCTCCAACCGCGTTTTGTACGATGCCGAAAGAGCAAATTTGCCTGATGGAATAGATGAATTTATTTATCTCAATGAACGTAATGAAGTATGTGAAGGAACCATAACAAATATATTTGTCAAAATAGCTGGCCAGTGGTTAACCCCACCACTTTCAAGTGGATGTTTGCCTGGGGTACTGAGAAGAAAAAAAATTGAAGATGCCAGCTGCAAAGTCAAAATTGTAACTTTTTCTGATCTGCAAGACGCTGAAGAAATAACAGTTGGAAATGCTCTCCGTGGTGAAATTGAGGCTGTTTTGAGGCACTAGACTTGACATCTGACTAACAAAGAGTTGTATCGCCATTACAAAACTCGCTTTGGAATATTAATTATGCATTCTTATCGTAGTCACACATGTGCTGATTTAAATAAAACAAACGTTGGAAGTGAAGTTCGACTATCTGGTTGGGTTCATAGAATACGAGACCACGGAGGAGTGCTGTTTGTAGACTTAAGAGACCATTACGGTATTACCCAAGTCTTATGTGATCCAGATAGCCCGGTTTTCTCAGAAATGGAGAAAGTTCGGTCGGAGTGGTGTATAAGAATTGATGGGAATGTTAAGGCCAGAGACGAAAGTTTGGTCAATACAAAAATCCCAACTGGGGAAATCGAAGTATTTGTACGTGACTTGGAGGTTCTGGGAGCCTCTGAAGAGCTACCCCTAATTGTTTTTGGTGATCAAGAATACCCGGAAGAGACACGCTTAAAGTATAGGTATTTGGACCTACGACGAGAAGTTATGCAGCAAAATATGACATTAAGGTCTGATGTTGTTGCGTCTATTCGGAAAAGAATGTGGGACTTAAATTTCAGAGAATATCAAACACCGATCATAACGGCTTCAAGCCCGGAAGGCGCGCGAGATTTTTTAGTACCGTCTAGACTGCATCCTGGTAAATTTTATGCACTTCCCCAAGCTCCGCAGCAGTTTAAGCAGCTGATAATGGTTTCTGGGTTTGATAAATATTTTCAAATTGCTCCCTGTTTTAGAGATGAAGATCCGCGTGCAGATCGCTCTCCAACGGATTTTTATCAGCTTGATGTGGAAATGAGTTTCGTTACCCAGCAAGATGTATTTGATACAATCTCTCCTGTGATAGCTGGGGTTTTTGAAGAATTTGGTTCCAATCGTAAAGTAGATAATCCTGCCAAGTGGCCTCAAATTAGCTATGAAGACTCCGCGAAGTGGTATGGAACTGATAAGCCTGACCTGAGAAATCCCATAAAAATGCAAGATGTCTCTGAACATTTTAGAGGTTCTGGTTTTGCAATATTTGCTAATTTATTAGAGCAAGAAGGTACAGAAATTAGAGCCATTCCTGCTCCTACCGGCGGTAGTAGAAAGTTTTGTGACAGAATGAACGCCTTTGCTCAAAAAGAAGGTCTTCCCGGAATGGGTTATATATTCTGGCGAGACAATGGTGATGGGATGGAAGCTGCGGGACCGCTCGCAAAAAATATTGGCCCTGAGAGAACAGAATCCCTGCGTGCTCAGCTAGACCTTGGGACAGGGGATGCCGCTTTCTTTTTGGGCGGTAAGCCTAAAAATTTCGAAAAAGTTGCAGGCAAAGCCAGAGATGTAATTGGTGATGAGCTCAATCTGACAGATTATGATCGCTTTGCCTTTGCATGGATTGTTGATTTTCCAATTTATGAAAAAGACGAAGAGACCGGCCGAATAGATTTTGAGCACAATCCGTTTTCAATGCCTCAAGGCGGGATGGAGGCGCTAGAAGGTGATCCTTTGCAGGTAAAAGGTTTTCAATATGATTTGGCATGCAATGGTTATGAATTAGTATCCGGAGCTATCAGAAATCATCGCCCTGAAATTATGTTTAAGGCATTTGAAATAGCTGGCTATGATGAAAATGAAGTTAGAAATAGATTTGGTGGAATGGTAAACGCTTTTCAGTATGGGGCGCCACCCCATGGTGGTTGTGCTGCAGGAATTGATAGGATTGTCATGCTTTTAGCAGATCAGCAAAATATTAGAGAAGTTATTATGTTTCCAATGAACCAGAGAGCTGAAGATTTAATGATGGAGGCTCCTAGCGGACCAGAGCCGGATCAATTAATGGAATTAAACTTGCGAGTAATTCCACAAGACTAATTGGAGTTTAAAATGATCGGTAGATTAAATCACGTTGCTATAGCTGTTCCTGATTTAATGGAAGCAGCAGCTCAATATGAACAAATGTTGGGGGCATCTGTTGGGGAACCTCAAGATGAGCCAGATCATGGTGTGACGGTTATATTTATTGAACTTCCAAATACTAAAATTGAGTTACTACACCCGCTGGGTGAAAACAGTCCCATCGAGGCCTTCTTGGAGAAAAACCCTTCAGGCGGGATACATCACGTATGCTATGAGGTTCAGGATATTATTAAAGCAAGAGATCATTTAAGCTCTGAGGGAGCGCGAATTTTAGGTTCTGGTGAACCAAAAATTGGGGCTCACGGCAAGCCTGTCTTGTTTTTGCACCCCAAAGATTTTACTGGAACACTCATAGAATTAGAGCAGGTTTAATTTTATATGGGCATTACCTCTGCGTTAGTTCTTTTTTTTGTTATCTGGTTTTTGGTTTTCTTGGTCGCCATTCCCATCAGACTTGAAACGCAAGGTGATGTTGGAGAAGTTGAACCTGGAACTCACGCTGGAGCACCTGCGAACCACAAGTTAAAAAAGAAAGCCTGGATAACAACTGGTATATCTGCAGTTATTTGGGTAATTATTGCTTCCGTTATTTTATCGGGAAACCTTACAATTCACGATATAGATATTTTTAATCGGATGAGCGTCCACTGATTTATAGATCAATTGGTAGAGCAACTGACTTTTAATCAGTGGGTCACAGGTTCAAATCCTGTACGGCTCACCACTAAAATCAATGACTTAGCGGAAATTTAGAAGACCGAAAATCCTGTTGGGGAAATGCTGGGGAAACATTGTTCCACACTGCCAGCATATTAGGGGGTTGGGGTCAAAAACATGTTGTTTATATTCAGCTTTCTTTTAAGCTGCTGGCCATTTGTATTGCTCTTCCATTATTGTTTTTAATAGAACACAGTCATCTGTCATTATACCATCCACATTAAGCTCTAAAAGTTTTTGCATTGTTTTGGGATTGTTAACTGTCCAAAAGTGAATTTTAATCCCTAATTTGCGCGCGTGTCTCAATACTCTTTTTGCAACTAAAGAGATGCCAAACTGCTTAATTGGTAACTGAACACATTGAGCGGTAAAGTTTTGTTCTATCCCAAGTTGAGCACCCAAATAAAATTTGATTGCATTACTCGTGCCCATACTATGGCAGGTTTCAACTCCAAGTTCTTTAATTATAGCATTTATACGCTTGTCGTTAAAACTTCCGATACAAACCCGAGAACTGCACCCCATTTTCTTTATAGTATTGGCAATTGGTTTGGTAGCTTCCCAGGTTTTTGCATCCAGGTTGAATAATCCTTCCGGAAATTCTTCAAAAACGTTTGAAAGCCGCGGTATTATCGATGACTTATTTACTTTTAGGCTATCAATATCGACATCTTTTAAATCACTTATTTTTAGGTTTTCTCCCGTTAATCGCTCTAATGTATTGTCGTGAAAAATATAAGCTGTTCCATCTTTTGAACTATGGATGTCTGTTTCTATTACTCGATAACCTAGATCAAAAGCTTTTCTAAATGACTCAAAGCTATTTTCTGCAGCCTCAAGGCTAGCCCCTCTGTGAGCGATTGGAACAATATTTGAACTATTTATGTATTCTAAAAAACTTTGAGAAGAAATTGAAATGAGGTTATCCACTTCCTGATTTTTTGCTTTAAAATGGCTCCAACCAAAAAACTCAGTAAATAGATTTGCGTCTGCAAGTAAAGATGCACTACTTAGCTCGGTTTTGTCAGCTTTTTCTACATTTCTCGACAATATACCAACAGAGTTCTAATATATACGTTAGTTGTAAACAAAAATCCTTTGGGACGCATTATGAAATCAACTGGTGCTAGATTTGTAAGTCGCCTTACAAATAATACAATGGCCTTAGTTTTGGCTGGTGGTCGTGGTCAACGTTTGGGCGTTTTAACAGACTGGAGAACAAAGCCCGCTGTTCCTTTCGGTGGTAAATTTCGAATAATAGATTTTACCCTCTCAAACTGTATGCATTCAGGTATAAACAAAATCTGTGTATTAACTCAGTATAAATCCCACTCTTTGATAAGACATTTGATAAAAGGATGGACAAAAATTAATAACGATAGTGGGGATTTTTTAGATATAGTTCCCGCTCAACAATGGACAGATAATGAAACATGGTTTCAAGGAACTGCGGATGCTGTTTTCCAGTCACTCGACATAATAGAAAGCCATGGCCCAGAATATGTCATTATTTTGGCTGGTGACCATATTTATAATATGGATTATGGCGAAATGCTCGCCGAGCACGTTAATAATGGGGCCGATTTTTCAGTTGGTTGTATTGCAATCGAAGCAGCAAAAGCGGCTCATCAATTTGGAGTCATGAGTGTTAACGAGAATGGTCGCATAATTGATTTCGAAGAGAAGCCAAAACATCCAAAGACAATGTCAGGTGATGATAATAAAGCCTTAGTCAGCATGGGTATTTATGTTGTTTCCCAAAAATACCTTGCATCTATGTTGCGAGATGATGCAGTTTCAGAAAGATCAAACCACGATTTTGGTAAGGATATTATTCCTGAGGGATTGCGGCGAGGAGATCATTTTCATGCATATGAATTTCGAAACCCAACTAATGATGACCCCCCATACTGGAGAGATGTTGGAACTGTAGATAGTTATTACGCGGCAAACATGGAGTTGCTCGAAGCAGAGCCTGCTTTAAACTTGTACGACAAAGGTTGGCCTATAGCCACTTATCAAAGGCAGTTACCCCCTGCATTTATAAAGCCTGGCAAAGACGATAGCAAAATTGAGTCTTCTATTATTAGTAGCGCCTGTTTAATCAAAAGTTCAGAAATTAGGCGTTCGATATTATTTTCTGAGGTACGGGTTGAATCGGGTTGTAAACTTAGCGGGGTACTTGCTCTAGGTGGCTGTAGAATTGGTGCTAATTGCCATTTGCAAAATGTAATTCTCGATAATGGTTGTATTGTCCCGCCCGGTTCAGTTATTGGATTTGATCTGCAAGCAGATACTGAAAAGTTTGATGTTACAAGGGAGGGTATTGTTCTTATCAATCGACAAATGCTTGGACAAGGTATCAGATATAATCCAGAGTTTTAGCTCAAATCGAAAACTAGCGCTTAAGTAGAAATATTTTAAATATTTTTGTTGGAAAATTGAGCACTTACGTGTGAAAGAGCGTTATTTATAAAGAAATAATCGATATCACCTTTTTCAACTAGAGTACGCTCGTCATCACTGGCCATTACGAGCTCCCCCAGTATTTCTAGACCGCCGACAATTCCTTGACCTCCATTCCAAAATTGTTTTTCCTTATCACGAGGAATAAAATAAAGCGTAACGCTTTTGCCCAATTTTGAAGAAGTGGCAATAAAATTTGACGTAAGTCTATGCTTTCTAATCTTACTTTCTTTTATTGATTGCGTGATCCATGCGCAGGCTTTTGAGACAACTTCAGAAATAGAGCCGCGCCATCTTAAAACTTCAATGGGATAATCCAAGATAAATTCAGGATAACGCCCATCTTTTGAAGAAGTGAAACTCCTTTCTTCAATCGGAAAGTTAGGAATGTCGGGTGGCCTTCGGAAAAACTGGAAATGAAAATGTGATGCAATGGAAGCACCAGCTCCAACACCGTTATAAAACCCTACATGTTTTGGCAGACGGCAAGCTAATTCACATAGGTCCTCAATCAATTCTTCTAAACCTTTGCTCTGTTGATTGTCACTAAGCAGTTTTACTTCTTGTGGTATGTGGTCCTGGGAAGCCAAAACAACATGATTGGGCATAAGAGGAAAAGGATTCATTAAAGCGTTATAATCGCCGCTTTGGGTCTTGATTTCAAATCCAACTTGGCGACCCTCTTGTTGCCATTCAATATTTTCACGGCAAAGGAAGCAACCATTATTCAAGCAAGTCTCATTTTGAGGAGGTTGAGAAATGCCTGTCCCGTCATGGCGCCTTGCACGCTTAGGATTCAATTGCACTCGAAAGCTATAATCCTTTGTAGGATGGCTATAAACAAAGCGCTGTATTTCTCGCAAGTCATCAACTATGAAACCACTTTTCCTTTGGTGATTTTCTAATTCAAGAAGCGCAGCGCTCAGTCCGCCGCTTAATTCTTCGGAGCCACGAAGTTTAGTATTAAGGCTTGTCCATGAGAGGTCGTAATTCAATAAACCAATTCTCTGATGCAAATTATCCAGGCTAATACTCTTTACTTAATACATAAGTAATAATATCTGAAGGTAAATTTGATTTTCTAGACCCATAAAAATTTAGAATATTTTTCTATGCCACTAATTTAATCAAAGTGCAGAGCATGGAGAAAAAGCAATTGAAAATTATTAAGATTCAACGAAGAAAACTTTTACTTAGCATTACAACATGCAATATCTGAAAGATATAAATCCGACGATGATAAATTCAGTAAATTCAACTTTTCCATATTATTTAAATTAAAACAACAGAACAAATAGCCGATGCATATTGTATTTTTGAATCCACAGGGGAATTTTGATCCTGCCGATAGTTATTTAACCGAGCACCCGGATTTTGGTGGACAACTTGTCTATGTGAAAGAGCTCGCTCAAGCGATGGCACAGCAAGGGCATAAAGTTGATATAGTTACAAGAAGAATTCGTGATTCTTCTTGGCCCGAATTTTTTTCAGACCAAGATAGTTATTCAATGTGCCAAGAAAACTTACGGATCCTGCGTTTTCCTTTTGGGGGAGATCTATTTCTAACTAAAGAAAAGCTGTGGCCTTATTTGCCAGAGCTTGTTGACAGTATGTTGCAGTTTTATAGAGGCGGTTTACCGGATTTTATTACCGCTCATTATGCCGATGGTGGATATGCAGCTGCGCTTACATTTAAAAAGACCGGTATTCCGTTTTCTTTCACTGGGCATTCACTGGGCGCACAGAAGCTGGATAAACTCGGGACAACGACTGACAACTGGCATAGTATGGAAAATCGCTTTAAGTTTTCAAACAGATTAGCCGCGGAACGTATCAGTATGAAATACGCGGCTAAGATTATGGTATCTACCAAACAAGAGATGGATGAACAGTACGCGCATCCACTTTATATAAGTGCGCTTGATCAATTTGATAAAACAAAATTTGAAATTATACCCCCTGGTGTGAATGAAAATATATTCAGTCAAACGCCTGCACTTACAGATAAAACGCTTAAACAAAAATTGGATGCTATTTTTGGGATAAATGGAGGCCCTGTCATACTAGTATCAAGCCGTCTAGATGAAAAAAAGAATATTAGTGGTGTGGTTCAAGCTTATTCAGAAGATAATGCATTAATTAAAAAGGCTCATTTGGTGCTTTGCTTTCGGGGAATAAACGACCCATCAGCCGACATTCATAAACTTTCCAAAGAGGAAGAGATAGTATTACGAAAAATACTAAACATAATTGAGCGTGGCCATATTCAAAAACACGTTCATTTTCTCAATATAGGATCACAACTTGAGTTAGCAGCAACGTATCGATATTTCGCACAGCGTGGTTCGGTATTCGCACTTACTTCTCTATATGAGCCTTTTGGTTTAGCCCCTCTAGAGGCAGCTGCAACGGGTTTGGTCCCAGTTGTAACGAAAAACGGGGGACCGTCTGAGATTTTCTTTGACGGCTCAGGCGTGCTTGTCGATCCTACCTCACCGAAAAGCATATCAGAAGGATTAATGGATGGATTAAAGCGGTATTCAGAATTATCAAAAATGGCCATTCAGCTTGTAAAGGAAAAATATACATGGCGTCAAACAGCTAATAAGTATTTGTACTCAATAAACGACGTTATGCATTCCAAACAGAAAATAGATCGTGCGGAACAAATGAAATTAAATGATAAAGACCTGATTAATGATTATTTAAAAAGTATTGCTGATAGGTAATGGCCCGATTAAATTAAGTTTATCACCTCGCCTCCATAGCGACTTGGAAAAAGCTGAGATTGAAGCCCAAGAAGAAGAGAAAGGATGAATGAAAAATGAGTAAAATTACAATCCAATTACTTGATGACATACAAGACGGATTTAATCGCCATGATGTTCCTGATATTCTTTCACGATTTACTGATGATGGTATTTGGCTTATGGCCTCTGGCCCAGTTGCTCCTGATGGAAGGGTGTGCCGTGGAAAAGAAGAAATCGGTTCAGTTTTAAGTGCGCGTTATGAGAAAATCCCTGACATGCGTTGGGAGGAAATTAAACATTGGATTGTTGATGATACAAAAGCTATCAGCGAATGGATTGTAAGAGGTACATTTGAAGACAAGTCAAAGCTAAATTGCTTGGGATGCGACCTATGGGAATTCAGAGACGGTTTAATTACCAAAAAAGATACTTATTGGAAAATAATCTCTAACTAATATTCCCAACTTTTTATAATTCGCAAATCTGATTTAGGCGGTTTTGTTTGCTTATATATTTTTAATTAAAATATAACTCTTGGAATTGGAAGATCCCAGCTTCGAGTAAATACTTGAGTATCGTTTTCATAAACAGCCGTCGTCTTTTCGCATATTTTTTTGCCTAACAACGATATGAACATTGGTAATAAAAAAACTCAAATTAATGAACATAATTCCTTTTATTTTTTTTCTATTAGCTTAAAATAGAACAATATTCACAATTAAAGGGTATTTTAGAATGGATAGCATAAATATTAAACTTATAGAAAGGATGCAAGAAAAGGCCGAGTTATCACTCTTGGAGCTTTCTAAAAGCGTTGGGATATCCAAAACTGCCTGCTGGAACCGCTTGCAACGAATGGAAGAGGAAAAAGTTATTTTAGGTAGGAAAATTCTCTTCAATAGGAATGCTATAAATCTTCCAATAGTTGTTTTTCTCGCGATAAGTGTGGGTAGACATTCTCCGGATTGGGTTGAAGAATTTTCAGCAATTATTGAAAAATTTCCAGAAATTACTGAAGCACATAGGCTAACGGGAGAGGGTGCAGATTATCAGTTAAAAATTGTTTGCCCATCAATGGAAGCATATGACAAATTGCAACAACAACTAATAAGTGAGATTGACTTTACTGCAATGTCTACAAAGATCTCTCTTAAAGAACTAAAGAATGAGCAAGCCCTTCCACTATCTCACCTAAAGTCACCAGAGGTCACCCTGTAAAGTTGGAGAGCACACATTCACTGGGAGATACGAATAAATTAAGTTTGCTCGTTGGAGGCGAACGCTAGCATTTCGGCAAGAATTGCTATTTAAGCAGGGCGAGGGACAAGTGGGAAGGGGTTTTTTTGTCATTAGGAATTCATGGAAGCATATACCGCTTCAATTACCATAAACGAGCTGAACGCTTGGCCGCAACATAACTGCCTTGGCGATCCGCTGCACGTTTGGAAATTCATGTATTTCTGGATGGCCTCGTGATGTTTCAAGCCAAGTTGTCAGCATAAATAGGTAGATATCTGCAGCACTAAACTGATGACCTAATATCCACTGATTATCACCAATTTGCTCATCGATAACTTGCCATGTTTCTCTCAGTCTTCGACACCCTCTTCGTTGTGCGCTCGGTTCATCTTCTGGCGTATTGGCAAATCTGTGGGCATGATAATCTAGCTGGAAAGCGGTCTGAATAGAGCTCGAGAAGTAAACTAAAGTTTGAAGAAATAGGCTGCGCTCTGGCGCATTTATAGCCGGTGCTAGTTTGGCCCCGCTATGCCGATCGCAAAGGAATATGGTAATAGCGGCACATTCATACATCGCGCTATCGTCCCAAAGAAGAACCGGAACCCAGCCATTTGGGTTTAACTTCAATTGTTCCGCTGGACGGGGTTTTCGTCTGTCTGTGGTTGTTTGGATCAACTCGTATGATGCACCAATTTCCTCAAGCAAAACTCTGATTCCCATAGATGCAGTTCCATCCACATAATACAATTTATAAATCATATTTACCCTCGATATTGTATCAGTATTTTGGTGCCTAGCCAGTAATGCTATTAATTAAAAAGCCTTACAATCCTTTACCTGAGTTTTTTGTGATATGGGGTTTTTCCAATTTTTGTCGTCATCCGCAATCGAGTTATAAGTCAGTGAAATTGGGAAATCGTTTTTCATATTAAGCGTAACGAGGGTGTAAATATAATCACCTTTTTGGAGCCCATCTTTTCTACTTATGCAAACTGGTTGTTCTGTATAATTAAAAGGTAAAGAAGTACAAAAAAACTCTTCTACTTCTCCTGTTGGAAAAATTTCTACAAATTTATTTTCGTATTTAATCATCTGCGCATAAGTTTGGCCTTCGTCAAGAAGCGAACATTCATACATAGCATTTGCACTCACCGTGGAGGTTAACCCCAATGTTATTGAAAAAATTAGTGGTAGTTTTCTCATTCTTCATTCTTTCTATTTTGGTTCGCTTTATTGCCAGGCCCTTTAACTCGCTCATAAAGCGCTTTAAATTTTGTGTCTGCGCCTTTATCGGCAACTGTTTCAATCCTCGGCATCCGAACTCCTTTTGTGAAATTGACTTTCTAATAGTTTGGCTATCTCTTTTCCTACTTCAGGGTTATCAAAGAATGGAACATTAAGACAAATTTCAGCTAGCCATTTTGGGTCTTTATCAATCTGATACTGTTTCCAAAGGTTTTCAACCACGTTCTGATTTTCTATAAATGACTTTCTGCTCATTTATTCATTCTCATACAAAACAATACCAGAAAAAGCCTCAGTTCGGCTGCCATTTTCGTAAAGATCAATCAATGGAGTGATACTGTCTAACCAGTCCAAACCAGTTGCAACATCTTCAGTTCGGGTTTCTATACTTTCGTAAGTATTAATTGCTGCATATTCGTTGTCACCTAAGCTAAGTATCTGCCAAGTTTTGGAACTGGAGTTATCGAAACTTTTGAGTGCTTCTATCAATTGATTTTCCGAACCCTTTTTAGATTTGAATTTGGTAACTGTTGTTACAAGCTCATCCATAGTTTCTATCCTTATTTTATTCCCTAATTATAATTTGAAGGCCATTGAACTCAAGCCAGATTGAGACAAAATAAACCAAATTAATTGATGAAAATGATTATTTATGGCATTATTTAGTTTCCTAGGGCAGCTGCATAATTTTAATTTGTTGTGATAGCATCTGAGACACAGAATATTAAAAATCACTGCGGTTATTGTAAGTTTAAGTTAAGGCAACAATGTAATTGGTATTCCTTGAACGTTAGGAAAGAGTTAAATTGGTCCAGCTAAATAATCTTTTTCAACCTCTCAGAATCCGGGACAAAGAATTAAAAAATCGAATTTTTTCTACTGGCCACATGGCGGTTATGCTTGACGATGGGAAGCCTTCTCAGAGACTTGCAGCCTATCATGGAGCAAAGGCAAAAGGCGGTGCAGCATTGACAATTGTAGAAGCTGCACGTGTGCATCCAACTGGAGATAGCGGCAGACCCGCTATTCAAGCCTATGATCCAGCATGTGTGCTAGGTTATAGGAAATTAGCCGATGCATGCCAGTCTCATGGATGTTTAGTATTTGGACAACTTACTCATCCGGGAAGAGAAATGTTTTTGGCTTCTGATGGATCGCGGCCAGTAGCTTATGCGCCTGCAGCTGTTCCTAATGAGCGTTTTCATGTAATGCCGCGAGCAATGCCAATAACTCTTATTAATGAGATTATAGAAGGTTTTGAATTATCAGCATCACATTTGAGCCAGGCAGGTCTTGATGGCGTTGAACTTGTTGCCTCTCATGGGTATCTTCTGGGCCAATTCCTCAATCCAAAAATTAACTTAAGAACTGATAAATTTGGAGGTAGTTTTGAGGGTCGATTGCGCTTTTTAAAGGATGCAATTCAGGCAACTCGTCGCGGTGCAGGTGCGGAAATGATAGTCGGAGTGCGTCTTTCTGGAGAAGATAAAGATTATACTGAAAATGATTTGAATCAAATGCTTGAAATTTGTTCTGCTTTGGATAGTGAATCAGATCTGGATTATTTTAATATCACAGTGGGAACATCGGCTGGACTTGCAGGCTCAACGCATATTGTTCCACCTATGGAGTATGAAACTGGTTATACAGCTCCAATTTCAGCATCAATAAAATCTGTTGTAACTAAACCTATTTTTGTAGCTGGTCGCATAAACCAGCCGCAGATAGCTGAAGAAATTCTAAAGATGGGACAGGCTGATATGTGTGGAATGACCCGGGCTTTAATTTCTGATCCCATGATGCCTCGTAAAGCTGCAAACGGAGACCTAGACGATATTCGTGCATGTGTTGCATGTAATCAGGCCTGTATTGGGCATATGCTTAATGCTTGTTCTATTTCGTGTATACAAAGACCTGAAACAGGTCGTGAATTGCAGTATGCAAATATTTCAAAGACAAAATTAAAAAAAAGTATTTTAGTAGCAGGAGGTGGGCCTGCGGGCGTTAAAGCGGCTTGTATCGCTGCAGACCGCGGTCATCGCGTTACGCTTTGTGAAAAATCAAATTCACTTGGTGGACAAATTAACTTGGCGCAGTCACTGCCTGGGAGAGCTGAGTTTGGAGGAATTATTACCAACTTAAATAAAGAACTCACGAAGACTGCAGTAAGCGTACGCTTCAATAGCTTTGTGAACCTAGATTTGATTGAAGAAATTGCACCTGATGTTGTAATTGCTGCTACTGGTGCAACTCCTTACATGCCAGAAATTCAGGGTGCGGAGGAAGCCCATGTCGTCAACGCATGGCAAGTTTTAGAGGGTAAGGCAAATGTTGGCGGACGTGTTGTAATTGCTGACTGGCGATGCGATTGGGTTGGCTTAGGTCTCGCTGAGTTACTTGTGAAGCAGGGTTGTAATATTCGACTTGCAGTAAACGGCATGGTGGCCGGCCAAAATATTCCGCAGTATGCTCGAGATGCCTGGATTGGCAAACTTCATAAGCTTGGTGTTGAAATAATTCCACACGTCAGGTTAGTTGGCGTAGACTCAGAGGATGTTTATCTTCAGCACACGCTCAGCGGAGAGCCGGTTGTTTTAAATTCAGTAGACACTCTAGTGACCGCATTGGGTCATTTTTCTGAAACGAAACTAGAAAAAGATTTGAGTAAACATAGTATTTCTCACCACATTATAGGCGACTGTCTTAGCCCAAGAACGGTCGAGGAAGCAATATTGGAAGGTTTGAAGGTAGGAATAAAAGTGTAAGCTGTTAACGTAATTTTATCTCTCGCGGCGGGTTCAAGCGGGTAACCTCCGTTCGACGATCCGCGCCATCACAGAAGCCCCTATGGGCAAGACATCAGGGTCAAGGAAGAAGCTGGGGTTATGAAGGCCAGTAGTCCCAGAATGTCCAATCCTGCAATACGCACCTGGGACAACATTCAGCATATCAGCGAAGTCCTCAGACCCTGTAGCTGGTTCCTGCGTGCCTGAAATATTCTCCTTGCCCACAATATCTTTGGCAGCCTCGAGATAAGCTTCTGAGAGTTCTTCATCATTAATTAATACGTCGAAAGTATTACGATTATCTAGGGTAATTTCCACGCCGTAAGCGGTAGCAAAGCCCGAACACAACTCGCGCATTCGGTGGTCGGCTAGATCAAAAACTTCCTGCTTGAAGTATCGAATTGTACCTGCCAGTTTTGCTGTATCTGGAACAATATTATAGGCTGACCCAGAATGAATTTGGGTCACCGATAATACACAAGTCTCCAGTGGCGCGACATTGCGGGAAAGGATCGTCTGGATGCTGCCCACTAGATCCGAGGCGATGACTAATGGATCGCGTGACTGGTGTGGCATGGCAGCGTGGCTTCCCTTACCTTGAATGGTGATATCAAAGAAAGAAGCACCTGCCATAGCGGGGCCCTTGCAAATTCCTACTGTGCCCGGCCGCCCGTTAGGGGTGTTGTGCATGCCGTAGATCTCATCGCAGGGAAACCGTTCAAACAGACCATCAGCAAGCATGCCTCGCGCCCCCCCTAATCCTTCTTCGGCGGGTTGGAATATGAGCACGACGGTCCCAGTGAAATCACGTGTTCCCGCTAGATGTTTGGCTGCACCCAGCAACATTGTGGTGTGGCCATCATGACCGCAAGCATGCATTATGCCAGGTGTTTTAGAAGAGTAACTTAGGTTTGTTAGTTCATCTATTGGCAGCGCGTCCATATCAGCCCGTAAGCCCACCCGTCGCGATCCTTCGTTCCCTTTGATGATGCCTACGACACCTGTACCTGCTATGCCAGTGTGTACCTCATCCACTCCATATTCCTTAAGTTTTTCAGCTACAACTCCGGCTGTGCGATGCTCGGTAAAACCTATTTCAGGATGTTGGTGAAGATCCTTGAAGATTGCCGTCAGTTCGTCTTTTGCGGCTTCGATAATGGGCAGATTGCTCATTTTATTCTCCTAGCTTAGCTGTCTAAATAATGGTGCGAATTTTTGCGTTTTCACATTTTTTTCAGGGTAATATTTGCTACGATCGTAGCAAATATTAAGGCTGAAATAAATACAACAGTATTCTAGTATATTGCTCTACTTATTGAGAAGTACTTGAAACCCATGATTGATCATCTAAGGTAAAATTCTTAGCTATTAATAAGGGGGTCTTATCGCATGGTCGAAAAGCATTCTAAACTAGGCACTACTGAAGAAAAGCTGAATATGCAGGACGTCTTATCCATGCGATCAAGTGGTTACTATTCGCAACGCACAGCGGGTGCAAAAAATGCCATCGACAGTGTTCTCCCGCTCATGAAAGAGGCCGTAAATAATCTGCCCGAAACAGAAATTTTGAGGTTTGCGGATTATGGAGCGGCAGATGGGGGAACCAGTGCTGAACTCTGGGCAGATCTCATTTCGAGTCTGCGTGAGGGTGGAGATGCCAGGCATACTGAACTCCTTTACACAGATTTACCATCAAATGACTTTTCTACCTTGTTCAAAACGATGCAAGGGATGGAAGGTGATCCCTCAAATGCTTATCAGATAAATAATGACAATGTTTTTGTGCATGGCTGTGGAACTGGATTTCATCGCCAACTTATGGCGTCGGATAGCCTCAGCCTTGGTTTTTCTGCTACTGCAATGCATTACGTTTCAGAAAAGCCGTGTGAAATAGAAGACCATGTTCATATGGTAGGAGCTGCGCCTGATGAGCGGGCACAATTTGCTCAGCGTGCTGCAGAAGATTGGGAAAAAATTCTTCTTGCGCGTGCTGCAGAAATGAAATCGGGATCGCAGTTTATTGTATTAAATTTTGGCATTGATGAAAAGGGACGTTATCTTGGTCACACTGGTGGGCATTCCATGTTCGACAAATTCACACAGCATTGGCGCTCTCTTTTGAATGCGTATAAGATCACCCAAGAGGAATTTCGTAGAGCCACTTTTGTACAACATTACCGCACATTGGGCGAGTTCAAGGCTCCTTTTGATAGTCAAGACACCCCTGTAATGAAAGCTGGCCTAAGGCTTAAATCCGCGCGCACGCAATTAACAAAATGCCCTTATCAAATGGCATTTATAGAGGCAGACGGTGCAATGTCAGCTAGCCAGTATGCAACCTCTCTAATTCCAACAATGCGAAGTTGGTCGGAAACAGTGTTTCTTTCTGCACTGAGCAGTCGCCTACCGGCAGAAGCTCAGGCAATAGTTGATGAGTTTTACCAATCCTATGAAGCAGAGGTCGCCGCAAACCCAGAAGGTCATGCTATGGATTACATTCACGCCATCATGGTGATAGAAAAAGTCACATAAATAGGATTTATTGAGAAGTGGTTAAAATATAATGACCAGGCAGTATGCTGCTATTATTTAGTTGAATTATCTTCACATTCATTTGATAATTTTGTTATAGATATGAAGGAATATTGTCGTGACACAGACAGACAGTGATCCCGAATTAAATGTAGATACGAAAATCTGGAACCATCACCCCTCGGTTCCTATCCAGATTGGGGGCATTTTCCGGAATATTCTTAATCCCTTTGCGGTATTGAAGGGGATAGCTTTTTCTTGGTTTGGAACCTATGTACGCGGTCTGTTCCTTGGTCTTATTGTACTTCTATGGTTCACCGTCTTCCCAGAGATTGAAGAAATCAGCCGAGGTTCGGGTGTATGGATCTTTAAAGTTTATGCGATTAACCTGAGCCTGATGCTAGGCTGGACCGGCGGGCTCCACCTGTATTTTTATACCTTGCATATTCAGAACCGGTTTTTGGCATATGACGTCAAAAGCATGCAGACAGGCAGTAAGTTCACGTTTGGAGATCAGGTCTGGGACAATATGTTCTGGTCACTTATTTCTAGTCTAACAATTTGGACCGCCTACGAATGTGGTTTACTCTGGCTGTGGTCGCAGGGTGCAATCCCAAAATGGAGTTGGGATGATGGGGCCATTTGGTTCATCGCACTATTCATTTTGATCCCGTTTTGGGACGGTTTACATTTTTATGTTGTCCACCGGATACTACACTGGAAATGGATGTACAAATATGTCCATTCTGTCCACCATCGCAACATCAATGTTGGGCCATGGTCGGGTATGTCAATGCACCCGATGGAGGGCGCGATCTACCTTTCCGTCATTCTCATTCACCTGATCTTGCCATCGCATCCACTACACATCGCTTTTCACATCAGCTGGTATGCCCTTGGCCCAGCCGCGACACATTGTGGATTTGAGGCGGTGTCTGTTGCCGGTGGAAAGTATCCGCGTTTAGGTGATTTCTTTCATCAACTTCATCATCGATTCTTTGAGTGTAATTACGGCAATTCTGACGTTCCACTGGACCAACTTAGCAATACTTTCCACGATGGAACAAAGGCAGGTACCAGAAAGATGCTTGAACGTATGAAACTGCAGCGCAAAGAGAGGGAATAATTATGAAAAATGCGGAAGGCGACGAAGTCTTGATACCGGAAGGTAAAAGCAAGGTATGGAATTACCACCCGAACCTGCCAGTTCCAAATTCACCTGTATTCCGGTTTCCTACCAGGATTCTTTTCGTGCTCAATTGGTTTCGGCGCGGTTGGCTTGGGCTCAGCGCGACGACTCTATGGGTGACGTTGGCTTTTGTGACCTACAACTGGTTTCAGCCCTCACTCGAGCATTGGAGTATCTATGCCATCGGGATGATGTTCTTACGCAATCTTGCCCTAATCACGATCATCGCTGGTGGGTTGCATCTGTGGCTCTGGGTCATGTGCCGGCAAGGTGATCAGTTGAAATTCGACAGCCGCGAAATGATGCGCGACAACGGCACTTTCACGTTTCGCAATCAGGTGCTAGACAACATGTTCTGGTCCATAGCCTGGGGTGTGCCAATCTGGACGCTCTACGAAGTGATCTATTTTCGCGCTGTTGATACCGGGCTGGCGCCGACGTTTCAGTTCGGCGACAACCCGGTTTGGTTCATCCTGTTTTTTTGGGTAATCCTGCTCTGGAAGGGTTTTCATTTCTATTGGGTGCACCGTTTTTTGCACTGGCCGCCCTATTACCGTATTGCCCATGCTGTACATCATCGGAACCTCAACACCGGGCCCTGGAGCGGATTGTCAATGCACCCGCTGGAAACCTTGCCCTATTTGTCGAGCCTGCTGATTCACTTGGTTGTTCCCTCAAATCCGGTGCATTTACTGTTCCATACTTATGCGCTGACATTAAACCCTGCACTTGCGCATTCGGGGTTCGATGCGCTGTTGGTTCGCGACAAACGTCAGTTGGAGCTTGGCGAGTTCTTTCACCAATTGCACCATCGCTACTTTGAGTGCAATTACGGCACCCCCGAAATGCCGTGGGACAAGTGGTTTGCCACCTATCATAACGGAACTGAAGAAGATACTCGAAGTACCCGAGAACGCAAAAAAAGAATGTACACTAAATGAAATTCCAATCGTAAAATCCGACCATAAGCTTTTTTATATTTTTTATTCATTCAATCTAATTTTCTAAAGGCGTCATAAATTTTTGTTTTGGAGTGAAAAATTTTGCTGGATATTTAAAAATAATCTGGGATCTATTGGAGGCAACAATGCATGCAAGTATATTAGATAAACGCTTTATAATTAAAGCTATTCCAGTTGCTGGTCGCCGGCCGATCGAGCTAAATTCTATTATGAAACCGCATCCCCTGTCCTACATGGAGCTTCCGTTTGATCCGGAATACTCTCTTTACAACAACCGTATGACGCCAGAGCGGTTGAATAACGTAACTGATGACGAACAATATTGGGCCGTACGCCAGAGAGTAGCTTTCCGAAATACGGGTGAGTTTCCGGTGGAAATTTCTGGCCCAGAGGCCGAAAAATTTGCAAACTGGGTGTTCGCCCGTGATGTAAGCCGGGTAAAAGTGGGCCGTTGTTCCTACAACTTTGTTCTCTATCACCATGGCGGGATGATTACTGATGGTGTCATGTTGAGACTAGCAGAGGATAAGTTCTGGATGGCGCAGGCAGATGGTGAATTGATGAAATGGTACTTAGCGCACGCGCATGAATTCGACGTGACGATTTCTGATCCGAATGTCTGGGTTACTCAAGTGCAGGGGCCTCGGTCGATGGAAGTTCTACGTGATGTCATTGACGGAGATTTTCCCAATAAGTGGCGCTATTTTGATATCGCCACTGTGTCAATCGCCGGGGAAGAGGTCATCATCACCCGTACTGGTTTTTCAAACGAACTGGGATGGGAGTTCTACCTGCGGCCCGAAAACGATGCAGAGAAAGTTGGAAACCGGATCCGGGAGGTGGGCCAGAGGCATGAGATGATACTGACGGGTACCCCGGTGTTTCGTGCGCGCCGCATTGAGGCGGGATTAATGGGTCAGACTGAATTCGATAGCACAACCACGCCCTTTGATGCAGGTCTTGGTCATTTTGTTCAGATGGAAAAGCCAGATTTCATTGGCAAGTCTGCCCTTGAGAAGGCTGACAAGCGATCCCGCACCTTCGGCATGCGCGTGCGCAAAGGGATTGCTGAACGTGGCCGGACAATATCAGTTGATGGTAAAAATGTAGGTCAAGTTTGCTCCTCGACTTGGTCCCCCTATCAGGAATGTGGTGTCGCGCTAGTGCGCATGGATCGTCCTGAAAATGGCCCAGGGACTGAAGTGGAAGTAACTGGCATAGACGGTAAAACTTATAGTGCCCAGCTATGCAGCCTGCCTATGTATGATGAAGAGGGATCCATAGTGCGCGGTAAGAATACGACCATTCCAGACGGTCCTCATCCCTGGAATGGCTGATATCATTAGAAAGTGAAGTCTTTTATTTCTTCAGTTTTGTTTTAGTATCCGGTTATGAGAAATTCCTATAATCTTGGTGATCCTGGTTTTCTTTCTGATCCGGCGCCAATGCTTTCTAGAATGCGCGCTGAAGCTTCACTAGTGAAGGTTAAGTTACCAATTATTGGCTCGATATGGGTTACAACCACCCATGCTGCCACCTCCCAAGTTGCCAAGGGCAAGGATACATTCTTCCTAACTGGCTTGGGCGCAGGGTTGAAAAAAAAAGGCAATGCAGGGCTACCCTGGTGGTCCCCTCCAAGTTTTCGCGCGATGGCTGAAAATATGCTTGGCAAAGATGATCCCGAACACCGGCGCCTACGTAAGTTAGTCGACCAAGCTTTTGTACGTCGGGGCATTCGCGAAATGCGCCCAAATATTGCCAAGATTGCGCAAGCTCGTGTCGCATCGCTCGGAACGGGCACTGTTAATATTGTGCCTGGGTTTTGTCGTGCGTTTCCCTTGGAGGTAATTGCAGATCTACTTGGTGTAGCCGATGAGGACCGTGAAGCTTTTGCCACCATGGGTAATGCTATGGTTGATTTCAACGGTGGACTATTTGCCATTGTTAAGATGGTTAGAAGTATTAGTAAATTCTGGCATTTTGTTGGCCAAATGGTTCGAGACATGCGTATCAATCCTCAGCCAGGGCTAGTTACTGACCTGATTGCAGTTGAGGCGGAGGGTGAACAGTTGACCGAAGATGAATTAGTGTCGATGATTTTCTTGCTAATGTTTGCAGGGTTTGAAACGACAACTCACCTAATTTCTGGATCGATTATCGCTCTAGATCAAAACCCTGATCAACGGACGTGGTTATTCTCAGATTTTGACAATAGAATTGAATCAGCAACTGAGGAATTATGCCGCTTCGTATCCTCTGTTGCAGGAACCAAACCACGGATTGCCGCAAATGATATCGAGGTGGATGGGCAATTAATTAAAAAGGGGGATAAAGTGATGGCCTTACCTCTTGCTGCAAATTATGATCCTGCAGTTTTTGACCGGCCAGAAATGTTACGATTAGATCGGTTTCCAAATCCGCACCTCAGCTTTTCTACAGGTTCTCATTTTTGTCTTGGCATGCAGCTGGCTCGGGTTGAATTACAAGAGGCCCTGCGTGCGTTGTACACAAATCACTTAGAGTTACGAGTGTCAGAGCCTGCAACGTATGCCAAACGCCCAGGATTTCGCGGAATTAAGAATCTGAGTGTCACATTGCCCTGAATGTGAAACTTATAGGAAAGAATCGTAGGAACATTTTTATAGGAATTGATCAGTTTCACGCGAATGTTTTATAAATATATTCATTGCTTCTGTTTCAGTTACTTTTTCCAGAATCCCGCTGTCAATTTCTTCTCTAGTCCACATCCAGCTTTGCACAGGGTCATCTTTCATAGCCCAGTTTGCAAACAGGCGCCTTGTACTCATTCCAGATTTTAAAAGGTAAATTTCTGTGTGCCGATCATCTTCAGTGATTTTAGAAAAAGTTAACTCTATTTCTTTTTCAGGGCCCTCCAAGTACTGAAGGTAAAGATCATCTCGGCAGAACAATGCTCCTGATATATCATTTTTATCGTTGTTATATCTAGATTTTATTAAAATATGATCTAAGTCGCTTCTGCTAAACCCAAAGGGTGTAGATGCATAGATGATATGCTTTAAATTGCTTTTCAAAAGACCTCATATAAGCTGATCAAACTCTTAATGCTAACATTTTACCATACTTATATGATTTAGTACATTAATTTGGAGACGACAGCCTTATTAAAAGTTTTAAGAGACCAAATGCAATTTGCTAGATACAAATCATATGTTAGCCTTTGACTTTAGCTACTGGCAGCAGTCACGACTATTTTTGTTAAAAGGTGAACGGTATAACCGAATTGAGTTCTTTGATGACACCCTTTGAATTACATAACGGCTCACTGCGAGAACCCATCCCTAAGGAGTTCCTAGGTTCGGCTATTCTCGATCGGACTGGAGAATTTGAGGCAGGCAGTTATCAGAGCTTCACCCTTAAATATACAGCGGGGCGTTTTGGTATAGATGATAGCGGCAGTATTCGGATTGTGTTTCGTTTTGCAACGGACCAAACAAACCCCCAGTTTGATGATCCCTCAGCACCAGGATTTACAGAAGTTATTGCTTCTAACAACGCCGTTCTTCAGGCCCGCTTTGATCCAAAGGGTAACATCCGGCCGTGGGATCGCACGTTGCAGATCAAAGTTGTCAAAGGCTTTATGAAAGAGGGCGATACGATTACCGTGCGCTTCGGCGTGACTGATCACGGTGGTGCTGGTATGCGCTTACAGACTTTCTGTGAAAATAGGTACGAATTCCGTGTATTGGTGGATCCAATTGCTACCTACAATTTCCAGACCTTGCCCGAGCAGCCAGCCATTTCGATCGTTCCCGGTGCGCCCAAGACTTGGGTCGCTGTTATACCTTCGACGATTACGCGCGGAGAACCCTTTTCGCTCAAGATAAAAGCAGAGGATGATTGGGGTAATCCGACGAATAAGGCTGCTACTAGGCTTAAAGTTAAGAGCAACCGCACAATCAAAACTCTGCCCGATTTTATCGAAGTTAAAACAGGTGATTTTGCAACTATAATATCAGATATTATTGTAAGCATAATTGGGCCATTGGAAATCTCGCTCTATGCGCCAGACGGATCACTTGTGGCTACATGTAATCCCGCCTTTGTTTCTGAAACCCCTGACTTCAAAAGTTATTGGGGAGATTTACATGGTCAATCAGAAGAAACCTTGGGTACCAATAACGCTACAGATTATTTTGAATTTGGACGTGACCGCGCATTTCTGGATGCCTGTGCTCATCAGGGCAATGACTTTCAAATGACAGATACTTTCTGGAAAGATCTCAATCGGGTCACGTCATATTTTAACGAGGATGGTCGATACGTGACATTACCAGGATATGAATGGTCAGGTAATACAGCTCTAGGTGGGGATCGAAATGTTTATTTCCCAGTTGAGGGACGTACAATGCGACGTTCATCTCATGCTCTGATTGAGGATCAGAGTGATCTGGATACTGATTGTCATACAGCAGGTGAGTTATTCAAAACGTTTGCTAACAATAAGGAATGGGATGTTATCTGTTTCGCCCACTGTGGTGGTAGATATGCTGATATCACTACAGCGCATGACGGTCGGTTTGAAAAATCTGTCGAAGTTCATTCGGCTTGGGGTACCTTTGAATGGCTTGTGCAGGATGCTTTTAAAAACGGATACAGGGTGGGTATTGTTGCTAACTCAGATGGTCACAAAGGGAGGCCTGGCGCCAGTTACCCTGGAGCCGGCTGGTTTGGTGCGGTTGGTGGTTTGACCTGTTTTCTAATGCCTGAGTTGACACGGAGTAGCTTGATCGATTGTATAAACACTCGTCACCATTATGCCACATCTGGAGGACCGAGCGGGCGAATACGTCTGCAGGTTTTGATGTCATTTGATGAACCAGCAACGTTATATTTAGATGATCCGTTGTTGGCTAAAAATTGCAAAACTAAGCCATGCTATCAGGCAATGATGGGTGATATTGTATACCTGCCAGCTGGCGCAGCCCACCTGAAAGTAAGCGTTGATGCTGCCGCACCTGTTGTAAGTGTTGATATCTTCAACGGTACGGATCATCTGGAGTGCTATCATCCATATGAAGAAAGCGAACTTGGTGATCGTATCACTGTTTTATGGGAAGGGGCTGAATATCGGGGTCGCTTCCGAGCTGTGCCTTGGGATGGTTCAGCTCATTTTGACAAGGCGACCATAACCTCAGCGGTTCCCGTAAACTTTTTTAATCAAGATAAAAAACTTGATATAACAAGCAGTTCTGATCTTGGCTGGCAGTCAGTAACCACTGGAAATTTAGCCGGTTTCGTCACAAAGTTAAAAGACAGCAAATCAGGAAGTATTACGCTAAAGACGCCATTAATCAATGAAAGCGTGAAATTGATTGATATTGGATATGAAGGCAAGTTCCTTGACGCTTCGGATATTTTGCCGCGTCGGATCCAAATGTTTAGATTGCCTGATGATAATCTACATACTTCGGTAAGAATTGAGCGAAAATTGGAACCTAAGATGGGAAGGGATAACCCCTTCTATGTGCGCATTACGCTAGAAGACGGGACACAGGCTTGGTCTAGTCCTATCTACATTCTGCGTGAAATTGAGAATTGATAATTTTAAAAATAAACTAATCCAGTTTTAAAAAGTCGGAGTATATAGTTCAGTGATTGGACGAATGACAAATTCGTTCTTTCCTCCCTGTTAACTGATGCCCTCACCATAAGGTGAGGGCTTTTTTGCTAAATTTTTAATCATCGTGAAGGCTTTTTTGAAAACTTTAACTGATTACGTTTGGTAAATGTTGTTAAAAAAACCAAATAATGACTCAATGATGCATCAGTTTGGAATTTAACTGATAAAACGTATTATTTAGAGGACAAACGTATGATTGTAATGCTGACCCAAGATCTTTCTAAAGGATTTGTTTCATGGAAAGAAATGTACTTTGAAAATAAGGATGCCCTGGAAGCTTTAGGAGGCAGGCTCATCTTTGCAGGTCCACATAAAGATGATGACAATAAAATGGTAGTTTTGATTGATTTTGATTCTCCAGAAGCGATGAAGGCATTTGCTACTAACGAAGAATTAAAGGCAAAACGCGTGGCAGCTGGAGCTATTTTGGAATCCAACGTTGTAACCGTTATGGGTGATGAGTCCTTTACGAGTTGACCGTTGCGAAAATAGAGAAATTTCTAAAAAGCCCTGACCGATGGTTGGGGCTTTTTTTATTTACTTATCATTTTTTTAATTTGTTGTGGCTTGAAACTTATAGTTACCTTCAATTTGAAATGCTGAAAGAAAGAAGGAAAATTAGAAGTTTACGCCCATCAGCTCTGCAGATAAGCTTTTTTGAAAAAGCAATTTCGTAATAGAATTGATTTCATTAAGGTACTGCAAAATGACAGATACGAGCGATGAGCTTATCAAGCTGACAGCAACTGAAGCGGTTGCTTGTCTTCGTTCAAAGAAATTATCCCCTCTGGATTTAGTTGAGGCATCTATTAAGCGAATCGAAACTGTTGATACTGAAGTTAATGCTTTACCCATTCATTGTTTTGATCAGGCTCGCGATCAAGCTAAATCCCTTAATTTAGATAGGCATTTATCAAATCCAAAATCACTTTGCGGATTGCCCATTGCTGTAAAAGATTACAATGATCTTGGTGGTGCCGTTACAACTTATGGCTCTCCTATATTTGCCAATAACGTTGCACAAACATCTGACGCAACTGTTAGGAAACTGGAAAGTAATGGGGCTATTGCTGTAGCTAAATCTAACGTTCCAGAATGGGCTGGTGGCCATACATTCAATACTGTTAATGGTTTGACCCGCAATCCTTGGGATATGCGAAAAAGTGCTGGCGGTTCTTCCGGAGGGTCAGCAGCTGCGTTAGCAAGCGGGCTTGTTTGGTTGGCCACAGGTAATGATCTAGGTGGTAGTTTACGCACGCCAGCTGCGTTTAATGGAGTTGTTGGTTTACGGCCCAGCCCAGGGCGGGTTCCACGTGGGATCCGTCTGCCGTCTATGGATACACTTTGGGTTGAAGGGCCAATGGCGCGAAATGTGGACGACTTAGCTCTAATGCTTGATGCCGGTTTAGGCCATCAAATAGATGACCCGTTGTCTTTTGATCATTCTGGGTCCTCTTTTGTTGATATTTTAAAGGGAACGAATATTCCAAAACGCGTTGCATTTAGTTCTGATCTTTCCATTGTTTCAATGGAGAAGGAAATCGCAGAAGTTTGCGGTGGTGCAACAACGGTCTTTGCAGATATTGGCGCTGAAGTAACAGATGAAATCCCAGATTTCACTGGCGTACTTGAGGCGTTTCAAACGCTCCGTGCTGTTTTGTTTGCTACCATGATGGAGCCCATTCTGCAGCAGCATCGTAATAAGATAGCTCCTGAGATTATTGGTAATATTGAGCGTGGTTTGAACATTAAGCCGTCTCAGATATTTGAGGCCGAACGGATTAGAATTGAGCTTTTCAAGAAGATCTTAGTCTTCTTTGAAACACATGATTTTTTAATTTGCCCAGCAGCATCTATAGCTCCATTTCCAGTTGATCAGCGTTATGTCACAGAAATTGATGGTAAGCCCTGCGAGACCTATATCGACTGGTTTTCAATAACTTTCGCACTAACCATGACAGCGTGCCCTACGATAAGCGTACCTTGTGGATTTACATCTGAAGGCTTACCAGTTGGTATTCAAATCATGGGAAAACCTAGGGGTGAAGCCGCTCTATTACTGGTAGCAAAGCAATTTGAAAAAGCTATTGGTATAGCGGCACAGTTGCCGATTGCACCTCGAAAAGGTATTTAGTTTAGGATATTCATATGAGTAAAAAGATCAATCATAACAACAAAGTCATTATAACCTGTGCACTTACTGGTGCGATTCATACACCAACAATGTCGCCTTATCTTCCTATTACTCCGGACGAAATTACGACAGATGCAATTGCTGCAGCAGAGGCAGGCGCTGCGATTTTACATCTTCACGCACGTAATCCAGAAACTGGACAACCGGATCAGTCGCCTGAAGGTTTTGCTCCTTTTTTGCCGCGTATAAAACAAGGCACGAATGCAGTGATTAATATTACTACAGGCGGCAGCCCGTACATGACTGTCGAAGAGCGAGTAGAGCCAGCTGCAAAGTTTAAACCAGAAGTTGCCTCACTTAACATGGGGTCAATGAATTTTGGACTTTACCCAATGTTGGAGCGTTTTAAAGAATTTAAGTTCGAATGGGAACGTGAACATTTAGAGGGTTCGCGCGATCTGGTATTTAGGAATTCATTCAAAGATATCGAACATGTACTGAAAACCTGTTATGGAAATGGTACAAGATTTGAATTCGAGTGCTACGATATCTCACACTTATATAATTTGGCTCATTTTGTTGACCGTGGATTAGTTAAAGCTCCTTTTTTTGTTCAGTCAGTTTTCGGCTTGCTTGGCGGAATAGGGCCGCACCCGGAAGATGTGATGCATATGAAACGTACTGCAGATCGGTTATTTGGAACCGATTACCGATGGTCTGTTCTCGGTGCTGGAGCAAATCAGTTTAGGGTTGCAGCGCAGGCGGCTGCTCTGGGTGGTAACGTTCGAGTTGGTTTAGAAGACAGTATCTGGGCTGGGAAAGGCGAACTGGCAACATCAAATGCCGTGCAGGTTGTAAAGGTTCGTCAGATTATTGAAAGTCTTGGTCTGCAGGTAGCGACACCTGATGAAGCGAGAGAAATCTTATCACTCAAAGGTGGAGACCAGGTTAACTTCTAATATTTTAAAAATGAAAATTCGAAAGAACTAGACGTATCTGAAGGATCTTGTAGGTTTTACTCTGAGATTTGAAAGGTATTTGATAAGTGACAACTGCAAAGCCTATTATATTTGATGGTCATAATGACGTGCTTTCAAAAATTTTTAGTGAAGGTGGCCTTGCTAGGGCGGCATCATTTCTGGAAGGGCGTGAAGGTGCAATAGATCTCAAAAAAGCAGAAGTGGGCGGATTTGGAGGTGGGTTTTTTGCAGTATATGTACCGTCGAAATTCGATCTAGAATTCAGTTATCAAGAAATGGAAAAGGCAAGTTATAGTCTGCCTTTACCAGAACCTATTGAGTGGAGTGAGGCAGTTGCTGTCGTTGCATCACAGGTAACAATCCTGCGTGAATTAGAAAGGCTAGGTTGTCTAACAATTTGCCATAGCGTATCTGATATTCGTAGTGCTTTTGAAGATGAAAGAATTGCTGCGATTTTTCATATTGAAGGCGCTGAGGCGATTGATCCAGATCTTCATATGTTAGAGGTCTTACATTCTGCTGGCTTGCGCTCTATTGGACCAGTTTGGAGCCGTCCGACGATTTTTGGAGAGGGTGTACCATTTAGCTTTCCATCATCTCCAAATATTGGTTCAGGGCTCACTGAGCTAGGCATTGCACTAGTTAAGCGATGTAATGAATTAAATATCATGATTGATTTATCTCATTTAAATGAGGCTGGTTTCTGGGATGTAGCACGTCACTCAAACGCGCCCCTAGTAGCGACACACTCAAACGCTCATTCGATTACACAACATTCTCGTAATCTAACTGACAAACAGTTGCGAGCAATTGCAGATAGCGATGGTATGGTCGGTCTAAACTTTGCAACTGCCTTCCTACGTGAAGATGGGAAAATGCTAGCAGACGTTTCATTAAGTCAGATGCTGAAGCATCTCGACTATCTTTTAGAAATTCTAGGTGAGGATCGAGTGGGGCTTGGATCAGATTATGATGGAGCAGTTATGCCTGAAAAATTGACGGATTTATCTGGTCTTCCAAATTTGAGGCGGGCAATGAAACAGCATGGGTATGATGAAAAGATAATTAAAAAAATATGCCACGAAAACTGGTTACGTGTTTTGCAGAAGACTTGGGGTTGTTGAATTGGAACAATTAAAATGTTGAAACAAGAAAGAGCTGCGTTCATTTCTAAACGTTTAAATGAGATCTACCCTGAAACGCCGGTTCCTCTAAACCATAGGGATGCCTATCAACTGTTAGTTGCCGTTTTATTGAGTGCGCAGTGCACTGACGCTCGGGTAAATATAGTAACGCCAGGTCTGTTTGCTAAAGCTAGCACCGCTCAAGATATGGCAGTCTTAGAAGAAGATGAAATATTGGAAGCGATAAAATCTTGTGGGTTAGCGCCAAAAAAATCTCGTGCAATAAAACGACTATCAGAAATTCTTGTCGAAAATTATAATGGAGAAGTCCCAGATGATTTTGCTTCATTAGAGGCTTTACCTGGAGTTGGTCATAAAACTGCTTCTGTCGTTATGTCGCAATGGTTTGGCTTTCCCGCTTTCCCCGTTGATACTCATATTCACCGTCTTGCACAGAGATGGGGACTTACAAAAAAAAATAATAATGTAGTAAAAACAGAACATGATTTGAAACTTATATTTCCAGAAAATCTATGGAAAAAATTGCATTTGCAAATCATTTTCTATGGTAGAGAATTTTGTACTGCGCGAGGATGTAGAGGTGTGCAGTGCGAAATATGCACGACCTGTTATCCAAAAAGAAAAAAACCATTTGATTGATTATTATTTATATTTCTAAATTATTAAATTAAATAACAAAGGGTCAAAATATAATTTTTTGGGAGCACCATTTTGAAACTGGCTAAAGAAACTATATGGCATTTTACTTGTGACTACTGTAATCTATGGTGGTCTTTTGCTTCTTCAGATGATTATGAGCCTAAAGATAGTATTTTTTGCCCCCATTGTGGAAAGAAAAATAAAATAGAAGATAAGTAACAATAAAATTTAAATTTTTTACTGGATTATTCATCCCAGAGTTTAGTGGAAAGATATTTCAATCCGCTATCACAAATTACCACAGCAATGGTTTTACCTGACATATTTCCAGAAAGTAATTTTAGTGCTGCCGCTACGTTTGCGCCAGAAGAATATCCTCCAAATATACCCTCATACTTTGCAAGTTCTTTGGTAGTTTTTTGAGCTTCATCTCCTGATATCTGGATAAACCCGTCAACTGGAACTTTATCAAGAAACTTTAGTTCTGGAATAATGTATCCCCCGCCTTGAATTGGGTGATTGGGGTTTGTAACTGTCTGTCCAGCTGCCACGGCTGCGCCCTCGGGCTCAACAACAAAGCACTGAATATCGCTATTTCGCTCTTTTAGTGCTTTGGCGATGCCTTTATATGTGCCGCCCGAACCCAAGAAATCAGCAAAACCGTCTAAGTCTCCATTTGTTGCTTCCCATATCTCGGGCGCTGTATTATAGTAATGAGCTTGCCAGTTTCCGTCTCGGTAAAATTGATCTGCCCTGAATGCTTGGCGCTGTTTGGTGATTTTCTTTGCCGCTTTGTCTACTAAATCTAGGTCCCCTCCTGATACTTGACCGGGACTGGAGGTGGGTAGCTGATCAACAAGAACCACTTCAGCTCCAAGAGAACGCATCATCCGGGCTCTTTCTTCGGAGTTCCCCTTGGACATCACTGCTACAAACGGATATCCTTTCAGACCACAAACTATTGCTAAACCGGTTCCCATATTTCCTGAGGTTAGCTCAACTACGGTTTGCCCTGGTGAGAGAATACCTAAATTTTCTGCCTCTTCTATAATACCTAGTGCTGCTCTATCTTTTTTTGAAAACCCAGGATTTAAATATTCCAGCTTCGCTAGAATTGTTCCCTTTACACCATGTAAACTTGTCAAGCGATCTAATCGAACCAATGGGGTATTCCCAATCGCTTCGGCTGCTGACTTTAACACTTGGCTCATTATAATGCTCCCAGAAGTGCATATTTATTAAATACCTTAATTATGCACTTCCTAGTTGGATGATAGCCTTGTCACTAGGTTCTTTCAAAAATTTAATTCAATTAACTCCCCATGTATCGCTCAGTCTATAACCTTCAGGCCATGGGTCTGTTGGTTCTAGTGTATGCTGATGGAGGCCGGTAATCCAACCTCTACCACTTATCTCAGGAATAATTGCATAGGTCCCGTTTAAATTACACTTTTCGACTATTTTCCCTTCAAAAGAAGATCCAATAATTGAAATCGCTTTTATCTTTTGACCAACCTTCATTTCTCCTCTAGCCTCAAGAACTGCCATTTTGGCGGATAGCGCTGTGCCTGTTGGAGAACGATCAATTTTACCCGGTTTAATGGAAACGGCCGACTTAAAAGAAATGCAATCGTTGGATCGGTCTTCTATTCTGCTGAACTGGCAAAACGAATAATGCTTCCAATCAGTTATTGTTGGATGGCGAAATCCGATTTGTTCGGTTGCAGCATCAGTTATTTTCGCGCCAAGGCGAGCAAGTTCTGCCGCTTCGCTTGGATCGATTGAAAAGCCTAATTCTTTTGCATCTACTATGACAAAACTGTCGCCACCAAATGCCGTATCAGCTGAAATACTTCCGTATCCTTCAAGTTCCAACTTTGTATCTAACTTATATCCAAAACTAGGTAAATTCTGGACAAAAATTCGCTCCGCCTTTCCATTTTTACATAGAGCTTTAACTTTAACCAAGCCTCCAGGCGCCTCTAGAAAAAAATTTGTAACGGGTTCTTCCATGGTTATCAGGCCATGATCAAGCAAGACGGTCGCAACACAAATTGAGTTTGAGCCAGACATCGGTGGGGTGTCTTCTGGTTCCATTATAATAAAAGCTGCAGATGCCTTTGGATTTTTTGGTGGAACTAGTAAATTAACATGTCTGAAGACCCCACCCCTTGGCTCATTGAGCACAAAATTCCTCAGGACTTGGTCTTTTGCGATCCATCTACTTTGTTCCCACAGAGTCTTCCCAGGTGGAGGCTCAACACCCTCTATTATTACATCGCCAACCTCGCCTTCTGCGTGTGCGGATACAATATGAACAGTTTTTATACTTACCATGGATTTTCGTTACTTTACGTTTTTGAGCGCCGACTGCAAATGTAGCAAAGTAACGGATCTAAATAAATAAGTTAATGGCTGGGCGGGAAATCAAACTCGCAGTAGGTTACAACTGCAATGTTGACGTAACTTAACCAAGCTCCTCGGCATTTTCTTTTATTGATAAGCTATTAGCTTCAAATCTATTTCTAATTTATTTGTGAAACCAAGTTAAGATTTCTTATGAAGAAGTCGCCCAATCCCAATACATTTCACGTACTTTTCTGGTCATTGGGCCCACTTGATACTGACGCTCATTAAATGCAGTCACAGGAGTTACTTTATTCATATTGCCAGACATAAATACTTCATCGGCAGTCTCAAAATCTTTGAAACTTAGAACCGTCTCTTGTACGTTTTGGCCAATCTCCTTTAAGTTTGAAATGTGTCGAGATCGGGTGATACCTGCGAGGAAAGTTCCATTGGCAACTGGGGTAAGTACTTCCCCGTCTCTAACCATGAATATATTGGCGGTGGCTGTCTCAGCGACATTTCCCATCGCATCTGCAACCAAAGCGTTGTCAAAACCTTTTGATCTGGCTTCGACAAGCATTCGAGCATTGTTAGGATAAAGACATCCGGCTTTTGCGTTTACTACTGCGTCTTCCAGTACTGGACGACGAAATCGGGTCTCCGTTAAACGAACAGAGGAGGTTTCTGGGGCGAGTGGGATTTCTTCGAGACAGATTGCAAAGCCTACTGTTTCACTTTTAGGGACAATGGCGCTAACATCACCATCGATAGCCCAATACATAGGTCTTATGTATACAGCCGCATCTGCTGGGTAAAGTTTTAGGCCCTCCCAGACGATATCAACCATTTCTTTTGCACTAACTGTGGGTTTCAACATCAAAGCTTCAGCAGAATTATTGACACGCTTGCAATGCGCCAATAGATCTGGAGCGACGCCATCAAAGTACCGTGCTCCATCGAAGACATTTGACCCAAGCCAAGCACCGTGGTCTGCGGCGTTAATAACAGCCGCGTTGCCTTTATTCCATATTCCTTGGAAGTATGTATTTATATTTTGGCCTGTAGCCATCTCTTTTTCCCCAGCAGCTTTTCTAGCTTTACTGATCTTTTAAACAAAGTGAATAGTAAAACAATATTGTAGAACAAAACTTAACGTAAATTGAAAACGCCCTTTCTTCTTAATTTAAACAAAACCAGTATTTAAAATATCAACCATCGCAATACTATCTGAATTAGCTGCTGCTATTGTCTTCAGTAGCTCACCAATCGTGATGTTAAGGATTTCGTACCCTGTCTGCGCTGGAAAATAGGAAGTCGTTAGTTTCATAAAGGTTACTCTTTTAGGTATTATTGTTCATTTTATAAACTATCACTTCTTTCGGGTTAGGCCCATTTCCATATTTGAAATGCGGTTCATTTCCGGTGTCTTAAACAATGCTGGGTTTTTTAAAAAATCCAACATCATTTCTGTTGAATCTCCTCCCCAGAAAACCTCACCATCAATTACAAAACTTGGAACACCAAACACACCTTCGCTAGTGGCGCGCGCCGTATTTGCACGGAGTGAATCTTTAACTACTGGATCTTGCATTGCATTTTCGGGATCAGAAATATTAAGAGCCCCTCCAATCAGTTGAATACCTTCTGGGCTATCAGGTTGAATCCCTTTACCATAAATCAGGTCAAATACAGCTCTCGTATGTTTTATATCTGCCCCAGCTGCAGTACACAGTCGTAGCGCAGGAATTGGATTAAAGGGATGCACAGGTGGCATCGTAAAAGGAATTCCTAATTGATCAGCATTCCACTGAAAAAATCGATAAACAAAACGTCGTTTTGGGGGAATTTCAGCGGGTCCCAGCTGACCCCAATGCTGTAAAATTGCGCCAAAAACTGTCGGAACTGGTGTTATCTCTATTTTAGTTGGTAGATTTGGAAATTGTGCAAATTGCAAGTAGGCGAAGGGTGAAATGAAATCAAAATACCATTTTGCTTTTGTCATAATTTGCCACTCCTATTTCAATTTATTTCTCATCTAGCATATTATCACTTGTAAGCTTTAGCCACTTTTGACCCGATTTTGCAGCAAGCCGCTTTTTGTAGCGTCTTTTCCCCCAATGCGAATGTAATCATTACTGGAGCCAAAACTTTCACCTTTCTTAAGTAAACCTGCACCTGGGATGAAATTAACTTCAAAACGTATGCCATCGGGATCTTCGAATAAGACGTAATAGTAACCTTTTGCCCAGTTGCGTTCTTCTGGACCGCGTATGATACTAGCTCCAAGCTTGGCCACCAAGACAGCTGTTTTATCAACGTCTTCTCGAGAACGCGCACGAAGACAAAGATGATGAAGGCCGACCCGATATTGCTGAAAGCGTTCGTCTTCAAACTCGGGATCACATCTCCTTACCCCGATAGCGGTACGTGCACCCACATGATAGCAAAAGTCTGGACCGTCGTTGACACAAACCATTCCAAACTTTGGTAATAGGCTCGAATAGAAAGTACGTGCTTTTTCAAATTGGCTAACTGTAAGAATGACATGGGCCATTCCGTTTATACCAATTTCAGGCGGGTCCTCGTTCATGTCGTTGTCATAGCCGCACCAAGAGATTTGACAGCGTCTGCACGGCCTGGAGTTGGGGGGATATTTAGTCCACGTTCACAAGCTGGTCTGCCCCTCAGTTGCTCCATCCAACGCTCGAGGTTTGGCAAACCCTCGGTTGGCACTCGCGCCCAACGGTGGCTACGTATCCACGCCCAATTCGAAATGTCAGCTATAGAGAACTCTTTAGCTAGCCACTCGCGGTCCGCTAGTTGAGTATCAAGCACACCATATAAACGCCTTGTTTCATTGTGATAGCGTTTTTTTGCGGCTGGTACATCTTCAGGAAAATAGCGTTCAAATGCTACTGCCTGACCTTGCATTGGTCCAATTCCACTAGCCTGAAACATCAACCATTGTATTACCTCTGCCCGTGTGGCGCCTTCTTTTGGTAAAAGCTTTCCTGTTTTCTCAGCTAGATAAAAAAGGACGGCATTTGAGTCAAAAATAACCAGATCGTCTGCATCGTGGTCAACTATCACAGGAATGCGACCGTTTGGGTTCATTGCTAGAAATTCAGGTTTGTGTTGATCACCAGCTGCAAGGTCAATGTACTTAACAGTATAAGATAAATTTAACTCTTCTAGAGCCATGGCTACTTTCCAGCCGTTAGGAGTTGGAGAAGAATAAAGATCTATCATGCTGCTAGCAAATCCCAGTATTAATTTTTAGTCAAACAGAATTGGAAGCCGTATTTATTGAAAATTTTGGTCTAAAGGTTAATAAGTATGCAAAAAGCAAGGTTGCTATAAAACAGGCCAAACCTGCTAAAAGGAATGCGGGTACATAAGTGCTTAATATATCCCGAGACAGACCAGAACCATATGCTGCGACAGCTGATCCTAGTTGGTGCGCGCCAAAAATCCATCCAAAAACAATTGGGCCATTTATCGTTCCAAAGAATTGACCACTTAGTTTTACGGTTGGCGGTACAGTTGCGATAAAATCAAGACCAAAAAAGATTGCCCATAAGGTAAGACTGTACACATCAAAATTACTGTAGGGTAGATAGAAGAGTGACAGCCCCCGTAAGCCATAGTATGCAGCAAGTAAGGTATAGTTATTGTAGCGATCTGAAAGCCAACCCGATCCCATGGTTCCTATAAAGTTGAAAAAACCCATAAGAGCCAGATAAGAAGACGCCATGATTATCCCGACATTATTGTCAGCACAAAATGGAATGAAGTGTTGTCCAATAATTCCGGTACTTGTCAGCCCACAAATAAAAAATGTAATTGTCAAAATCCAGAAAGCAGGGTGATTGATTGCACCGGACAAGGCTTTAAATGAAATACTTATAGCATTTCCGGTATTTTCTTTGGGTGGATAATAAATCTTATCATCACCATATGCAGCTAGGTTAAGTTGTGACGGCCAATCTTTTCCCAGCAAAAAGAATAAAGATCCACATATTATTCCACCAATTAATCCTGGAGCTATTGCAAACTGCCAATTAGATACTGTTGTGATCCAGGCCATCAGGGGCATAAATATCAGTTGTCCAGCGGCGAAAGCGGAAGTCATTATTCCCACTACTAAACCTCGTCTGGCAGTAAACCATCTTGTTGCAACTGTTGCTGAGAGACCTAACCCAATTATACCGGACGCAATTCCTAAGCATAAACCGATGCTTACCAATAGATGCCATTTTTCAAAGGCCAGAACTGTGCAAAGTAAACCTATGACTTCCAATAAAATAACAATCAGCACTACATTTATCACTCCAATCCGAAGCATTAATGGTGCACCTATCGGGCATAGCATGGCCGTCATGAAATACATAAGACCTGTCGCTATTGATACATCAGAAATATCCCATCCATGTGCTTCTGTAATTGGTAAAATTAAAATTTGTGGAGCGCTTGTAATCGTCGAGGTAGCCAACGTAAACAAGAATACTATTGCTGCCATTACCCATGCATAATGAATGCCAGCTTTATCTAAGTAAATTTTGAGTTGTTCAGCTAGCATGAGTGAAGTCTCCTTTAAATTTCACTTTTTATTATGAGGAAAATTTCTTTATTTCATCAAAACTCAAGTGATCAGTTGTATTTTTACCGTAATAGACCTTCTCTATTATCCCAGCTTCGTTGATCAAAACGTCCACTGGAACGATCGTCATGCCTTGCAATTCCATTGGAAAATAACCTTTCAAACTTGCCTTTAATATTCTGAAAAATCCAACCAGTGACCCAATCATAAACTTGGGCAACGATTTTTCTACCTCATATTTTGCAAAATAATCAAAGTTTTCATCTGCAAGAATAGTAAAAGGTGCATTATGCTTACCCATTTGCTTTGCTAAATAATCTGGAGAAGAATTAAAGATTGCTATCATTTCAAAATTTTTCCCCAATTCATTATAGCGTTTTGTTAATTCGTGAATTCGCAGATTACAGAATGGGCAAGTCGCAAATCGATAAAAAGTAAGAAGTGTTTTCTTGCCCTTAATTTTTTTAATACTGAACTCAGAACCTTCGATCGATGGCAATTTAATTTCAGATAGTTTTTCTCCTGGTGCCAATTTCATTTTGACCTCTTTTACATTAAATTTTTTCTCAAAATACTTTGTATAAATAAACTCGGTGTGCGCTATTTATCTTATCAAGGCTAAAGAAGCCTCACCTT
>CACDPP010000003.1 GCA_902554705.1 Paracoccaceae bacterium
GTAACTTATTATTTAAAGGACATGACACCCTGCGTTTCGTTGCCGAAAAGAATGAATTAATGGATTTGGCAGATAGGGCACTTACCGCTTATTTAAGTGCCGGGTATCGTGCAAGTCATAGTTCACGTGATAAACGCACTGGTAGGGCTATTGGGTTTGTGATGTCGACCTATAGAAAATTAGCTTCTTCATCGGTAGCAGCTATATTGGTCGCTTTAGAACGCAGGCTACAAAGGCTCATTACTGGGGACATGAATCCAAATATTGTAATCAATTTCGATGAAGATTTTGAGGGCGATGATACCCTAACAGAAAACGAAATACTATCTAACACCCCAGCATTTTTTGATGATGAAGTGGGGCAGCTACAAAATGTGTTGAGTAGGGTAAGAAATGCTCTCATTAATGACAGTAAGCTTGATACTTTTCTCGATGAAATTGCAGGTCCCTTGATAAAACAAGGGCAGAATTTACTGATATTTACTGAGTACCGAGCAACCCAAGATTATTTAAGAGAGAAGTTATTAAGTAGGTTCCCTGAATTGAATAATATAGAACTAATTAATGGTGCGATGTCGCTTGATAACAAAATGGAAAGTGTTTTCCGCTTTAATGAAAGTGAAAGCAAAATTTTAATCTCTACGGAAGCTGGTGGGGAGGGGCTCAACTTGCAAAAATCGTGTCATGTGATGGTAAATTATGATCTCCCTTGGAACCCCAGTCGGCTGGTTCAGCGAATTGGCCGCTTATATCGTTATGGCCAAGAGAAACGAGTGCAGGTTATAAATATGCAAACTGATGATAACTTTGACAATCAAGCATTGAACCTAATGATGGATCGCGTAAGCACCATGGCAAACGACATGGCTGCAGTAGCCTCGGAGAACCAAGATGTTTTGGCTGCGGATATTTTAGGTGAATTACTTTCGAACATTGACATGGCTGAAATCTTAGAGCGGGCCGAAACAATGTCAATTCAGCGTACAGAAGAAGAAATTATCGAGGCGATCGAGAATGCTAAAGCTGCTCGAGCTGAAGAAGAAGATATACTTCAATTTTCAACCAATTTCACCACGTCTATTGCAGGTGGATTTGATTATAGACACATAGTAAGTTTTGTAGAAGGAATGGCTTCCGTTCTAGGTATAGAAGTTAAGCAAAAACTACACCGAGAGAAAACACTTGAATTACAACTACCAGAAGAATTTGTTGGAAAGTGGCCGGAGTTTGGGCGGAAAAGTATAGTGCGGCTAAGTGTTGATCAGGAAAGAGTTCGTAGAACCCCTGAATTAGTTCCAATGGATTTCGAATGTTCATTCGTTTCCGAGTTAGCGGATTTAGCTCAAAATAGGAGAGAATTTGATGGCCTTTATGCAGAAAGCCCAGATCAAAACATTGCTAAAATCATTTCATTGCAGCAGGTTAGGTGGCAAGGTATTTCTGGTGAAATATTGGAAGAAGAATTGATCCCGATGGGATATAAAAATGGTGCTTTTGAAAAGATAGAACATAAAGATATGAGCGAAATATTGCTTGATATATGGTCATCTTCGCAAGGTAATCCACAAGGAATGAAAGACGATGAGGCCCACAATATTGCAAAAAAGATCGCTCCTTCTTTAGAAAAGATAATGCAAGGTGATGTCAGTATAAATAAATCACCAAGTTCGATTTTTACTTTTTCTGCATGTAGGAATTCTTCATTGACAAGTTAAACCTTTAAATTGTCGATTTTATTTGATTTAAAGATACTTATAAGAGCGTTAACTTAAAACACTTATAGGCAGTTTCGAAGTGGGGGCGGGAAGAAAAATATTGGTTTTAAAACTAAATCAATTCGGTTTTTTAATATTTACTCCTTAAAATTTTTATTGAATGTTACCTGGAAAAAACAAAGGCAATCATTGTGACTGAAAGCTGGATTTATGAAAAAAAACACCCTAATGGAGGTGCTAGCGGAAGCTCCTATCTTAATGCCTTTAATGGGAGCAAAAAAAACCTGTCTCATAGTGCTGCACGTGAGGCTGTTCAGAACAGTGTAGATGCGGCAAGTAAAAAAGAAAATGAAGTTCAAATTGAATTCAAATTTAAAAGGCTGACCGGAAAAGAATATAAAGATTTCTTCAGTTTTTCTGGCTTAACTGAGCTGAAAAAAAAGCGCGAAAAAATATTGACCAACAAAAACAATGCTTTTTTTAATGAGGAAGACCGGCTTAATCTTTTATATATTTCGGACAGCTCTACTACCGGTTTATGTGGCAATCCAGAAAGTCATGATACCAAATTAAGAAAACTTTTAATGGAATTAGCTGATGAAGAGAAATTTCTTACTGGTGGTGATGAATTAGGAGGCTCCTATGGGTTTGGGAAAGCAGTCTATGGTGGGTCATCCAACGTGGCAACTATCTTTGTATATAGTAGAACAAATACAGACTACTCAGGTGGGTTTAAAGGCAAAGATATAAGTATTTTTATGGGCTGTGCCTATCATAACGTTCATACGATAGGCAGAATCAAAAAAACTGGTCGTGGTTTTTTTGGTATTGAAAAGAAAATAGAAAATGAAGGATCTCGTTATGATCCGTTCATCGACAAGCAAGCAGATGAATTGGCAAAAAAATTTGGAATGGAGCGCGATCCCCAAGACTATGGGACGACTATTCTTATAGTAGATTGCAAGTTAAATCCTGAAGAATTATGCGCTGGTGTGGAAGAATCTTGGTGGCCTAGATTAGAGTCCGGCTTGCTTGATATTGAAATAATAGACTTTGAAGGAAAATCGCTACCAATAAAACCAAAATCCAGAAAACATCTGGCCCCCTTTGTTCAAGCATTTGGTGTTGCGCGGAATATATCACCTCAAATATCGGGAAAATCTCAGCAAAAAGATATTAAGTTAAAGAACGACGGTAAAACCGTTACCGTCGGCACCGTCGGTCTACAAGTCATTGACGAGGAATTAGATTCAGACATAGATTCAAACAGCGATTATCGCGACCAGATTGCATTAATGCGGTCCCCGTTAATGGTTGTAGAATACTTTGCAAAACGCTCATTCGGAACGCCGCCAGTGGCTGGAGTTTTTATAGCTGCAAAAGACTATAATAAAATGCTTAAAGCATCTGAACCTTTGGAGCATGACCGATGGGCGGAGCATGCCAATCGACTGGAACAAGGTCAGGGCGAAATAATTAGAAAGCTTCTCGATAACTCTTGGGCGGCACTTAAAAGTTTTCAGGTCTCCGCCAGACCAGCTGAGGATCCATCGCAGAAAAGAATGACACACCTCGAACGAAGTCTTTCGCAATGGTTTGGTAATACAGGAAAATCACAAAGAAAAGGACCCGACCAACCAAAAACACCAGTGACGATACAACGTCATGTAGCAATAGTTGAAGAAGAAAATTTTTATAGGATAGAAGGATTTCTAAGTTTAGGTTTAAAGTCAGACTACGAGGAAGATTTTCTTGATGTGGAAGTTAAGTTAGTATGCGCAATAGTCGATGAAGATAAAGTTTCTAAAATAGACCCAATTCCAATAAATATTGAAGATGCTCCTGACATAAAGAAATTAGAAAACAACCTGGTCGCGTATCTTAGCAAAGGCTCCAAGACAAAAATATCATTCAAAAGTGAAAGATATGACCCAGGTTGGACAGTAAAATTTATTCCAGAAGTTTCATCAATGTCAGAGGATAGCAAATAAATGAGCTGGACGAGGACAGAACCCCAAGAGCTTCGACCTTTTTTTGCACTGGGTGCTCTAAATGCGGTACTTGAAAATATAAAAATATCGACCCGAGCTGGAGGTGAACCATGTGAAGAAACAAATCTTTTTATTGAGCAACCTGATTTTGAAGAAGTTGTAATTGAAATTATCCCCAACGTGGAAAACAAAAAAGTAGCGGAAGTCCTTGTTGATAATACAGAAAGCTTTTCTTGGATATTAGTAATCAGAGATCCAATGAAAATGAAAAAATCAGTGTACAACGTTTGGGAAGCTTCCATTGGGCTTCCTGACAAAATTGTGATCAGAGAAGATGAGCTACCAAAGTATGCACGTGATAGAGACTTTGATATAATCTTAAGTCTATGCCTTTCTAAAGGTATAGAAGCAAAAAGTGGCTGGCCTTCTTTAATTGGTAGCTGGGTTTGTCAAAAGACCTTTCAGTTTAAGCGCCCAATTCTTAATTCGTCTTTTGACATCCGTCCTCTGACTGAAGAAATTTTAGAGCGAAATAACTTACCAAAACATTCGTTATTACATGTAGATCTTTTAGTTAATGTTAATGAATTAATGGAAGAAGAAGATAGTTTTGCTCTGGTTTATGTTTCTGAGAAAATTCTAGATTCCATGCGAGCAAACAGAACTAGTGGAGGGCTATTGGCTATTATGGAGTATGAAATAATTTGTGGCATACTCCACACGATTGCAGAAGAATTTGATATTAGCGGTGAAATCCAAAAAGGCTCTCCTATTGCCAGAATAGCAAAACAACTGGGCTTGGAGGGCGAAAATCAAAGTAGAGAGCTAACAAAGCTTTTTAAAGATCCTTTAAAATTGAGAGCGCTAGTCTGTAATAGTGTTAGACTGACTAATTCTTTGGAGAAGTTATAATGTCTTATCCTGCAATATCTCAAAATAACGCTATCCGGTGGTGGAAAGACTGGAAGAATGCTTCTAAAGAAGCTGATGACTCCAGAGTTGATACTCCTGGTTTTCCTAAAATTGATGAAAAAGAGGATGTAACTGCTTTTGACTGGATTGATGTAGTTGGGGGTGTAGTTTCTGATTTAGAAAAGGCTTTTTCAAAGGCATCTACCAACATTGAATTTGAAAAAAGAGGCTCTGAGATAATTCATAGAAAATTTCCTGAGTCACCAGCTTTAATGGATCCTGATTTTTGGAGTTGGATAGCAATTGTACCTGGCAAAAATTTAATATTACAGAGGTATCCATTCACCAAGAGGAGCCCCATTCCTGATATATTAAATTTTTGTAAAAAAAACGCTCAAGAGTCTCTCTTTTTCAGACTTTGGGTAAGGAGCGAAATATCATTCAATGAAAAACTTGATGATCCATACGAGTACACAAAATATGGAGATGTGGAGTTTTGGAGAAGCCATACTTTTAGGCAAAAATACACTGAAAGCTGGAATGTTTTTGCTGCTTTTGCTAAGTTTCAGTATCCAAATGGACCAGATAGTCCAGCTCGGCTTAAGGGTGAAAAAGAGATTGAAATTCGAGAGTTTGTAAAAGCATTAAAGCGTTCCTATGCTAATATTAACTCAGATGTATTGTCAGAAGAACAAGCCTACAGCTATCTAGAAAACGAGTGGGCAAAAATAAGTCATAAGTTTGGGAGCACGAGCGACAGCGAAGGAAAAAATGGAACAAGTAGAAGTAGACGGTGGTTTTCTTTCAGCAAACCAAAATAACGGAATATCAGACGAATTTTATGATTGGTGGCATTCGTTCATCCGTGGTGAAAAGAAAATAGAAAATCAATTTAATTCAAAAATTGAGATAGTAGATTTGTTTTGTGGTGCCGGAGGGCTAGGTCTTGGTGCCCAGCTGGCAAGTTCATTTATAGAAAAAAAAGCAGAATTTCGTTGTGTGATAGATGCCGATACAGATGCTGTTGAAGTTTACAGACAAAATTTAAATGTGAAAAATGCTTTAAATTGTAGTGTTGCAGACCTGGTTGATTATAGAATTAGGATCAAGAATAGTAGAGCAACATTTGCTTACGAACCCTCAGTTATTAATAATGTTTTGGCGCAGTCCCAAGGAGTCGATTTGCTTATCGCTGGTCCCCCTTGCCAAGGTCATTCAAATCTTAACAATTTTACTAGACGAAATGACCCTCGAAACGATTTATATGTTGCAACAGCAGCAATCGCTGTTGCACTAGATGTTAAAGGCGTCGTTATAGAAAATGTTCCGACAGTTCAGTCTGCTTACGGCGATGTAGTTAAGATTGCCAAAGAAATTTTAGAAAACTCTGGATATCGTGTTGGTAAAAAAATATTAAAAATGAACCAACTTGGTGGTGCCCAGACAAGATCAAGGCATTTTTTGATTGCCGTAAAGGATTTTGGAAATTTGGAAGATTTCCAAAGGGTGATTGATAGTTCAGTTGAAAGTTTAAAACGTCCTGAAAAAAGCGTTTTATGGGCCATAAGAGACCTTGAGGATAAACTTGGTCAGAGTGTGTTTGACTCTGTTCCAAAAGGCTCAAGTGAGACACAAAGAAGAATCGACTGGATGTTTGAGAATAATGCTTATGATCTGGATAACTCCGAACGACCAGACTGCCATAAAAATGGAACGACTTATACCGCTGTTTATGGAAGAATGCATGGAGATAAGCCCTCGCCTACATTGACCACTGGGATAGGAACACCAGGTCAGGGCAGATTTATCCACCCTGAGCGCAACAGATTGATCACTCCACATGAAGCCGCTCGAATTCAGTGCTTCCCTGATACTTACAATTTTGAACTTTCAAATAAGACTACGACTAGGAAAAATTTAAATAAGTGGATAGGGGATGCCGTTCCATCTATGCTCGGTATGTACGCATGTGCCATCGCTCTTCAGCAAAATTTGGGAAAACCTTTAAAATTTCCTTGGTCCATATGAAGCAGCTTTTGACCTCCCTTTTCCCTAAATAAAATTTATTTATTCTTCTTCGTGAGTGATTTGTATTGTTTCCGTATCGTCAAACTCAGTTGTAATTTGCTTGGTTGATTTCGCTCCTAGGGTTCTTAATGCTTCGACTTGCGAAATCACATTACCACGTCCTTTTGAAAGTTGATTAAAGGCCTGGTCATATGAATCCTGTGCCATGCTAAGGCGTTCCCCAACTTTTTCAATACTTTGAATAAATCCAGCCACCTTATCGTATAATTTACCAGCACGGTCCGCGATTAATTCAGCATTTTTGTTTCGTCTCTCTACTGCCCATACGTTCGCAATGGTCTTGAGCGCCATCATAAGCGTTGTAGGAGTTGAAATTGTAATATTTCTTTCCAAGGCATAGTCCGCTAAATTAGGGTCCTCACGCAGTGCCTCTGAAAGTGCGCCTTCGATCGGAACAAATAATATGACGTAATCGACCGAAGAGTCTTCTGCCGCATGATAGCCTTTTGCTGAAAGATTATTGATATGATTTTTTATCGATGTTAGGTGACGCTTTCGCGCAGCAAATGCAGTTTCATCTGTTTCAGCATTCACTGCGTCGTTGTACGCAACCAAACTGACTTTACTGTCAATTACGAGTGTTTTACCCCCAGGAATTCTAACTACAACATCTGGGCGCAGTCTTTCACCGTCTGTTCCAGTTCGGTGAGCTTGTGTTTCGTATTCCTCTCCCTCGCGCAAACCAGAGCGCTCTAGGATGTTTTCGAGGATCATCTCGCCCCAAGCACCTTGCAACTGGGTATCACCTTTGAGAGCTTTTGTTAGTGATATGGCTTCCTGTGATATAGCTTCGGATCGTTTCGAGAGTTGTGCAATTTCTGCTTTTAGACGTTCACGGTCTTTCACCGTTTCTTCGTGTACTTGTCGAAGTTCTTTTTCAAAATGACCAACATGTTCTTTTAAAGGGGTTAAAGTGGCTTCAAGTTTTTCAATATTAGCCTTTGAAAAAGTTTCACCTTGCGTTTTAAGAGCTTTTTCTGCCAAGTTCTTAAATTTTATTTCCATATCATCCCGCAACTGAGTAAGCATATCGATTTTTTCTTGAGCAGATCGCTGATCTGCCTCTCTGTTTGCGCGCAACTGAGTGATTTCATTAGATTGCTTGCGTGCATCCGTATTCAGTTCGTCAATCTTGGAACGCAATTTCGAAAGATCACCGTTAAGGCGCTCGATTTCGTTTTTGCGTTCTTCTGCCAAAGCGGTCGCGCGGGCTGCCGTTTCCTTAGCAGTTGCTAAGTCCTGTGGGGTTCCAGTTTCGTTTGACGTGACATCAGAATTTGATTTTGCTGACCTTTTATTTACAAGAAGTGCAACCAAAAGTAAGATCACCACAAGAAACCCTAATAGATTAATGTTAGATTGAATGAATTCCATTTTTTATCCTTTAATTTATTTGTTCTGCTCTGGATGAAATTCGACGATATTTTGGCGATTGACTGCGCTCAGGAGGATTTCTAGCACAGGTTCCATAACTTTTGGTTCTAGACGTAGCATATTACTTTGTTCACGCTGGACATACTTAATTTCCTTTTCCACTCCAATCCTTACATTTGCTCCTATCAAAATAAAGACTGTTTTTTTTGTAGAAATAAAAAATATTTTATGGAAAACGATGATGCTGTCTACGATGGGCTTAAAAGGCTTGGTCGGGAAGAGGGGCGTCCTTTGAAGTCCACTTTGACTCGTTTTGCGATCACACCTTGGTGTCATATAACAATCAACGAAAGGTATACCCGTAATTTAACTAAGGACGATGCCGATATACTTGCAAGTGCGTTTCTAAAGTCACTGAGAGACTTAATTGATTAGCGAACTAATGTGATCTAAAGATCAACTTAGAAGATGAGTATCAAAGTATTTAATATTGCCAAGGAAGGTTACACTAGTGGAAATCAAAGGAAAAATTGTTGAAATTCTACCAGAAAAGTCTGGGCAGTCTGCAAATGGTGAATGGCGAAAGCAGGAATATGTTTTAGAGACTGATTCCAATTACCCTAAAAAGATTTGTTTTATGGCTTGGGGAGATAAGATTGGAGAGTTCAACCTCAAACAGGGCGACTCCGTAGAAGTTTCGGTAGACTTAGAGAGTCGAGAATATAACGGACGCTGGTACACTGATGTTAAGGCATGGAAGGTTTCCAAAGATGGCATGGGTGCTCACAATGGGCAAACAAATGGAGACCAAGATCTTAATCAAACCGAGAATGAGACTAACTCATCGATAGGCGACGACGATATCCCGTTTTAGGCTCACAGTGAAATTTTACAATTTTGGCTTTATTTAAATGATCTTCACGATAATCAAGTAAAGAGTGAAAATTCGATCAGGGCAGTACGGGTAGCACTGCCCAAACCAACTTAGTGAAGAGTTTTTCACGTTTTTTTTAAAGCATCTACATAATTTTCTACATTAAGAGGTGACATGTATTAAGTTACTACTTAATACTGTCCAACTATCTCCTCTAAACTAATGTCAAAAACCCATTTCCTTCATTGCCCTCATAATCTCCTCTATATCAGCTTTGGTATGACGCTTAACAGTTTCTTCTGCAAAACTTCTTCTTAATGCTTCTAATCGACCTTCTCGGTTAAGCTTTAATTTTAGTTTCATAGCTTGAGAAAATTCTTGATCATACTTCTCTCTAGCCGCAATTGATTGAAATTTCGGATTTGTTTGTTTTGACATGATTACCTCCACTTTGGTACTTTAGGCGCCCTATAAGGCACCTAAAGTTTAATTTTTAAGAACTGGTTTTATCTACTATTTCTACCGAAATCTTGTGCCCTAATTCCTGCAACCTTGCTTGCAAAAGACTAGCCGTGACGGGATCATTTGAAATAACACCAAGGTAACTATTTCCCGGATGATATCCATCTATAAATCTTAGATCACCTCTGCGAAGGCCGTTAGCATGTTTTGAACCAAATAGGTCTAAGTCATATAGAAAATTATAAACTCTAGCATTATTACTATCTCTCCTAGCCCAGCATTCAAAAAAATAATCGTCTTGAACATATTCATCGAGTTCCTTTGGACGAATGCCAAAATTATCGTAAATATCTTTAAACGTACTCAAGGGTATTACTGATCCTTTTGGAACGCTGAAGCACCCGTAACGATCTAAAGCTTCCCTGTTTGTAAGTTCTGGTACATCAAATTCTGGAGTGTCGAAAAAAAGCTCATATTCGTAGCCATTATTTACAAAGAAAATTTCTGAAACCGCTTCATCTGGATTTGCTAAGGGAACAACCGCATTTTTATTTCGCAAATACCAGTTTGCTTTATCTAGATATGCAGATGTTAGGATGGAGCCTGCACCAATTAGAAATGAACGTCTATCCATCAGATTTATCCCCATCATTACTTTCTTGTTCGGAAATATTTTTATCGTCATACTTCTGAATTTTTGGATGAGAGGTGAAAGTAAAACTACCTGAATAGATAGGGTCGTCTTTGCCAGCATGATACCATGCTATTATTTTAGCCATAACGGAAACTCCTCCGCTTTAGTGCTTTAGCCATTATGGCAAGGCGCACAAGTTGAAGATTAAAAGCCTCAATAATCCCATAAGATGTTTGGTTCAGACAGTCAATACTGGACTTTTGGGTGCATTGTTTAAGAATTGAGAACTGCACAAATTATCACAAATTAAACATCATAAATTCACAAAAACTTGCAATCAAAGCTCATCTTAAATTTAGGGAATAAGAGCAATGCGATGGCGGTGGGTTTTTACAATTTTAGCAGTTTTAAGTTGTTTTTCAGGTGTTCCTTTAGCAGTGGCTAAAGACAAGAGTTTTATCGAAATATTTGAAAAAATTGGGCAGGGTGATTTTGATCGGGGATTAAGGCATGTTTGGAAACATGCAAATGATGGAAATGGAACAGCAAACCTGTTATTTTCGAAGGTATATCTTGAATTTGGCGATTTAGATAACTTTGAAAAATATCTCAATATTTCAGCAGATCAGAATAATCCTGTAGCAATGAAAATACTCGGTGTTTCCTTTTTGGAGGGAAGCCTTGAAGAACAGAATTTTGATAAGGCTAAATTCTGGTTTGAAGAGTCTGCAAAACACAGAAACATAAATTCCATGGTTTATTTGGGCATCATGCACCGTGATGGGCTGGGAATTGAAATAGATTTTACTAAATCCTATTTCTGGTTTTCATTAGCTAGTATTTTAAAACCCAGTGAGGTTGGCGATAAAGAGCCCAAAGAATTCGCTAAGGAAATTGAGAAAGAGCTAACCGATGCCCAAATAATGGAAATCGGGAAAGAAACATATGTCTGGCTCGATAAGCATCCTGAACTTGAACCGCAGGTTATTCCACCTCTTTAATTTTTCAAACTTTTGCCAAATGAGCTAGAAGGAGGCTTTGCCAATGATAAATTCTGAATATGTGAACGCTTTTAATACAATGGGCGAGAGTGGCATTTACTGGATAGATCTGATTTTTAAAATCTGTGTAATTGCTCTGGTAGATTTGGCTTCCATTCTGGGAATAACTTACGAGGAAATTAATGTCTGGCTATTTGTTATCATCTGGCCGGTACTCACAGTCTATCTAATTATAAGAAATATTTTTTTGAAGAAAAAACTGAGGAAATTGATATTCAAATCCAACTTATTTCTTACCAAAATGTAATTCTGCAAATCTTTTGCACAACACCTCACATATAATCACTAAACTTCAATTTTAGCTGCAAATTATAGTGCCATATATCTTTGCGACGGAGGCGAAACCGTCGAGTAGCGAGAGGCATGACAATTTCCTCGGTTGTCTCCGCGCCAGCAGTAATCACTCTCCCCCAGGCGGTGATTGCTGCTGGTTCTAAAAAGCTTGGGTCAACGGAGATAAAACTATGAAACTATTAATTTCGACTTCTATATTTACCTTATTTGCAATTTCAGCTGTTGCTGGCGTTATGCCTGAAGAAATTCAAGCCACAGCCAGCGTGATCGCCGATACCGTTGAGGTTGCTTCTGGCACTGAGGTTATGAGCGACCAGTCTCAGCCAACTTTCAAAGAACAATTAGATGGATTAATCCAATTTGCGTTCACGGCAATTTTTATTCTTTTGTAAAAACTTAATTTTTACATGAGCAAAGCAAAGGGCCCAAGATAAATTGGGCCTTTTTCTAATGGAATTCTTGAGGCGTTAAAATGATCCTAAACTCTGTTTTTAAGCTTTTCATTTCTTTCGTCTTTGTAATCTTTGCTGTTACTTGTGGGCTATGGCATATTTGGTGGCTGGCTATACTGCTTATGATTATGCTGGTATCAATCTGGACTAAGCATGTTCGACTATTGATCACTCTGCTGTTTTTAGGGGTCATAACTCTTCCGATTACCTTTAATAAAATTAGTAATAGAATGGACCATTTAGGTACGCTTATTAGGTCAGAAGGTCCGCAAGCTCTTAGCACAACCGATAGAGTTGGTATTTATCTAGGTAATATTTCTATGGCAATTGTTGGCTTTGCTATTTTTGCTCCAGAAGTGGCTATTGAGACGCTTTTATTAATGGACCCAAGAGGACAAGATCAAACATTTAATTCCTCTTTTGCAATGCGATCGTCTCATATCTCAAATATTATAGAAACTTACACTTTGGGAGTGCGATCGGGAACCTTACCCAAGCGATCTAATAGAATCCCATTAAAGTGGGATGAAGACAATCGAAAAGCTTATAGTATGGACGATTATAGAGTAGCCCTCGCGGTTGCTGGTGGAGGGCTATTTCTAAATTATAAGAATGTGGGCAAAGACTATGAAGTCGAATGTCGAATAACAATAGATGTTAAGTATTCAAACAACTATAAACTTAGTGTGTTCAACGCTTATGGGGTACGCCTCTATGTAGACGAGGCAATTTTTACAGCATTGCAAGATCTAAATTGGTTTCACCCTTACTATTCACATTACCTTTGGAAGCTTTCGGTTAAGTCAGTTTAAGACGGCATTTTGAAAGAAAATTTCATTGGTTTCTCGGCACTCACCAAGCACTGCCGTGATCTTATTGATGCCCTCATTCTTGAGTATTATTTGATTGTGAATGTCGGATAACTTGGTACTGTTGATATACCATTCAGCTTCAGAATTGCCGCTCACAGAAACAGCAAGGTTGGTTCCTCTAATCCATTCTCCATTTTCTGGATATTGGATGAGTTTACTGCATTTTTTAAGTGGAAATGAGTTTTTTGCCTCAATCTTATAGTCTTGTTTAATCTTTGGCTGTATTAGACCTAAAGCAAGCTTAATATTGTTAGAAATAGGCAAAGCAGCACTTCTACCCGTTAAAATTTGAGTATTTTCATTATCAGGTGTTCCTAGCCATACTATTACTAGATGGTTTTCGAATATGTTTGCCACCCAAGCATCCTGCCTATTGTGGGAGGTCCCCGTCTTAAAAACCTCGACTTTTCCTTTGTGATTTCTTTGGGACATCAGTCTTAAGATCTGCTCAGAGGTATTTGAATTTATAAGGTGTGAAGATTGTGTTGGGTCATCGTCATAAGTAAACTTCAATTGACTATTAAAGCCTGGATCAGCCATTTCTAAATAGATTTCCGAAAGTTTTTCGGGGCTTAAATAAAAGCCTCCAACAGCCAGTGATAGTCCTGCGTTTTTGGTCTGCCCAATGTCCTCAGAAATAAATGTCCTCAGTTTATTTTCAAACTGTTCTGCACCTATCATTTCGAGAGTTTCTATAGCAGATATATTTAGTGATCTATTCAGGGCTTCTTTGAGGGTTACTTTGCCATTATACTTTTTATCAAAGTTTGCTGGTATGTAGGCCCCCCTTTGAAATTGACTATCGTTAAATATGTGACCTTCATCGATTATTTGTCTCTCTAAAGCATTCGCATAAATTAATGGTTTTAGGGTTGAGCCTGGGCTTCTCAATGTCCTGAGGTAGTTAATTGCACCTTTTCTTTCTACGTCCATATATGAAGAGGATCCTACATAAGCCTTTACCAGGCCACTGCGGCGTTCAACAACGATTGCTGCAAGATTGATTGGTTTTTCGAAGCTTTTTGCCGATGTTCTTAAAATGGAGAGAAGTTCTCGTTGCCAAGAAGGATTAATCGTTGTTTTAAAACTTGTTTGTGCCTTTGTTTGTAATCTATCAGCTAAATGCGGTGATATTGATTTGGTTTTTGATAGTCTAACGGGTAGGGGTTCTTTTTTTAATTCTTCAAGTTTTTTGGGGTCTAATCCTATCCTGTCTTTGATAACTTCTAACACTTTTGATTTGGCTTCAAAGGCCGCGTCGGGGAATAGATCTGGCCGACGACGTTCCGGTGATTGAGGAAGAGCAACAAGTAAAGCCGCCTCGGTAAATGTTAGTTGGCTTGGAGATTTTTGAAACCAAGCCTCCGTTGCGGCCTCAATTCCTTCAATATTTCCTCCGTAGGGTGCAAGCGTAAAGTAAGCTTCAAGTATTTCTTCTTTGGACCAATGCGCCTCAAGACGGATTGCCTCTGCCATTTGGGATAACTTATTCTTGAAAGACCTTTTGCGAAGTTCAGGGTGCATTAACTTTACGGTTTGCATTGTTAATGTAGAAGCGCCTGATTTTATTTTGCCACTTTTTGCTAAGCTAATTGCTGCTCTCATGACGGCTAGAGGGTCAACGCCATAATGTTGCCAAAATCTTTTATCTTCGTAAGCGATGAGCATTTTTATTAGCTGAGGATCTATTCGCTCCAATTTGGCAGGTTCGCGCCAGTGACCACTATTTGTGAGCCTCAAATTAATAATTTCTTGTCCATCTCCACGGAGGACTTGGGATACATCTGCTAATCTTCCAAGATCAGGTGACCTCCATACAAAAATTAATGCGACCAACATTAAAGTAAGAAATAAACCTGACAGAATAGTGAAGAATAATTTTCGCATCATTTTTCCAAAACTATCCCTCTAATTGACCCGGAGCGACCATTTTGATCAGGTTCATACATGTGCTCAATGTGTGCACCCCCAATGCGCACCTCACCCGCATAAGCAGCACGAACGACATAAGAAATAAGAACACCTTTCCTTCTTGGGAGACCATCCTCGAAATGTGCGATGAAGCGATCGTCAAGATTGGCTCTGTAGTCAGGATCCAAATTATTCTCTTCATAGATGCCTACTGAATCTAGGTAGGGTTCCGTCAAAGAGGCATCTTCAATTTCAAAACCTGTTGGAAGAAGATCTGTTAGGAGTAAATCGCCTCCGTTCGAACGTGATGTTTTTTTGGCGTAGATAACAACAGTAAATAATTGTCCTTGCTCAGCATTCAAATAGGCATTGTCAATAAGCTCACCGTTGGCATCAAACCACCACTTTTCGAGAGAATATCCATTATCAACCATTAAACTACTTTTTGGCGAACCCACTAGTTCTGCATTTAATGACAGGGATAATTCACTATTATGTTTAAGCTCGAAACCATTGTTTATTTGCTCTTTTGAAAGTGGAAGTACGCCATCCTTACCAAGTGTTATTTTTTGACCATCAACTTGGATGGCGATATCACTAAGTGTTTCCTTTTCTACAGCATAAAGTGCAACAAGTTTTGCGTTATCTAACGTTGAACGAAAAGTTTGCTGAGAAAGGTAGTCCTTTGTCAGTTTACGTGTGCTCAATATCTCTGGAGTGAGATATCTTTCAGGAATATCTGCTAAGAGATAACCATATTTCTGAGAATGAAACCGTGAGCTTTTTGATTTAGACATGTTGATTGATGAGGGGTCAAACCAAAATGAACCCCGTCTTATATTCGTATTTTCGGTTTGGTCATATTCGAATACTAAATCGGTGAAAATATTATTTATTTCCCCCATACGTTTGTCGTCGTTAATTGTTGAGGCTGCCCAATAAGATAAAATGAGTTGATCATATATTTTGTTATCAATATTTGAAGGTTTTGTTTCCAGAATTCTATCCAACTCATATCGGATGCGGGAAGTCACTTCGTATCCTGATTTTGCTAGTAATCCATAAGCATAGAGCCTGTCTCCTGTATCTGTGAAATCTGAGCGATAAATATATTCTAGGGATTTGGAAATTGCCTTTAATATCCGTTCTTGATCCTCTGCATAGGGAAGTGCCAGTTGAAGTGTCTCAAGGGCATAGGGTTGAAATCGTTCATAAACAGAACTGTATTTCCCCCAGTAGCCAAAAGCCCCACTATTTTTTTGCTTATTAATTATTCTATTAATGCCAGCATTTATCTTTGTTTTAGTGTCAGGGTAGGCGCCATTGATTTGTGCAAAGGCAATCACTCCTCTGAGACCAGAGCTTGTTTGTTCAATACATCCGTATGGATAACGATTAAGCGCGCTCACGGCCTGTTTGAGATTAATGCCCACAGACGGCATTAACGATACTTCAACGGTCGTATCAGCTGCCCCTACATCTATTTCTTTAGCATTTAATCGTGGCAGTTGCGTTTTACTTCTGCCTAACCAGTTTGTTTTTTCAAGGTTAAATGATCTCAATTCCATTGTCGGATATACTGGAGCACGAGAAACGAGTTCAAATGAACGGAAAATTCTCTGATCTGCATATTTCGCCATTATTTTGATGGGAATTTTCCCTGAACTTTCGACTTGAAGAGGGATGAGTAGATCCTGGCTAGAGCCTTGAGTAAGGGCAATTGTGTTTTTTAGTTCCAGATCCCCGACGGATCTCACTAATTCCAGTTCTCCTTCAAAAGAATTAGAACGAAGTCTAATTTTGCCTGATATCAGGTCGCCAGGTGCTGTGAAGCGCGGAAGTGAGATATCTATACTGACTGGATCTTGAACAGTAATTTCTTCGGTGGCCATTCCTAAGCCCTGACCGTTAACGATCATTGCGACGGCTCTAAAGCGTCCCTCCATATTTGCCGCATCGAACTCAAAGGAAATCTTGCCATCAATAACATCAAGTAGGGGGCTTGCGAGCGCAACGGTATCGAAAAAGTCCGATTTCTCAATATTAGCAAGTTTTGCAGAGAGTTCGTCACCCCCTCCCATTTTAAAGGCTGGTAGGGATTTGTCTTGCTGAATGAGTTGTCCAAAATTGCTTAGAAAACCGAGTTGTAATTCTCTTTCTGCAAAAAAGTGATTTTCTATGTCCTGATTTTTGTACTCAGTTACCGCGTGAATACCGTCATCAACCAAAAATATTATGGCTGAACCTTTATTCTGAGAAACCGTAAACTCCGTTAATATTTTTTCTGTCGAGCGTAAATTCTGCGGAGAGTTAAATTTAACATCAATGCGCCGATTTTCAGAAAGACTTTCGACCCATGTTTTGCCAACGGCTATTTGAGGCAGGTGTTCTGTGTTTTCCTGAATTGATCTTGTGAGAGATAAAAGAATATGAGCGCCAGGTTCATTAATACCCTCTGTTGGGAAGTGCATCTCAGTCGTTCCCTTGGCTACATCAAAAGTTTTGGTTGTAAGAATATCATGGTCAGCTAGGACAACTTTTGTCTTTCCGCTAAAGGGTGCATTGAATTTGATTGATTGGGTGTTTTTATCATAAAAAACGACCAATTCTTCTGGTTCTGACGCTGGCTTGGTATCTGCCCCCCAACCGACATAGAATTCAAAATCTGTTTGAAAGCCTTCCTGGTTTTTGATGGTTATTTCGTACCGTCCCCAGTCCAATCCAGACTTGAGGCTGAGGCGTGCTTGTTTCACATCTCCTGTTTCTACAACTTCGTGGTCAACGCGGATACGACGCCATCTCCAACCGTTATTATAATACCAATTATAGTCATAGATAATGCGTTTAACTTCATAGGAAATATTGCTTAACTTTAGCTTTTCTCCAGCTCGATTTATGTTGACGATATCAAATTGTGCTACCGAACCTTGATCTACCCGATTTTCGAAGGCAGGTTGCAAACCAACATAAGTTGTCTCGGTATCAAGTGGAACGGTTAATCTCGTTTTATTAGGCCTTCCACCTACGTCGAATACAGTACCCTCAAGGGAAACATTGAACAAATTTCTCGAAAGAAGGTTGAATTTATTATCTATAGTTGCATCCAAAGATCCACTGCTAGAAAGGCTTTGTTGAAGTGGTACGGGATCATAATCGTTATCGAACTTAGATTGCCCAAAGATATAGCCCTTTAGCTTGTCTGAGAAATGTTTCCTTTGTGGTTTAAGCTTGAATATTAATTCTGCATCTAATCCAGCAGCTGGACCACCACTAAAATACTCGGCTTTCAACGTAATATTTTCTGGTTGATCTAATTTCCAGATTTCATTTACGGCTGATAGCTTAGGTTCAATTGTTAAAGGAACAAAATCCTCAATCGACAACTTATGGGCTGCAAGAATGGTTCCATCTACTTTTTCAACATTGATCGTGTAGTTGCCTAAAGGATAACTCGCTCGTAAGCCAATATTTGCTGAAAAGACACCAAATTCGTTCGTGTCAATCTGTTGTCTATTGAACTCGTCACCTGATTGGTTTTTCAAAGTAATGGAATAGGTTTCATTTGGAATTGGTTTCAGATCTAACTTTCGTGCTGTTCCAAATAAGTTTATTGTATCGGATTGTCGGTATATGTTTCTGTCGGTTGTAAGGTAAACGTCTTGATCATAGTTTTTCGAAATACCACCCTCTAAGATCCGAGGTTTTTTATTTAGACTTGTGGCGTCTAGGATCGTCGTCCCCTCAATTTCAGATGAAATTATGACTATTTCTGGGGCAAATCCCCCAGAACCCTTTAAATATTGATTTGGTATTTTAATGTGGCCATCTGAACTCAAGTCTTTTTGAAAGAGAATTTTATTATTTTTTGCGATGACTTTTAGAGAAGCATCGTTAATGGCCTCCAATGTTTCAAATTGTGTAGTGAATACGTCAGTATTTTTGCGCCCACTGAAAACTTGTGTGGCTATATTTGAAATCATGAACCATTGAGTGGGAATAGGGTCCCAATAGTCGCGATCCAATTCTTCGGATTCAAAAGTAGCGACAAATAATCCAGGTTGTTCATCACTCAACCATTGATCAAGGTTTAGATTAACCTTCTCCGTTATATTTAATTGGCTTTCTATTTCGATACTCTTTGTTCCTAAATGCTCTCCCCAAAAGGATTTCAGCCGACGCAATTTGCTTTGATTTAAACTACGAAAAATGTCTGAGTATGAACTCAGAGAATTCAGATCTATTCGATAAAGTGATACATCAAATTTGCTCACATTTGTTACGCTGATCGGAACAACTGATCCGTATCTATTTGCAAGTATGTTTTTTGATGGATCTGTTTGAATACTTGATTTCATATCCGCAGTCTTTGCTGCAATTGAGATAGTCGCGGATAAATTTCTTGATGTCGTGCGTTCGCGAGCTTTTAATCCAGGGAGTACAGAAATTTTGTATGGGGTCGAATGCTTAAGGCCGGTAATACAGAAATCTGTGCTCTCGCGATAATAACCATCTGAATTTTTTGGTTTTAAAACCGAATAATCAGTTTCAATTTTATTGTTCCTTTTTACTTGAATGAAGTTATTGATATTGGTTTTCGATAAATCAACAACATCGCCACTTCTTGCAAAGGTCAATGTCGTGCAAACAGATGCGCTTGACCCAATGTCAAAGGAACGAGGAGGGGAAAGTGAAAAATAATTATCTTCGATAACACGTTCAAAAAGTGCTGCATCGGCAGTATAAATTTGATCATTATACTGAAAAGTGGCTAAGCGTCCGCTGCTGGCGATGTTCTTTGGAACGTCTATCACTCCAAGGAACTTGACAGTATAACCAGCCGGAATTTTTACTTCATCTGTCACCTTAATCACGTCGAGGCTCATAAACTTTCCAGTTTCTGAGGCGATAACTGAATTACAGAAAAAAAGACAAATTATTGCAGATAGAAAAATAAAATATTTACGCACAGTGGTATCCCCCAAAGACTATTAAGTTGTTGTACTAAGAGTGCTTATAATTGACTCCAGAGTTGAAATTATTGCAAAGAAAAAAGTTCCAAAAAGATACTCTAAAATTTGCTCAGTTAATTCCAAAACAAGCATTCCAAGAAATATTGCTAAAAAGCTGTTTATTAAAAATACTGAAAAAAATAGGCGCATTTAAACCTCCCCAAATTTTAAATTACAATTTTGCTTTAGCCTTTTAAGGCGCTCAGGCAGGTCAGGCAGCTGCCAACTATTACTTTCAATGTTAGCTTTGCCATCATCATGCAGAACGGTTAGAGAGCTAATTTTAAGGTCCTTAAATAATTTTTTGGTGTCCCAAGACCAATTCCCAAAACTTAGATAAACTACATCAAATTTCTCATCTATCTGATTGGAAATACTGAGCACTTTTGCAATTCGAACAACATTTATATTACCAGAATATAACTTTAAATTTACTATATCATTCGGTGACAAAAGGTTGCTTTTTTTATCTACAATTCGCCCCCAAGACCTAATTTCAAAAGAAGAGCAGTCATCTGATGGTAAAATTTCTAGTCGGTCAGCGTACTTGGCAAGACCATCAAATATAAGCATTTTGGGATTGGTTGATGCCGACAAAGAGGTGCCTTGCAGGGTGGAAAGTCCAAAAATAACTAACTTAAAATAGAGTATTATATGTGTTGAATTTACCATTTCATGAATACCATGACGAATATGTAAAACAGTAACGTGAGTGCTGGGGCCAACATGGCTAAAATTAACATTTCTTCTTCCTTTAAATGACCCCCGGTAAGGTGGGAGAACGAAGCCTTACTGGGGGGAGCAATCACACCTGCTCTGAGGCTCTTACGACCTGTAAAATAAACTTAGGAGTAAGGTATGCAGGCTGAATGATGCTTTTATCGAGATCTTATGAAACGTTGTGCAGAAGCCGTGCAGATGGTTATAAATATCTTGCTTGAGAACCTTTTTTCAGTCACCCAAGTATGTGAACGAGGAAAAAATGACTAAAATTTTAATTGTTGATGATGAAGAAAGTATTCTTGCTCCTTTAGAAGAGATGCTGAGTGGTGAGGGCTATCGTGTGAGAGCTTTTGATAATCCGGTAAAAGCATTAGAGCTTCTTCGCACACAGGAATTTGATCTCGCTATTTTCGATATTAAGATGCCCGAAATGAATGGTTATGAGCTTCTAGGTGCTTCTCGAGCCATTCGGCCAGACTTGCCGGTAATTTTTCTCAGCAGTAAACAGGAAGAACAGGATCAGATTATTGGGTTTACTTTAGGAGCTGATGACTTTGTTGGTAAACCATTTAGCAAACATCTTCTTCTTTTTCGTATCAAATCGGTATTGAAAAGACATATGCCAAATATTGTCCCAACGCTCAAACCTATTGAGGTAAGCGATTTAGTAATAGATAGGGAGCGACATTTAGTTAAGTGGCGAGACGAGGAAGTATCCCTGACTGTCACGGAGTGTATGCTTCTTATAAGTCTTGCTGAACGTCCGGGTGCGGTTAAGAAAAGAGATCAATTAATGGATGCGGCCTATGATGGGTCAGTTCATGTTTCAGACAGGACTATCGATAGTCATATTCGCAACATAAGAAAGAAATTCAGTGAAGTTGACGAAAAGACTGATCTTATCGGAACCGTTCAGGGGCTTGGGTATAAGCTAAAGGTATAATGTTCAGAAGTATCTACTCAAAAATTGCAGGACTTTTGCTCCTTTTTAATGTAGCTCTACTTAGCTTTTTTTTCTTATTTGATGATTATATTCCTAATGAGGTTGATCGCCTAAAGAACGAACTTAGTCTTCAGGCTAATTTTTTTGCAAAAATTGTTAAACCCATTCTCCAAATACAAGAGATTTCACATTTTGAAAAAGCTGTCCGCATAGAGAATGTAATAAATGATCGAAATCTTTTCACCCATGATGAACTCAGAATTTATAGATCTGACCAGAAAGAAAAATTATCGGGTTATTTCAAATACTTTGACGGAGAAGAGAGAAGACAATTAGAAAAAGTTGAAGTTGCCGAATTACCGGTAAAGAGCAAAAAAAGTGAACCCGAACCAGATAATTTAGCTTCCAGGTTATTTCGTTTTTATAAACCTCTACTGGATGCTCGTATTTTAACTGAGGAAATCGTAGAAATCAGATCGCGATTTTTTCCCCAGGTAGAGGTTCTTGATAACGAAGGGGACACCTACACAATTAGATTAGTTGTCCCAATCAGGGAAGAGTCGGCAACCCTTGGAATTGTAGAAATTTGGAAAAATTTTTCGATCAAAGAAGCATATATTGGAAGAAATAATACGCGTCTTACTTTCTTAGCAGGGATGAGCAGTTTGACGCTGATATTTGGGATAATGCTTGCTCTTTCTATCGCGCTCCCAATCAGGCGGCTTTCAAAACGTCTTGATAGAAATCTCACTCCTGATGATGTCACTACGCAACTAAAGAGTTTTACAGATAGAAAGCTGAGTGCCAGAAAAGATGAAGTTGGATTGCTTTATAAAAATCTCATCAAACTAACCTCTCAGGTGTCCTTGTTATTCGAGGAAAAAGAGCGTTTTGCCTCCGAAGTTTCTCATGAATTAAAAAATCCAATTGCGAGTATCATTGCTCAGACGGAAAATTATGCTGCTAGAGATGATGATGACGCTCTGGCTATTGATAAAATTAAAGAGCAGGCTGTTCGGATGAATAAGCTAATTAGTGAAATTTCTGAAGCTGCAGTTGTTGATAATGATTTAGTAACAAAGGCTCGTGAGAAGTTTGATTTATCGACAACCGTAAATGAAATTTTAGATCACTACATTGACAGTAATGAACATCCTGATCTGCAACTGAGTTCTGAAATACAAAAAAACATTGTATTTTTAGGTTTGCCAGATCGAATTGGTCAGGTTTTGGTGAATGTATTAGACAACGCTATTTCTTTCTCTAAACCAAAAGGAAACATAAAAGTCGAACTCCATAAAAGATGGAGAAGAAAACCTATATTGATTGTTGAAGATAGTGGTCCTGGAGTTAGTGAGGGATCCAGGGAATTAATTTTTGAAAGATTTTATACTTCTCGGAGTGGTGGTGCTGAAATCAAGAATTCTTCGGGCCTTGGGCTATTTATTTGTAAACAAATAATAGAAGCCCACGGTGGAAGAATTTCTGTGGGTGGTTCTTCTTTAGGAGGCGCGCGATTTGAGGTGAACTTCTAGCAGTGGTTAGCAGCAAAATATTTTTATTTGGGTGTTTGGGTAACTATTAAGTTTATGTTCTAAAAAGAGTTTCACCTAAAATTATTGCTTCACCATGTTTTCTAACTCGCGATGAATTTCAACCATAGCCCAAGTATCGCGCTTACAATAATCGATTAGGTCTGAATAAACTTTATTACTATTACTATTGTTAGGCTTTTCTATCGTAACTTCTTTCCAAAGGCGGGAAGCCGCATCTCCCTTTTGAATATCTAAGTCACTATAAGACAGTTCTGGTTTAAAAACAGGGAGTACATCTTTAATTGAAGCACTCCCTTTAAACCCGGGATCAGCTACTGTCTCGTCCGCAAAAGGTTCTTTCAAGTCTATCATACGCAGGTTCATATTATTTAGAAATGATGCATAATCTGGGTACATCTCTGCCATGGCTTCGTTTTGTTGAATTTCAAAAGATGCATGCCAAGATAAAATAGTTCCGTCATCTCCTACATCTCTCCGGAGCGACTCAAGAAGTTTTGGCATTGGGTTTTCTGTATTGCGATGTAGATATTCCTTATGTTCAATTTCTGATCCATGTTCTCTTTGAATATGCAAGGAATATTGAAAGGGGACTTGTTGGTAGGGTTTAGTTCCATCCCAGATAGGAAGTAATCCCCCTGATGTTTCATAATCAAAATAATACACAGGAAATCTGATTTTATTGAGAAATAGGTTCAGCGCTGTTTTGTCGACGGTTCGTGTTCCGTGGTCCACGGCTCTTAAATATTTTTGGGTATTTTTGTTAAAGAAAGAGCGATCAGTAATTTCATCGATAAATTTAATATTATTTTCTGAAAGCTTAGTTGCTATTTTAGCGTTCATAGATGGAAGAAAGTGTATACTGTTTTCGGGTAGTGGTGGGTCTAATTGTAACCTGATCTCCATCCAATCTTGATAAGCACCCAACCGCGTCAATTCTGGTGCTGTGTCAGGAATATTTGGGCTGTTTGCGATATCCAAAGCTTGTTTGATCCGAACCTTAGTGCTTTCTAATTTTTTTTGAACATCTTCAGTAACATCCGTGAAAGCCACTAAGCCTTTTGAGTCAATTTCACCCTGACGAACATATGAAGAGTTTACGTGTCCAATCTCACATTTTTTGATGGGGAATCCACAAGCTTCGAGTACGATTCTTTGGAACGCTAAATCAAAAATATGCTCATCTTTCTTACGGGTACTGCTTTTTATTTCAGTTAAAATATACTCGCTACCGTCTTTTCTAACCACATCAGAAATACAGGTTATTGATCCACTTTCGTAGCGTCCTTGTGCGACTACTGTGGCGCCATTATCCCAAGCCTGTTGAGTTTCATAAGGTAAATCTAGGTAACTTTGAAAATCACTGAAACCCAAACGAATAAGATCGGGGAAAAGAGCCTCCGCATAGGGTTCGAATTGGTTACCTTCATCGAAACGCGCTTGCAGTTCAGGACTTACTGGTGGGATCAGGTCCTTTGCATGTTTTTTTACCCACAACCAAGCAGGGTGTTTTAAAAACATCATATATTCAGATTTAGACATGATCATGTGAAAAAGATTGCATCTTTAATTGTCTAAGTAAACGGTACTCAAAAATTATAAATCAGAGCCTGCATTCAATTATCGGCACTTCAATTCGAAGTGCCGATGTCTCTTAATTAGGCAATGTTACGAAGGATTAAACCTTCATCTTGTTCTCTCTTGATCGTTACTAGATCGATAGCTGTATCAATTAAGAACAAAATATCCGAAACAGTTGTCGTTGGAACGTCATTATATTGTCCAAGTATTTCAAACTTACCTCTTGTAATAAGGATAAGGGATTGCCTTAAAAACCAGAATGGTTCTGGTAACTCTCCTCTTCTTATGTCGGGCATAAAAAACTTTGGATTATCAGCGTGATGATATTCTGGCTGACTTAGCGAGCGTTAAACTTTGGTTTACGGCTTCTGATTTTTTCGTAGCAGATTTCTCTCCAACTAAGATGTGACTCACAGGACCACCACGCCTAAACCCCCCTTGCTGTCTATTACTCCAACCATGACTTGCTTTTCGTGGCACTTTTTATTCCCTTAAAAGCTATGATCTTTATAAATTCATTAAGGATACTTCAACTTTTCCAAAGTTGATTTAAGAAAATAGCTATGTTTCATTATCCCATATTAATTCTATTAGGATGTCGTTTTGTCAAATGAAGTTGTTTTAACAGGTGCTAAAGCAATTAATTTATTGAAGCATCCGAATTTTCCTGAAGAAAATATTTTTGGGGCGGAATTTTTTGATGGAAATGAAGAGGGTGAAACGGATCTCGTTATTTCCTTTACTGATGAGTATATTGTGACCAAAAACGGGCGTTATTCAATAAATCAGTTAAAATCAGACGATCGCGAAATAATTTTTAAAAATACAAACGCTGAATTCCATTCTTTATTAGATGCTTCTATACCTAAAAGTGTAAAGATTGAGGCTGATCTTAATCAAAAACTTATTGAAATTGGATGTCCACTGAACTCAAAAAACTTATCTTTAGATAATGCAAAACTACTGTGTAATTTTTTAATTGGCGATCGGTTGCCATCACCGCATCAGAGATCCAAAATTTATAAGTTAGCTATGACGAGTGAAAAACATCTAAGCTGGTGGTTAAAGTTCTTCGCTAAATGGCTTAGAGAGGTAGAGGAAAGAAAAGAACTTGAGGCGCGAGGAAGGATCCATTTAGCCGTATTGTCTCGGCATAGTGGCAATTTTAAGCAGGCCATAGAGGTTTCAAATGTTGTGGAATTTCAAAGACAGTTTTTTCCTTGCTCGGACGAACTTTTATCAGCTCTCTGTACAACGCGAGCGGCAACTTTTGTTGATATTTTTGAGCTTCACTTTGATCCTGAGCTTCTGAAATCAGCGAGATTGACGGCTAACAAAGCCTATGCTCTCACGCAAAGTAAAAACACCAGCGAAGTTTACAGACGAATTTCTAAATTCGAAAATGAATTGAGTGCAATAAACTATAAAAGACAGCTCAATGAAGCATATAAACAGTGGAGGTCTTGGACCCACAGTCAGTAAATTAAATTGGCATTAAGTTATTTGTTAGTCACAGAAATCCTCGTTCACGAACCGTTTTTTTGAGCGCATAATTGCCATTTCTATAAAGTTCTGATCCCTAGCTAATGAAGATCCTAAATATGAACTTTTTGGGGTTGTCCCAACTCTACCAAGATCCAATCTGTCTGCGTCCCAACAAGTTTGAATAGTAATATCGCGATCTAGTCTTCCAACAGAGTGATATCGACAAGCTTGCATAAGTTTATGCAAACGATGTTCTTCCAATTTGATCCATGATCCAGCGATTGATCTAATAAACTCTGCTGCACGAGGACCATGGTGCAGGTCCATATTTTCGTTTTCACGCATCACGTCGTGAACAAGTGCAAAATTTTCGACGACCTCTAAATCTGCACCATTTTGTTCAGCTAATAGTCTTCCATTCAATAGAACGCGCAGCCAGTGCTCTAAGCCATGATGACCATTGTGGCTCAATCTATATGTCTTAGCCAAAAAATCTAAGTATGTTTGATTTACAACCGCTGATGGTTTTGGAAACTCTAGTTTTTTATTAAAAGCTTGAAATAACATTATTTGCCCCCAAACATTTGTAGGCATTTAAGCGGTGAATTTGACGGTATTAGATATATTTCTAAAACGGTTGAATACCGCTTTATTAACTGTTTCATGTTTTTGTCCTGCTCAATTTTGCCAGTCTATCGCTGGTTAAGAAAACAACTCTAGGGCAAAGATCGATTCTCCCAAAATAGATAAAAAAAGGGATGTGTAAGAATCTGCCGATTGGATTTAATAAAAACCAATAATGTGCCGCTAATAAACCTGGGTTGGGGGATTTGTTAATAGTCCGACTTAAAGAATAATATTGAAAGCTTTACAAAATGAGTACTAAGTAGTACACAGTACCTATGAAGGGATTCGGAACAGAAATTAGAAATTTGCGGGAACGACTATCTAAAGATAGTAAGGAGTTCAGCGTACGAAGAGTTGCCGCTAAAATTGGCGTAGAGCCTGCTTATCTCAGCAAAGTGGAGAGGGAAGTGGTCCCACCTCCATCAGAGGTAAAGATAATCGCGCTAGCTAAAGTTCTTGGAGCAGACGAGGATGTTCTATTGGCTTTAGCGGGAAAAGTTTCTTCCGATCTTCTATGCATAATTAAAGACCGCCCAATACTTTTTGCAGAACTCATTCGTAAATTAAAAGAAGAGCCTGACCATGCAGTGCTGAGAATTGTAAGGGAAGTAAAGGACGGAGATTGGTGAGGAAAAATGATTTACTTAGATAAAGATAGCTTGGAAATTCGTTTCCCTGAAGTACATGAAAATGCGGGTATTAGAATAGACTTTCAAAGGACGCTTAGGCTTCCGGATAATGGAGAAAGTCACCACCTACCTCCAGGTTTAGGTCGCTTCCCTATAAGGCATATCGAAGATTTTGACCTAGGAGATAATAATCACCTTAAGAAAAGAGGCGGCGTCGTAATGCCAATGTTTCAGGCAGATGCTTTGTGGTTAAATTTTGGTTCAATCAATGTAACTGGTGAAGCTGATTATCCGATAGCTTTAAAAATTGGCACTGGGAAGATTTGTGCTGTTTCTGGCGATGATTGGGTGACAAATTTAAATCAAAACCCTCAAGACTATGTTGTAGTTCCCGATCAACCATGGATTGACGGGTACAATGTAGGGCAAGATATAGTTAAGCAGTTTGTGGCGGCGCCACTTGGGCATGGCTTTACCGTTGAGGAGCAATTAAAATCTGAAGCAGATACTGGTGGAATTCAAATTCAAGCATTTCCAATGAAAAGAGAATTCTATAATCTCTTAAACAAATCTTTGGAGGAAGAAACTCGCTTTGACAATATTAACTATAGTATGCCGTCTCCATCAATGTGTATGGAAGCTTCTGCTGATTTTAGTATGGGTTTGGCTGCTGGTGGATCAATGCAACAAGAAATTTTTGAAGATCCTCATAGTTTTGAAGCCTGGGATTTAAGAGAAACTTCCCGCTGCTTCGTGACAATTGCAAACGCCGAGCAGTGGGTTGATCTTACAGGTGAGGAGCCACCGTTAAGCCCAATAACTGCAAGTGATTATACAAAAGCTGGTCTTCCTTGGTTTGACTTTTATGGTGGTGATAAAAGTTCTATTAAGGGCGCTAAGAAACTTGGAAAGATCAAATCTGTGAACCAAATCAACTCTCCAAAGCGAGGTGGTTTCTTAGGCCTATGGAAAAAAGATTTGCCAGTAAAAAACCCTAAAGTCGTTTCTCTGGGCAAAAGAAAAGTGCATTCTGGGAGTTGGTAAGGCGTAACAAGTTAATAGTTGCCGGTGACAAAAATTCTCAAATTTTAGAAAAATGTGATGTGCAGAGATCCGCTCATAGCATTTTGTAGGAATCGCTAAGCGTGTTATTGAGTTTGGTAACCGGCGAAGATCGGTGAAAAATTTGAGGTAGACCAGTGAGATTAGTTTTTTCAGGCATTAGTGCCATTTTGATTTTATTTTTATGCAACTTGGCATTAGGATCTAACTCTTCAGCACCTAAGTATTCGGCTGTTGTGGTTGACGCCAATACGCAAGCCATTCTTTTTTCCGAAAATGAAGGAAAGCGCCTTCATCCTGCTGGATTAACAAAATTAATGACACTTTATGTGGCTTTCCAGGCATTAGAGGATGGTGAAATAGGATTGGATGATAAGGTTATTATTTCCAATCATGCAGCCGCAGAGGCCCCGGTCAAACTTGGCTTAAGAGGGGGGCAAAAAGCCAGGCTAAGATACTTAATTCGAGCCGCCGGTGTGGAAGGCAGTAATGATGCTGCAACGGCAATAGCTGAGCATATAGAGGGTTCTGAAGCAGCATTTGCAAGAAGAATGAATAGGACAGCAGAGGCACTTGGAATGACCCGTTCAACGTTTAGAAATGCACATGGATTGACTGAAGCTGGGCAGTTATCAACGGCGCGGGATATAGCGGTTCTTTTATTGGCATTGAACGAAGAGTTTCCAGACTATTTCAATTTGTTTGGTCGTATATCAACGAGTGCAGGGGTAAAAACAGTCCGGCACTCTGGCCGGAGGCTTCTTTCAAGTGATGATCGCATTTTGGGTGCAAAAACAGGTTACACAAGAGCTTCTGGGTTCAGTGGGGTCACCCTGAGCCAAACTGGATCTAAAAAAATTATAACTGTTGTCTTCGGTGGACGAAGTACAACCACTAGGAATGCGCAAATGCGAAAGCTTAGAGATCTTGGTTTTAAAAAGACTTCTTTAGAGTTCTTAAGATATCGGTAAGGCGGACTTCGTCCCCGCCATATCTTTCCAATTATATATTTAAAAACAATACTTTATATATAAAATAAGTAAATGGCCCCACAAATGGCCCCACAATGAGAGGAAAAAGTTTCCTCATTTTGCCTTAAATAAGGGGGTCCTAATTCAGCTATAACTGGGTCTTTCAATGTGCTGCCACCTAAAATGATCTGAAAAGGTTTTGTGGCCGTAAACAATACAGACGACGCGCTAACTGGAAGTGACTTACCCTTGAAGTATCTTATTACCCTTGTAGCTTTGATTTGGAGTACAGCCGCTATGTCACTTGAGGAACCAGAATACACAATTCTTAAACAGACAGCAGAATATGAAATTCGCAAGTACGGTGATCAATTAGCTGTTGAAGCGTTTGAAACGGGCGGAGAAGACAGAGCGTTCTCTCTATTGTTTAGTTACATCTCAGGTGCAAACGTACTTAACAGCAAGGTCGATATGACGACCCCAGTTACACAATCTATAAAGGTAGACATGACGGCTCCCGTCACCCAAGAAGATATAAATGGCACGCGTATTATGCGGTTTTTTCTACCGAGCAAGTTTTCGATGGAAAATGCGCCGATACCAACTTCGGATGCTGTAAAACTCGTAATTGTGCATGGTAAAACATATGCTGTCATGCGCTATTCAGGCCGCTCAAGCGACCAAAACTTTTCTAGCAAAGCCCGTAAATTAATTGATGCATTGGAGCGTGATGGAGTTGAGGTAAGCAGTGCACCAATCAAGGCAACTTTCAATGGTCCTTTGACGCCATTCTTCCTTCGACGGAACGAGGTAATGATACCAATAAACTAGAAATATTTTCCAGAGTTAGCGCAGTTTCATCTGGCCCCCCAATAAGTCTTGGATTTAACTATATCTTAATGGAAGTAGTTAGACTAATAAAGTAAATAACATATTAATTATAAACAAAATAATAAATACTATTGGACTTTAATAGATTGTTGGGTGTCGGACTTTGTCTCCGCCACTATTTACAAATATGCTTTCATATCTATAGATTAGCGCGGTATATAATATTTATTGTACTCGGTTTAGGGAGTCTATCAGCCTAATTAGCCGCCTAATATTGCCAATATTTATGAGTCTCTTAGCTTTACGTGCCCAGACCCAACTTCTTTGCGATATACATCTTTAGCTCCAGTTGAAAGTAAAGCCTGTAACAGCTTCAGTTCTACTACCATGTTCGTCCTTTTGTAACAGATGGTCTACGCTTTCTAACCAAGCCAGACCTTCATCTTGCTCCTCTACTAAAACATCCATGTTGGGGCATATCATGATTTGAATGAAGCTACCGTCATCTAACTTAGTAAACTTAACAGTAGCCTTATCAGCAAAACCGCTCTCTTTGTTTATCTGATAAAGTTTCTGTAGCTCTTCTTCGAACTGATCGGCACAATCTTCAAGCGGTTTATACTTTATAATGGATAGTGTCTCTTCCATATCTACTTCACCTCATCACTTTTCAGCCAGTGCTTAACTACCTCCGTAGCCAAACAATTCTCACATAGGTTATTACTTATGTCTTTAGCTTCAAAGGATTTCTTGCAAGAGGAGCAGGATCTAAGACTTTTTTCCATTTAAGTCCCCTACTTTGCTTTTTCTAAAGAAACTTTACTTAAACTTTTCTAGATTTCCAAACAGTTTTGTTCTTTATATTTTATAGTGTTGAAGGATGTATCATTCGCATGAAATACGTTTCTATTTATGAAACTTTACATTGAAGTGATTTTTAGAAAGGATAATCTAATGGAGGGCTAAATTATGATCGCACGAATAATTATGAGTGAGCATCCCGATGAAAAAGATTTGAAACTTTTTACCTCAGATCACAAAGATGCCGTTAAAGATGGATTTCTTGCAAATACCCAATTTAGCATTTCTGTTCAAACTAGTCCTACTTCATTACTGGTTATTTCAGGATATAAAAATCAAGAGTCGGCAGACTCGAACCTTTTGGCACGTCAAGAATGGTTTGATGAAAGGAAGGGTAAATATATAGATACATTTTATTATGAAGGTGAAATTAAAACAATGATGAAAGGTGGTGGAAAGCACCTGCTCGATGGAAAGGTTGATTTGAGCTCAAACTTACGAGGTTCCCGAACAGATTTGATAACAGAAGAAGTGCGAGACTTACGGAAAGAAGTAAGTGACCTGAAAGAAATGATCAAATTACTGATACACAACAAATGAGGTGAAGAAGTGAACCCTCAAAAACGAACAGTATATTTAATGCTATTTATAATTATTTTATTTCATGCTGTGGTGATACCTGTGTGGATGTGGAGCATAGGCCTGTGAGCGATACTAAACTTAGAAGCATTTCCAAAACTATTTCGTGGAGATAAACTGGAAAATTTTATTTACGTTTCTAGTGAGCCGGCTGATACTTGTTGATCGTTATAAAGCTGATTAATTCTCGATGCTTGCCAATACCATTCTTACAAAATCAGGCATTTTGTCTTTTTCAATCCACCTGGCAACAACTACAAGCTCATTTTCAGGATCAATATAGATAATTTGAGTTCCAACTCCCATTGCATAAAACGCAGAAGTAGGTGCACCTGGAAACATCCCGTTTTCAGAGTCATTCAACCACCATAGATACCCATAAACGGGAGAAAGAGGACAGGGAGTAAGGCATGCATCTACCCATTTTTCAGGAATTATTTCACGACCATTCCACCAGCCTTTATTAAGCATTAATTGGCCTACTCGGGCGTGATCTAAGCTACTTATCCAAAGGCCGCCGCCCCAGTGAGCTCCACCAGATACCGATTGCATTTTTTTTCCATTGATTTCTAACCAAGAGTTGTCGTAACCATGCCACTCCCATGTTTCTGATGCCCCAATTGGATCCATAATTCTATCTTTTAAGACTTCCGGAAGAGCGCGGCCAAATGCATGCATTAAGGCCAGCGATAAACGATTTACGCGTACATCATTATACTCCCAGTATGCACCGGGCGGCTGCAATTTACGTTTACTTCCCCGTTGATCAGAGTGGACAGAATTACCGATTACATCGCGATAGTGATCAATCCAGTCGGGCTTTTCCCAAAGAGTTCCCTCCCATTCACTTGTGAGCTGTAACATGTGAGCCCAGGTGATATTTCTATTTTGTTCAGTGTCAAAGCCGCCATCTTTTACGATATTTCTTATTGGGGCATGAATATCGGGAATGATACCATCATGAACTGCAATTCCCATACATAAAGAAAGATAGCTTTTGCTGATGCTAAAAGTCATATCAACAAACTCAATATCGCCCCAAGTTTTAATCATTTGGCCTTTTCGAAGGATGACCCCAGAGCCCGCCTTTCTTCTTTTTACGGGTCCTATAGTTTTGCCGATAGGCCAAGGTTCTTCAAAGTGTCCCTGTTCCAGTGCGGCTCCTATATCGCGATTCATTTTGGACTCGTTTTTATTTGCAAACTCTATAGCTTTAGATAGTAATTTTTCTTGAACTCCCACTTTTTGTGGCTCGGTCAATTTGAAACTTAGCATCTCAAAACTCCCTAAGGGTTGATCTCTATCTTTATATTTTAATAATCAAAGATTAGGCGACGTATCTATCACAAACAATTTGCGCATATGCTCATGTATAATCCATTCACCTTTCCAGCCCTGAGGCAAAACTAAAAGGTCACCAGCTTCTATTTCTCTTGGCTTATCGCCATCTACCTTGGTTACCGTGGCTTTTCCTTTGATTATATGGCAATATTCACCCGCGGCTGTTCGATCCGCTGTGAAATGCCCCGGTTGGCATTCCCAAACCCCTATTTTACAATGCCCATCAGCAGAGGTCCAAAGTATCGAAGATGCTTCTTGTTGACCAAGAGTTAGAGATGTAGGTTTGTTCCTAAAATCATCTAATGCTAAAGCTGCCAGTTTTTTGAAAACTTTATGATTCGTCATTTAACTGTTCCCTCACAAAACTATCTTTCAAGATTCTTCTTCTTGCAACTTAACAGGGCCAGAGTTCCACGGAAACTTTCCCTTAAATGGCGCGTAGAAATCCCTTATTTTCTGCATATCTGATAAAAGGTTATCTGTTGTTATTATTGGAACACCAAAACCTCCGCGTTTATTTCCATAATCCAAAAAGGTAGGGAGTATAGGAACGTCGGCGCCTTTTGCTATATGATAAAAACCGGATTTCCAAAAATTTGCCCGTGCCCTTGTGCCCTCAACAGGTACAACTAGTAAAAAGTTTTCACGTTGGCTAAATAAAGAAATCATATTGTGAACGATTTGATTTTTTTTACTGCGATTAATGGATATCCCTCCCATCAAGCGCAGCAAGTAACCAAAAGGTTTGATAAACAGATTGCTTTTCCCCATCCAGCTAATTTTCAAACCAAAGGCGCCAGCGAAAAGAAGCATAAGAATAAAATCCCAGTTTGAAGTGTGGGGAGCTGCAATCACCACACAATTTGTAACTGGTGGATTAGTTTTATCTAATGTCCATCCAGATATTTTGAGTAAATTTTCGCACGACCATCTGGTTATAAACATTAAATAACTTTCGAGATAGAATAAAACAAATTGCACCTTACTTTTCTGTACTAGACAGACTTTTCATATTTCAATTTACAAACACCCGATCTGTTAGTTCATCTGAAGATGATAGGCAAACGAAGATTGGGAGATTTGAGATTTCGTTCTATTGATGTGAAATCAAAAAGTTTATATCTAATTCAACCGTTGACATTATAGCTTATTAAGTTCACTAGCTGCGTTAAAAGGCAAAATATCGCGTGAGCAGTTATTGATTTTGAGTTCTTATAAAACCTTTAGTCAGTGATGAATTTTAATAGAGTTTCCAAATTCACGCGTGGAAACACGGGCACAACGCACCCACGAATTGACTTTTGGAGTGCACTTAAACCTCTGGAATAAAATTTACACTGTAGAGAGTTGCCTCTCCATGAAAGGATTATAATGAATTCGTTTGAAGACTTAGGCGTCCCCCAAAACTTGTTAAACAAGCTTTCCGCTCAGGGTATAGACGAGCCAACGCCTATTCAATGTAAAGCAATACCAAAAGCGTTAGATGGTAGAGACATCCTAGGCTTAGCGCAAACTGGTACTGGCAAAACTGCAGCATTTGTTCTTCCACTTTTGGCCCAAGTTTTGAAAATTGGAGGTAAACGGGAAGAAAAATCCGTCCAAAGTTTGATTTTAGCGCCGACACGAGAACTCGCAAAACAAATTGATACTACAATTAAGGCATTTGTTGAGGGATCGCACTTACGCGTCAGGCTCGTTGTTGGTGGGGTTTCGATATCAGGACAGATTAAACGGCTCTCTAAAGGTTCAGATATATTGGTTGCCACGCCTGGTCGCCTTATTGATTTGCTTGAGCGCAATGCTGTTAGGTTAGATGATACAAAATTTCTAGTTCTGGATGAGGCCGATCAAATGTTGGATCTTGGGTTTATTCACAGCCTTCGAAAAATCGCTGATTTGCTGCCAGAGAACCGTCAAACAATGCTTTTTTCGGCTACGATGCCAAAAAAAATGGGTGAGTTGGCATCAAGTTATTTAAGTGATCCGATAAGAGTAGAGGCAGCGCCCTCTGGCAAAGTGGCAGATAAAATCACGCAATCTATTCACTTTGTTTCAAAACAGGATAAAAATAAACTTCTTACGGATTTATTAGCTCACCACAAGAGCGAACTAGCTATTGTGTTTTCTAGAACGAAGCATGGTGCAGAAAAACTTTTAAAAACGATTATAAATTCTGGTTGCTCCGCAGTATCGATTCACGGAAACAAATCTCAAGCGCAAAGAGAGCGCGCACTTGATGCATTTCGCTCTGGGAAAAATAAAGTTTTGGTCGCAACAGATGTTGCAGCTCGCGGCCTGGATATTCCCTTAGTTAAGCATGTTTATAATTTTGATCTACCAAATGTGGCTGAAAATTATGTGCATAGAATTGGTAGAACGGCTCGAGCAGGTTCTGATGGTTGTGCTATTGCATTTTGTTCCTCAGAAGAGATATCGGAGTTGAGGGCAATTCAAAAGATTTTAGGCACTTCGATCCCAGTGGCATCGGGCAAACCGTGGATAGATTTTGACGCGGAAATGCGTACTAGAAAAAATTCTAAATCACGAACAAAGAGCAGGTGGAATAGGAAAAAATTCACTGGTTCAAGTAAGAAAAAGAACTCTTTCGCTTCGCCTCATAAAAGTCACCGTGGAAGATCTGGAAAGGCTACTTTGGTCGCTTAGGTAAGATTAAAAAGGTCAGTTTAAAGAGACTATACTGCTAAATTTAAAATCTTCTGACTAACGCATATTTTATAATTTATTTATTATTTTAGGCCTTGGCGATTTTTATGATTTGTAGATTTATTTTATCGAGTGAATACCTTGTAAGTTTGTATAGTATTCGTTCGCTCGATACCTTCTATATTCAACAAATTGTCGTTTATATATCTACCAATATCTTCTCCAGAGGGGACTCGAAGTTTAAGTAATAGATCAAAATCGCCGCTTATAGAATATAGTTCTGAGTGGATTTCGCGGAGCCCAATTTCATCTGCAACATTGTAAGCTGTTCCTGGTTTGCATCGAATTTGCACGAAAAGTGTGGTTGTCATCTAAAATCTCTCTCGTTAAAGCAGCGCTGCTTTTAATTTGCAAAATAAATAGCGGATTTATTGTAATAGGACAAACATTAAAGCGCGCTCAGTCAATTCAAAAATTCTTTTGGTTGTCACTTGATTATATAGTCCTGAGTTTTTTAACAGGATTTAATTTATTTCACGTGCTCGACTTACTTAAACATGTAAAAATTTCAAGGAATTTAATAACTTTTGTGGGATTAAAAGGTTTTTAAATGCCTATTTGAAAACAAAAGAATATGAAGTAATGAATTTCGTATGAATCGTTGGATATTGTCTTCGGTTCACGGCTTTGAATTTTGGTTTTATGGAGACTAAAAATGAATACAGTAGTGAATAGCTGGAATGAATGGGATCCCTTAAAGCATGTGATTGTTGGCCGTGCAGATGACTGCCATATTCCTCCTGAGGAGCCTGCACTGGAAGCTAAAGTGCCAGAAGATAGTGACATGCGAGGAAAATGGGGCAGGCGACCTCAAGAAACTATTGATAGGGCTAATGAGTTATTGGATAATTTTGCTTCTCTGCTTGAAAAACGGGGAATAAGGGTGGATCGTCCTACACCGATTGATTTTTCTTTACCCGCAATAACTCCAGATTTTAGTACAGAGAGCCAATTTGGATGTATGCCACCACGTGATGTACTTCTTACTGTAGGATCTGAAATCTTAGAGGCGACGATGTCTTACCGCTGTCGCTGGTTTGAGTATCTTTGCTATCGACCATTAATGGAAAAATACTGGGTGGAAGACCCTAACTTTCGTCACGAAGCAGCCCCCAAACCGAGGCTAACAGACCGAGATTATCGCCCAGACTACTTGTCTGAAAAAATCGGAATTGAAAAACGCTTAAAATGGACAGCAGAGAAGTTTTTTGTGACGACAGAAGAGGAGCCGTTGTTTGACGCTGCAGATGTTCTTAGGTTTGGTAAAGATTTAGTAGTGCAGCATGGTTTTACAACAAATCAGCGAGGTATCGAATGGCTTCGCAGGCATTTTTCGGAGCACCGAATTCATACTGTGAATTTCCCGGGTGACCCATATCCGATCCACATTGATGCCACTTTTACTCCACTTAGACCGGGTTTAATTTTAAATAACCCACAACGCCGTCTTCCTGACGAGCAAAGAGCAATGTTTTATAAAAATGACTGGGAGATTATTGATGCAGCCCAACCCGCACATAATTCACCTCCTCCACTGTGTTATTCTTCAGTATGGTTAAGCATGAACGTACTAGTTTTGGATCCCAAGACGGTGTGTGTGGAAAAATCAGAAGTTTATCAAGCAGAGCAGATGGATAAGCTTGGTATGGAAGTCGTTGAAGTTGAGCTCCGTGATGCATATGCATTTGGAGGAGGCTTGCACTGCTGTACAGCAGATGTTTTCCGAGATAGTACGATGGAAAATTACTTTGCAAATCTTTAAAAATAAATTGTAAAGTCAGAAGATTGAAAATACTTGGCAAAATTCTTATTTTGCTTTCACAGGATTTAGATGACAAAATTTTTTGATGCAATTTCCAAAGCGCTAATGAAGCAACGGCGGAAGATGTTGGCTAAGGCAATATTTGACCGTTACGGTGGCATTGTTCAAAGAGGGCCCTATGCAAATATGAAGCTGGGCGATAGGTCAAATGTTTCACAAGGGCCTTTAGGGTTAAAAATATTAGGACTGTATGAAAACATTGTAGTCGAAAAGATATCTTCTTTAAAAAAATTTGATGATTTTATTAATTTTGGGGCAGCCGACGGGTACATGGCTCTTGGGCCTCTTTTTAACAAGTCTTGTAAAAGGGCGATTTGTTTTGAAATGACTGAAGAAGGGAGGGCTGCGGTAAAAAGAAACGCTGATATTAATAGTCTTGATGAAAATATTGTTCTTAAAGGAGAAGTTAATTCGGATGCTGTTAAACTTTTAGAAGAATTAAGGGTGAATCCTGGTAAATCTGTCGTTCTTTGCGATATCGAAGGAGCAGAGTTTAGTGTTCTAACAAAGGAAATTTTTTCTTTTCTACGCGGAGCGACTATAATAATTGAGCTGCATGATAAATTAATGAAGGACGGAATTGGCTTGCGTGAAAAGTTGATAGAAAACATACCTAAAGATGCGAAGTTAGAAATTCTTAGCTATAAACAGGCTGCAACTTTTGAGGGTATAAGCGACTTGGAAGAATTAAGTGATAATGACAGAGCCCTAGTGATGTCTGAGGGGCGAAAATATTTTGGGGAATGGTTAGTCGTTGAATACATCAATAACTAATATAAAATAAATGAGAAACAGACAAAATTTATGTTAAAGAATTATTGTCAGTTATACTTTGCGGTTAAAGTCAAAGTGTTAATTGAGGCACGAATTAATAAAACGAACAACACATAAAATATTAATTGGTAGGAACTTCTTGCACAATAACTTTATTTTGATGTGAACTAATTTGGACTTTTAGCCATATTGTAATTATTTCTGACAGTTTTATTGTACCTGTATGGTTTATCGACTCGGCGCAATCGCAATTCTTATTATCCTTCTATTTCTATTTTTTGCTGAAAGAAGTGGACGCCGCTATCCGATTGCATATGTTTTAATAGTCTCAATAATCGGGTTCATGTTACTTGTCGGATTCTTGGCAGAATAAGAGCTTTGGAAATGGACAATAAAAAAGCGCTACGGTAAAGTTTTGATAAATCACAGGATTTTGGAATAAATAATGCCACAATGCCGTAATTGCGAAAGAGAATTGATTGAAGATGCAGCATTTTGTCCCAGTTGCTCGATCGAGAACCCTTTGAGGATTGAAAAAGTAAAACGGAAAATTTTCTTCAATGGTTTTTCATTTTTTAGCACAGCGTTGTTTTGGTTGTGGGCAGTGCCACTATGGATTGTGCTTTGGTTTGCTTTAGGTATGTTTGTCAGTTCTGGAATATTATGTGTTTTAGTTATTCTCAGGACAATTTCAGAATTTGTTAGTTCTCAAAAAACATTTGATGATTGAGAGCTAAATTTTAGGCATGATAAAATTTGAGGAGTAGTCGGTGATGGATTTCGAATTGAAAGGCAAAAAAACCATTGTGAGTGCTGGCGGCTCAGGTATTGGTCTCACGATTGTTGAAGAATTTATTAAGCAAGGAGTTTCAGTCTCAACATGTGATATAGATGAAAACCGTATTCAAGAATTGCGTCGTAAATATCCTCAGATAAATGCAGAGGTTATTGATGTTGGGGATGAGCTGGCTGTTAAAGAATTTTGCATAAAAAGTATTGAATTTTTAGGTGGATTGGATTGTCTGGTAAATAATGCTGGCGTGGCTGGCCCAACTTTGTCTATCGAAGAAATTGATGCCGAGGATTGGTCTCACTGTTTAAATGTATGTCTCAGCAGTCAGTTTTATTTTGTAAAGTCTTGTTTAAAACAGCTTCGCAGAAGTTCATCTGCTTCTATCATCAATCTATCATCTGCCGCAGGACAATTTGGTTTCGCTCTTAGAACGCCATACGCCTCAGCCAAATGGGGGGTCATTGGTTTGACGAAATCATTATCTATCGAATTAGGTAAAGATAAAATTCGGGTAAATGCAATTTTACCAGGGTTGGTAGCTGGAGACCGTCAGCAAAATGTTCTGCGGAATAAAGCACAAATGTTGGGTAAATCGTTTAACGAGGTTGAAGAAGAAGCGTTTTCTTTCACTTCCATTAAAGAATATGTCGACGCACAAGATATTGCGGATCAAATAATGTATCTGACATCAGATGCTGGCAAGCATATTTCAGGACAAGCAATTTCAATTGATTGTGACACCAAGATGTTACTTTAAATAATTTATATTTTGAACAACCAAATATTAAAATTAACCAGCAGGTTCTTTAAGGCGGTATATATTTCAAAGTTCTTGCTTAATCTCATAATTGAGAGCAACGTCAAGTCACAACTATTTCAGAATGAGTGATTATGGAAATCAATAACCCTCGTGGTATTCTATTGATGGCACTAGCATTTGCTTTATTTGCCGTTGCAGACACAATTGCAAAAGTACTGTTAGAATACTACCCACCTGTGCAAGTTGTTTTTATCAGGATGTTAGGCTTGTTTTTGGGCGTGAATTTCATAATGCTTTACAACTTAAAGTGGGTTGGAAAAACACATAATTTTTCTAAACAATTACTGCGAGGGCTCGCGCAAGCTGGATCGGCTGTAAGTTTCCTAGTTGGTTTAAGAACGATAGCGATTGCAGATGCGACTTCCATCGCCTTCGTAGCCCCCTTATTTGTAATTATTTTGAGCTATTTTATTCTAAAAGAGCCGATTGGTATCCGGCGTTGGCTCGCCGTGATCATTGGGTTTTCGGGTACTTTGATAATTATTAGACCTGGTTTTGAAATTATTAACCTAGGTCATATATTTATAATTATAGCGGCATTACTTTTTGCATTACGCCAAATAATATCAAGGTTACTTGCCTCTACTGACGACCCTTTAACGACAGCTTTTTTTACTGCATATACCAGTGTTTTTATTTTTGTTTTACTCCAGCCGTGGGTTTGGACGCCAATTACAGATAAAACCCATATTTTTCTGTTTTTTGTTTTTGCTTCTTTGGCAGGTATTGCCGAATTTTTAGTTATAAAATCCTTACAAATGGCACATGCGGTTGTCGTTTCACCTCTCCAATATACGCTCTTGATTTGGGTTACCATTTTGGGATTTTTTATTTGGGGCATACTTCCTGACTTCTGGACATTTCTTGGAGCAGGGGTGATTATAGCAACTGGTTTATATTCCCTACATCGGGAGCGTTTGAGAAAATCGCATTAAATGTAATATTAAAAACAAGAGCCCTAATGAAATATATCATTTTCTTTCTATCATCTTTGCCATTTTTCCTAGTTACAAGTGCAGGAGCTGATTGTTTTAACTGTAACTTTGATAAAAAAAATCTAGCTAATTTCGTATTTAAGGATCAGAATTTATCTTATGCCTCCTTCAAAGGGGCATATTTGGTAAACGTGGACTTTTCCAGAGCAAATCTTAAAGGTGCGATTTTCGACAAGGCATATGCTAATGGCACCATTTTTGTGGACGCCCTGCTCGATGATTCTTCATTCAAAAATACGGAATTAGAATTGGCTAATTTTAAAAATGCATCAGTGAAAAATGCTACATTTGATGGCGCTTATCTTATTCATGCGGAATTGTCTGAAAAGCAAGTTCTTGAAAGTAAGATTTGCGAAAACATAGTGGCAGACGCAATGAAATTTAGTGGTTTTTGTAAAAACTCACAAAACAAATAAATTTCTTTATAGATTCAATTAAATACTTTCTCTAATCAAAAAATTTGATATCAAACAATTAATTCTTGCTCAGCTTTCCTTTACTTCTTTAGTTGTTTGCTATACAACCGAGCCAAACTCAGGGTGATTGTTTTGCGGGGTTGTCATGATTGACGATGCAAATATCACCGATTATCGCCAAATTTTATTGGATTTTGTTCGTTCGTTCGGTGTAGACGATCTTTTAAAGGCTTGGACAATATGCCGTATGCGTAATTGGATTGACGAATATGGTGAGGTTACATCAGAAGGTGTAGCCCAAGTACTTTCATATAAAAAGATTTCCACGATAACCCCGTAAAATAAACCAGAAAATTATTTCACATTAATTTGCGTTAAAGGTGAAAACTCGCGTATTTTCAATTATATATGAATTAATAAGATTTTTTGCTTTTTCAGAAGTTAGCCATTCTTCTATTTTTTCAACCAGCTTGCTTTCGACATGAGAATGCCTCTTTTTATTAATTGGCAAAAATGAATATTGATTATGTAGCAGTTGATCACCTTCAAATTGAATAGCTAGATTTCCTTTATTTTTATGGTTAAGCCAAGTGGCCTTGTCTGATAAAATATAAGCATCAAAAGCCACTGCAATATTTATTGCTTTTCCCATGCTAGAGCCAACTGAGATATACCGGCTCCCAATATCCTTAGGATCAAAAATTATCTTACGCCATATTTCTATTTCTTTTTTGTGAGTGCCGCTAAAATCACCTCTGCTAACAAAATTAACTTTCGCTTTTGAAAGCTTATGAAAAGTATCTAATAAATTTTTTGCGGACGCTATTTGTGCAGGATCGGATGAAGGGCCGACTATTACGTATTCATTAAACATAATTTCTCGTCTATGTTTTGCAAAACCTGTTTTGACAAACTCTTCTTCATCTGGCTTTGAATGTACTAAGATTGCGTCTACATCGCCATTTTCTCCGAGTTTAATGGCCTGACCAGTGCCTACGACTATAAGTTGTATGTCAATCTCCAGATCTGCTTCAATATGAGGAATGAGATGGTCACTTAATCCAGAATTATGAAATGAGGATGTAACCGCTAGCCTAACTTTTCCGGCCATTGCTGAGGTCACTTGAAGCAATACTAACATTAAGCCGATTAGTAGCGCGCGTATCATAGAACAATGTCGCCCGCTAAGAACTGCTTAGCTGCTTTACTAGTTGGCTCAGTCAAAAATTTTTCTTTAGAGCAGTGTGCCTCTACAACGCCTCTGTGTAGAAATATAATGTCCTTTGCTAGCCTTTTTGCCTGCCCTAGATCATGAGTAGACATTACTATTTTTGTACCGTTTCTTGATGCAAAAATTAAAATATCTTCGATAGTTTTTTTAGTGGCTCCATCAAGTGAAGCTGTTGGTTCATCTAAAAATAACATTTTGGGTTTCGTAATTAGAGCTCTCGCCACTGCTATAGCTTGCATTTCTCCGCCTGAAAGAAGAACAGCTTGTTGTTTGATTTTGTTCTCGAGCCCAATTTTTTTGGCCCACGCCATAGCTTCTGCGGTTGCGGTCGACTTGGAGAGCCGTCTTACTTTCAGTGGGAACGCCAAATTTTCAGCCACAGTTCTACGCAACATAATGGGCGATTGAAAAACGAAAGCTTGTTCTTTAGCTGCTAGGCTATGCGAAATAGTCCATTCAACTTTCCCCGCAGACAATTTTTTTAAGCCATGTAAGGCTTCTAATAAAGTAGTTTTACCTGATCCATTTGCTCCAAGCAGAATTGAAATACCGTTTTGTTCGATCTCAAGATTAATTGGGCCTATTAATCTTTTGCTTTTTATATTTATTTCAACATCTGTAACGCGCAACGGAAACATTACCGTAAATCTCCGCGTTCAGTTTTTCCAAACCAATGCGTTGCGAAGCTTACTGACATTGCCAAAGAAATCAGAACAAAACCAAGTGCTAGAGCTAAAGCAAAGTCACCTCTAGATGTTTCTAGCGATATAGCCGTTGTTAATACGCGTGTAGCATTATCAATATTACCGCCTACTATCATTATGGCTCCAACCTCCCCAATTCCACGCCCAAACCCGGCTAAACAAGCAGTAATCAAAGCCCTTTTGCTGTCCCACATCAATGTTCCCACGCGTTGCATTTTTGATATGTTTATGGAAATAAGAAGATTGCGATAGTCTGACCAAAGCTCCTGCATTGATTGGTGAGCTATGGATGTAATCAAAGGTGTAATGATTATAACTTGCGCGATGATCATGGCTGAAGTCGTGTAGAGTAAACCAAGCACGCCTAAAGGCCCAGAGCGCGAAAATAAAATATAAACAATCAACCCTACTACAACGGGCGGTAGACCCATTAATGCGTTTAATGTAACTACTATTGCCCGCCGAAATGTGAAACGAGTTACAACGAGGAATGCCGCCAAAGGGAAGGCTATTAATGCAGAAATTACTAAGGCTGTAACGGTTACGTAAAGAGAGCGTAAAGAAATAGTAATCAGTTCACTATCAAAACTAAGGACTAGCCAAAAAGCCTGTATTAGACCTTGTAAAATTTCATTCATCTAAAAATATATCCTGTTTCGAAGTTTTTTTAACGAAAATCTTGAATCGTAACTTTATCAAAGCCCAATAAATTTTATTAAATAAGTTTTTACTGGAGTCGACCAAAAAATGTCATTCTTGCTTCCTCTGATAATGAAATACCGGGTTTTGAATTATAGGCTAAAACAACCAAAATTCTTTCTTGGGCCCCTTCAGTAGGCGTTACTCTGTGAATTGAATTTTGTCCCCGAAATAAAATTAATGTTCCAGGTCGCGTATCAAGACGATTTATCTTTGTTTTTCCATCTAATACAGCTTCAACACCTTCAAAGTTCATTTCATTTTTTTCTGCATTTCGCAAATTTGAAACATATTCGAAATATCCGCCACTCTTTGGAGCTTGCAAAAGAAGAGTAATGGCAAACTTGGAATTATCAAAATGCCAGTTTAGCTCTTGTCCCTCGGCAGCATAGTGAACGTTAATTGACGAAAGAGGATCGGCGTACTCATAAAGAGCTGTTTCGTTAACGACCTTACAAATAAATTTTTTAAAAATATCAGAACAGTATAGTTGTTTTAGTTTAGAGGCATCCGGGATTTGGTCTGTCGTGATACACCCTTTTGAAGATGTTAATTGTCGGTTAAAAACATGCTCGGGAGATAATGTTTCATTCCGTGTTGTTAAATAAACATTATGAGTAGAGTTGGTAAAGTACGCTAAGCCTGAATGGGACTTAGCTTCTTGAACGAGTTCTTTTATAGTTTCTGGTTTAAGAAAATTATGTAGAGTAACGACCCCTTCTTGTTCTAATTTCTTTCGACAATCCTCTGTAAACTTACCATTATCAATTGGGGCGGCAGTAAAATTTACAACTTCTTTTAGCATTTGTGTTAACACCACTCTGAATTAAATACATAAATTAAAAACTTTTTATAAAATTAGGCTAACTCAAGGCCCATAGCGCGGTTAAACCTACGAATATCGTAAACAAAATTGATCGAGTTAGCAAAGCAATACAGCAAGCAATTAGGGCAGCATATATTTTTGATGGTGATCCTTCAAAAGGTACACCGGTTTCACCAACAAATAGTGAAGCCGCCACGATAGCTGAGAGGGCTGCTGTTGGAGCAAACTTTACATACTCTTCAAGCCATGTGGGCACTCTTAGAAAATTCAGGCCAGAAAACATAGAGTATCTAGCTGCAAAATTAGCCAAACCTGATAAAATCATAACAAGCCAAATCATTTGAGTTTTCTCTGATTGATTAGTCCACCAACAAACATTCCGGAAATAGACGCAACAATTATCCATAGGCCATAAGGTAGTTCTTGGCCGATAATCGCAATTATGCTTGCTGTGACTGCAGTACTAATTTGTGCTAAAGACTTTAGTTTAGGTAAAATAATGGCAATAAAAGTTAAAGGTATTGCAAATTCTAAATTTAAATATGGTGGAATATTTGCTCCAAGAAAGACCCCAGCTACTGTAGATATTTGCCAAAAAACCCAGAGAGTAAGACCTCCACCTAGTAAGTGGTAATGTGCAAATCTATTTTTGTTTTCAAATTCTTGGAATGATACTGCAAATGCTTCATCAGTAAGTAAATAACCAAGAACAAGTCGCCACCTTAAAGGTAAAGAGCTTATATAGAAAGAAACGCTAGCACTGTATATGATATGTCGCATGTTTATAATAGCAACGGATCCTCCAGTGATGATCGGAGAGGTTCCGTAAGACCAAAGTTGAGCAAATACAACTTGGCTTGCCCCACCAAATATAATTGAAGACATGAGAATAGTTTGGGTTGCTGTCAAGCCACTAGCGACACCAAGCACTCCAAAGACTAAACCAAATGGAATGACGCCAAGTTGTACTGGTAATTGTGCTAAAACGCCTTTCCAAAATTCACGCCAGTTTTCTTCCATATTATGTACCATTTATTTTACAGCTCGAATTTTGGAGCTTTAGCGGTTTGTTTCAGAATTTGAAACTAATAATAAATTTTTTAATGAAAAGGCTTCCAAATTAAAAAAATATGGCTACATACTTACCTAGTTGCGAATAGTTCTTAATTGCAAGAGGGTATTGATGAAGCGCTTTTTACTAATTTTTTTCGTTTTCTTAAATTCTGAATTAGCTTTTGCAGATGAAAAATTAAATGTAGTAACAACCTTTACGGTTATCGCTGATATTGCTCAAAATGTGGCTGGAAATGCAGCAGAAGTGGTTTCTATTACTAAACCTGGTGCTGAGATACATGGTTATCAACCAACACCTAAAGATTTGGTAAGAGCCTATGATGCAGATTTAATTCTGTGGAATGGTCTCAACCTTGAGCTTTGGTTTGAGAAGTTTATTTCTCAAATCGGAGATGCGCGTTATTATACTGTATCAGAAGGGATTGAGCCTTTGGAAATAGTCGAAGGCGCATATCTTGGACTGCCAAACCCACATGCCTGGATGGGAGTAAATTCTGCGTTTATTTATATAGATAATATACAAAGAGCTCTTGCAAAAGAAGATCCAGAAAATGCTGAAATATACGAACTTAATGCGAAGCAGTATAAAAAGAAAATAAACGAAGTTATTACACCGCTTATTTCACAATTGGATCAAGTTCCTCTTGACAAGCGTTGGCTAGTAACATGTGAAGGAGCATTCAGTTATTTTGCAAAAGATTTTGGTTTGAAAGAGTTATATCTTTGGCCAATGAACTCTGAACAAGTGGGAACGCCCAAGCAAATACAAAAAGTAGTTGATGGAGTTGTTGAAAACAAAATACCAGTCATTTTCTGTGAAAGCACAGTTAATACAAGACCTGCTAAGAGGGTAGCGCAGGATACTGGAGTGGCTTACGGCGGAGAACTTTATGTCGACAGTTTAACTGATAGTAATGGTAAAGTGCCGACTTTTATAGATCTTCTGAGAGTTACATCGACAACGGTAATAAATGGAATAGTGGATAACCTTTAGTATTTTTATGATGGAAACGGCTCAAAATTTTAATTCACAAAAAAACATTATTGTTGAAGATTTAACTGTCACTTACCGCAATGGACACACCGCACTTAGATCGGCAAGCTTTAAAATACCCGAGGGAAGTATTGCTGCCTTGGTCGGAGTGAACGGTGCTGGTAAGTCTACCTTATTTAAGGCTCTGATGGGTTTTATTCCAAGTGCTAGAGGAAAAATATCTCTACTTGGTTACTCCGTAAAAGATGCCCTCAAGAATAATCTCATTGCATACGTACCTCAGTCAGAAGAAGTGGATTGGGATTTTCCCGTTTTGGTTAAAGATGTTGTTTTAATGGGCCGTTACGGCAAGATGGGTTTGATGCGAAAGGCTAGGGCAAAGGACCTTGAAATCGTTAACAAATCCTTAGAACGGGTTGGAATGCTTGACTTTGAAGACAGACAGATAGGTGAGTTGTCTGGTGGGCAACGCAAGCGTGTATTCCTTGCAAGAGCTCTAGCTCAAGAAGGAAAAGTCATTCTTTTAGATGAACCCTTCACGGGTGTTGATGTGAAAACAGAGGAGCAAATTATAAGTTTGCTTAAAGATTTAAAAAATGAAGGTCACATTATGCTTGTTTCAACACATAATTTAGGCTCAGTTCCAGAGTTTTGTGACCGAACTATCCTCGTAAAAGGAACCGTTATATCACACGGATTAACGGAAGATGTTTTTACAAATTTTAATTTAGAAAAGGCATTTGGTGGTGTTTTGCGCCGTTTTACTCTGGGTGGTTCAGATCTGCATGATGATAGCGACCAAAGGGAAGTAACAATTCTTACAGATGATGAACGACCATTTGTCCAATATGGAGAGCCAAAGAAATCAGTGACCAAAAGAAATAAAAAAGATGATTGATACTTTGCTTGAACCTTTTTCTTACGGCTACATGACTTCTGCGATTTTGGTGTCTACTATAATAGGAGGTTTGTGTGCATTTCTTTCTGCTTATCTCATGCTTAAAGGGTGGTCTTTAATTGGTGATGCTTTAGCACATTCCGTTGTTCCAGGTGTTGCAGGAGCATATTTGTTAGGCTTACCTTTTGCTATTGGGGCATTTATTTCCGGAGGGCTTGCTGCCTCTTTGATGCTATTTCTAAGTGAGCGATCCGGATTAAAGACCGATGTCGTAATTGGCATAATTTTCACAGCATTTTTTGGAGTGGGGCTCTTCGTCGTGTCACTTTATCCAATGTCTATCTCTATAGAAACGATCATTATGGGTAATATTTTGGCAATATCATATTCCGATATGCTTCAGTTATTAATTATTGGTTCCATATCACTTGTGATTTTATTCCTTAAATGGCGAGATTTAATGGTCGTTTTCTTTGATGAATCTCATGCTCGAACAGTTGGCTTAAGTCCTTCTAGATTAAAACTTATTTTCTTTACTTTGTTATCAGCATCCATAGTCGCTGCATTGCAAACTGTCGGTGCTTTTTTAGTAATTGCGATGGTCGTTACGCCTGGGGCAACTGCATATTTAATCTGTGATCGGTTTCCAAAGTTGATACTTTTATCAGTCTTAATAGGATCAGTTACGTGTTTTACCGGAGCCTATTTGAGTTTTTTTATTGATGGTGCAACCGGTGGAATAATTGTAGTTCTGCAGACTATCGTTTTTCTGGGGGTTTTTCTAACAGCTCCTAAATATGGCTACATCTCCGCGCGTTTGAAAATAAGGCAAGCAAAAAAAAGGATTGAAAATGGCTTTTGAAGAAGTTTTTATGCCTTTCCAGTTTTTGTTTATGCAAAAAGCCTTTTTGATTGCGTTTGTTTTATCTTTTCCCACTGCGATATTATCATGTTTTTTAGTTATTAAGGGCTGGGCCTTAATGGGTGATGCTATATCACATGCTGTTTTACCTGGTATTGTTATCGCCTATATAGTGGGAATTCCTTTACTTATAGGGGCTTTCATAGCGGGTATGTTGTGTGCTTGGGGAACTGGTTTCTTATCTGAAAATAGTAGAATTAAAAAAGATACCGTTATGGGTATAATTTTCTCAGGTATGTTTGGTCTTGGAATAGTCTTGTTTGTTGCATTTGATACAACTGCCCATTTAGAACATATCCTTTTTGGTAATATTTTAGGTATTGAAAAATCAGACATTTTAACTGCGCTAATGATAACTTTCATAATAGTTTTATTTTTTATTATTTTTTGGCGTGATTTGATGTTGCTCAGCTTCGATCCCATTCAAGCCAAAGCGTTAGCTCTTCCAACTGGTTTTCTGCATTATGGATTACTAGCAGCTTTATCGTTGGTTATAATCGCAACTTTAAAAGCTGTGGGGTTAATTTTAGCGATTGGATTATTTATCATCCCAGGAGCAATTGCGTTTTTGTTGTCTAAAAGACTTAGTTCGATGCTAATTATTTCTGTTTTTGTCAACATTTGTGCCATGCTGATTGGTTTATACTTAAGTTTTTATATTGATAGTGCTCCGGCCCCAACTATCATAATCGTGCTTACTGGCATGTTTTTTTTAGTATTTTTAAGAAAAAATTTTATTGATAAGAAGAATGTTAATATTTTTATAAGTGGTGCGAAATGAAAAAAAGAAGGTTGTTGCAATCAGGTAAGCTAGTATCTGAAATTGGGTTAGGCTGTATGAGCTTTGCTGGATTTTACGGTCCAACAGATGAAAAGGAAGCTCACAACACATTAAATACAGCTTTGGACTATGGGATAGATTTTTTGGATACTGCCAACATCTATGGAATGGGTGTATCTGAAACGATGATTGGTAATTACATTAAAAATAATGGGAATCCATTTGTTATTGCTACAAAGGCCTCTATTTCACGTGATCCTGAAACTAATGAGCGTACTTTTGATAATTCATCGCAGCACTTAGAGACAGAACTGAATAAGTCACTAGAACGTTTGGGCGTTGACAACGTTGATTTATTTTATATCCACCGTCGTGATCCAAGAATTCCTATCGAAGACGTTATGGAAACACTTCTAAAGTTTAAAAAAGACGGAAAAATTGGTGGGATAGGGTTTTCAGAGATTTCTCCCAGCAGTTTGCGTCGAGCTTCAGAAGTTGGGCTAGTGGACGCCATACAGAGTGAATATTCTCTGTGGACGCGATCGGCTGAGTTAGGATTAATTCAAACCTGCCAAGAACTGGAAGTTAGTTTTATTCCGTTTTCACCTTTAGGGCGTGGTGTTTTTTCCACAACACCACCAGATCCCTCTACTTTTGGTAAGCTTGATTTTCGAAAAAATAATCCTCGGTTCTTACAGCCAAATTTTAATGAAAACTTGAATTTGCTTGCGCCTTTTAAACAACTTTGTGCTGAGTTAGGCGTTTCACCTTCAACCATGGCTATTGCTTGGACATTAAAACAGGGTGAGCATATGCTTCCAATCCCTGGAACTCGTTCTCGCAATCATTTAATAGAGTTGGCTTTAGGCAGCGAATTTGAACTCACTGAAGAGATTTCAGATCAAATTGACCATCTTCTTCCTATCGGTTGGGCTCATGGAGAAAGATATTCGGACGATCAATGGGTTGGAATTGAAAAATTTTGTTAATTTGATGGGTTAGTCTTCAGTTAAACAAAACGGTTAATGTAGTTCTCTAATATCTCCTGTTTTCCAGATTTTGGTTCCGGATTTATTGAGTTTTTCACAACACTAGCAGTGATAGTAGCCAAATCACTGTTTAACATTTTCTGTGCTTCTGTGCTTTCCCAGCCCTTGTACCTGTTTTGGAGAGCCTTTTCCAACTGTCCATCTTCAACCATAGCTGCAGCAACTTTGAAACCTCTCGCGCAAATATCCATAGCTCCAACGTGAGCAGCAATAAGATCCTCAGCGTCAATAGATTGTCGTCTAAGTTTTGCATCGAAATTCGTTCCGCCAGCTTTAAAGCCTCCTGCTTTTATAATGTGGTAATAGGCTAGCGCTACCTCAGGTGTGTTATTTGGAAATTGGTCAGTATCCCACCCCGACTGGTAGTCGTTTCTATTCATATCAATTGAACCAAGCATACCTTCTGAAATTGCCAAAGCAATTTCATGTTCAAAAGAGTGACCAGCTAATATAGCATGCCCTTGTTCAATATTTATTTTAACATCATTTTCCAAATTGTATTTTCTCAAAAACCCAATGCATGTTGCCACATCAAAATCATACTGATGCTTAGAAGGTTCTTGCGGTTTGGGCTCAACAAGTATCATTCCAGGAAAACCAATTTTATGTTTATAATCAACGACCATAGACAAAAATCTGCCCATTTGATCCAATTCTTTTTCTAGATCTGTATTAAGTAATGTTTCATAGCCTTCTCTTCCGCCCCACAACACATAGTTTTCACCGCCGAGTTTATGGGTCACATCTATGCAACTCTTTACCGTCGCTGCTGCAAAAGCAAAAACTTCTGGATCTGGATTCGTAGATGCACCAGCCATCCATCTACGATGGCTGAACATATTTGCCGTTCCCCACAGTAATTTTGTTTTCTGGTTTTTCATTTTATCAAGAAAGTAATCGGTTATTTCATTAAGCTTCGCTAAATTATCTGGAAAATTACCTTGGTCAGGCCGAATGTCTGCATCGTGAAAACAAAAATATGGCTGCCCTAAAATAGAAAACATATCAAATGCTACATCAGCTTTTAAGTAAGCGTTTTCCATGCTGTCTTGCGGGTGCCATGGCCTTTCAAACGTAAGCCCACCAAAAGGATCGCCGCCTTCCCATGCAAAGCTATGCCAATACGCGACAGCGAAGCGCAAATGTTCTTCTAAACGTTTTCCCAAAACGATTTCATTAGGATTATAATGTCTGAAAGCTAGATTTGAATCAGTTTCGGTTCCCTCATATTTAATCGGCTCGATGTTTTTGAAAAAAGATTGGGTCATTGAAGTCCTCTTAAGTGTACATGCCCATTTTTATAGGTTTCATAGGCTGTTTGATACAGATCTACATATTTTTGATTAGGTGTTATTTTTCTTTCAATTTCAGGCTTTGTCATAATTTCTTCAATAGGCGCCTTCATGATCGCGGAGATGGCCAATCTAGCTGCTCCCAAAGCTGCTCCAAATTCCCCACTCTTTGGTTTTTCTAATTCTATATTAAGGGTATTGGATATAGTTTGTAGCCAAAATTGGGAAACGCTTCCTCCGCCAATCGCTAAAAGAGAACTTGGTGACGCGTCTGTTTTTCTTATAGCTTCTAGGCAATCTCTCAGCGCAAAGGAAACACCCTCCATTACACATTGGGTCAATTTTGCAAGATCAGAAGTCTGTCCTAAACCTGAAAAACCCGCTCGGATATGAGCATCATTGAGTGGAGTTCGTTCGCCCGACAAATAAGGAAAAAACTTCTCGTTTGCTGGTCCTATTGGTTCATTTGGGAGCAGGTGGTCCAATTCAGAAGCTGTTTTTCCTGAAATTTTTGAAAGCCAATTAAGGCTGTCAGTTGCAGATAAAATAACACCCATTTGGTACCATTTGTCTGGAATCGCATGACAGAACGTATGGACTGCAGCATCGGGAAATGGTTTACACTGATCTCGGCTAATCAATAAGACGCCCGACGTACCTAAGGAAACCAAACCTTCTCCTTCATTAATTGCACCTACGCCACAAGCTGCAGCGGCATTATCTCCGGCACCGCCCACAATCATTACTTCGCTAGGAAGGCCAAGTTCAGAAGCTAAGTCGGTTCGGATTTGACCGGCGATTTGGTTACCTTCAACTAGTTTAGGCATTTGTTCTATTTGCATATCACTCGAAATAATCAAATGTTCTGACCATTTCCGTAATTTTAAATCCAGCCAACTAGTCCCTGCACTGTCTGACATATCGGCAAAGGGTTCCCCAATTAACCAAGTATTTAAATAACCCGCAGGTAAAACAATGGTTTTTATTTTTTGAAATATATCTGGTTCGTTGTTTTTTACCCATAAGAGCTTAGGAGCTGTAAATCCAGGAAAAACAATATTTCCAGAAATATCACGGACTTTTGGAAGGCTATCTAATCTTCTAGCTTCTTCGTGTGAACGCGTATCGTTCCAAAGTATACAAGATCTGACTGGTGCATGCAGATTGTCGAGTAATACAGCTCCGTGCATGTGACCGGCAACTCCAATACTTTTCAATTTTGATATTTCTTTTGGAAAATTGTCTCGCAAGTCCAGAAAAGCGAGTTTGCAAGCATGTATCCAATCTTCTGGATTTTGTTCACTCCAACCAGGGTGTGGATTAGAGACTTCGTATTTACTTTCGGAGCTTGCTATAAAATTACCAAATTGGTCCACTAAAATAGCTCTGAGACCAGAAGTGCCTAGGTCAATCCCGATAAAGTACAACAAAAGCTCCTTACTCTTAATGCCTTAGGTTTGAGTGTTATCACCCCAGACTATCGATATTAGGCTAGTGGGTTATTTCTGCATTGCAAGGTCTATAAATTGTTAAACTGCAGAATTCTTATCTGAAAAATTAATGTGTTGGACTTTAAAACGATCTTATTTGACTATAAGTTAGATTTTGTAGCGTCTGCAAAACATCCACTTTCAAAAAATAAATGGATCGAAGCTTTAGACTTTGAGAAGGAAACTTTAATAAACTATCCGGTGGAAACAAGCCGTCTTGATGTTTTTTCGCAACTTCTTATTCCGAATAAAGTTGAACCGGAACATAACAGACAAGTCGAACTTACGTCTATAATTTTGTTATTAGTTGCATCGGATCGAGGCGTAACTCTTTTGCCCAATTGGGTGGTTGCGGAGTTTAGAAATAATTCAAACTACGTAATAGTACAGTTAAACACAAAGGACACTATACGCGGTCCTTTTGCGACCACGGGGACGAATTGTTTAGAAAAACCTTTTATGCGTAATCTGATTGATCTTGCGGGCCAAGAAGCTGGCAGACTACAAAAAGTTTAGACAGCCTTCAAATCACCAGCCATCTGACGGCCATCACGGCCTTCTTCTAACTCATAAGTAACCTTTTGGTTATCTTCTAAACCAGCTAAACCAGAAGCTTCCACAGCAGATATATGAACAAAAACATCTTTGCCGCCATCTTCAGGCTCAATAAAGCCAAATCCTTTTTTGGTGTTAAACCATTTCACGGTGCCATTGGGCATTTCCGCGTCTCCTTATATTAAAATTTCCCCACTATTTGGGGTTGTCACGCAAGTAGTTGAGATATAACTTTTTCGTTATTGCCCATTTACAATAGTAACATCATAATAAGATGGTTTAAAATTTAAAAATTCAAGTCAATAATTTCACTTAAAGGTATAAAAAGAGTTTTGGAGCCAATGATTATTTATGGATTGAAAAATTGTGATGCATGTAAAGCCTTGCTAAAGGTAGAAGCAGACTTTGAATTATTTGACGTAAGTATAACACCAATACCAGAAAATATATTGGAAAAAGCCATAGAAAATTTTGGTGAGGCACTTATCAATAAACGGTCATTGACTTGGCGAAAGCTAGACATCGAAACCAGACAGAAACAAACACATGAAATTATACGGCTTCACCCAAAAGTTATGAAGCGGCCGTTAGTTGAGCTCAAGTCTGGAGATCTTTCTCTAGGCTTTAAAGCATCAAAAGATTAAATTTTTCAATTGAAAGCTAACTGATCTGGAGATTTGGCTTCTTCTGTTAGTTGATTTATTATCTCCGTTAGTTGCTCCACCTTTGTATGTTTATCTCCCAACCTTCTTACAGAAACAGTTTGATCAGCAATTTCTTTCATGCCGCACGCTAAGATTACTGGAACTTTACTTACGGAATGCTCGCGAACTTTGTAATTAATCTTCTCGTTTCGTAAGTCGACCTCTGCGCGTATGCCTTTAGCTTTCAAAGCGCTTACGACATTTTCGCAATAGTCATTTGCGTCAGAAACAATGGCTGCGACGACGACTTGTCTAGGCGCCAGCCAAAATGGTAACCGACCTGCAAAACTTTCAATCAATATGCCAATGAAACGTTCAAAAGAGCCCAAACAAGCTCTATGGAGCATAACGGGGCGATGTTTGTTACCATCCTCCCCTATATAATTAGCATCTAATCGATCTGGTAAAACAAAATCTACTTGGAGAGTGCCACATTGCCAATCTCTACCTATTGCGTCTGTTAAAACAAATTCAAGTTTTGGGCCATAAAAAGCACCCTCGCCAGGATTTATTTCAAATTCATAACCAGCAGCTATTGTTGCTGATTTCAAAGCGTCTTCTGCCTTATCCCAAACCTCGTTACTGCCCGAACGTTTTTCTGGTCTATCAGAAAATTTGATGGAGAATTTTTCAAAGCCTAAATCCTTATAAACGTCAGACAGGAAGTTTATAAATTTTTTTGTTTCGGACTCAATTTGATCCTCGCGGCAAAAAATATGGGCATCATCTTGAGTAAAACCGCGCACACGCATCACGCCATGCAGTGCGCCTGAGGGTTCATATCGATTACAACTACCAAATTCAGCCATTCTAAGCGGCAAATCACGATATGACTTAAGACCTTGATTATAAACTTGCACGTGACATGGGCAATTCATTGGTTTAAGCGCATTTACTGCTTTTTCGCGGGCATGTTCTTCATCGACTTCAACTATAAACATGTTCTCTTGATATTTTTCCCAATGACCAGATGCTTCCCATAATTTTCGATCAACTAGCTGTGGAGTATTTACCTCAACATAACCATCTTGTTCCTGTTTACGGCGCATATAGTCTTGTAATGTTGTGTAAATTTTCCACCCATTTGGATGCCAAAATATTTGCCCCGGCGCTTCCTCCTGCATATGGAATAATTTCATTTCTCGACCAAGTTTTCGGTGGTCTCTTTTCGCAGCTTCTTCTAGCATATTTAGATGAGTTTTTAGTTGTTCTTTATTTAAAAAAGCACAGCCATAAATCCGTTGAAGCTGCTCTCTATTGCTATCACCCCTCCAATATGCACCGGCAACATGCATTAATTTAAAACCATCTGCGGGAACTTGACCTGTGTGTTGTAAGTGAGGGCCACGGCAAAGATCTTGCCAATTTCCGTGCCAATACATTCTTATAGGTTCGTCGCCTGGAATTGATTCAATCAGCTCAACTTTAAATGGCTCATTATTCTTTTTATAATAGTCGATCGCTTCCTGACGGCTCCATACTTCAGTTTTAACCATGTCTCTCGCGTTTATTATTTCTTTCATTTTCTTTTCGATGAGAATCAAGTCATCTGCAGTGAAAGGATCTTTTCTGTCAAAATCATAGTACCACCCATCACGGATGACGGGCCCAATAGTAACCTTAACGTCAGGCCAAATTTCTTGAACTGCGCGGGCCATGATGTGAGCAAGGTCATGCCTGACAAGTTCTAGAGCGGGTTCAGTATCTTTGATTGTATTTATAGCGATACTCGCGTCTTCCTTAATGGGCCAAGAAAGGTCAAAGTGTTGCCCATTTACGGTTGAGCTTATGGCTTTTTTAAATAGAGAGGGGGCAATGGAACTTGCAACTTCTTGTGAAGTTACTCCTATATCAAATTTCTTTTGATTGCCGTCAGGAAAAGTAAGAGTTACTTGGCTCATTATTATCGTCCTCATCAATTTGGCGCCTACAAAACGCCCGGTTGCGGGTTAAGCTTTGATCCGGTTGTGAAGGGCTGAGGCTTTTTCGTCAACCCTTAAATACTTTTGAACTGTTGAGTGCTGGCTTTTTTCACTTTAAATCATAAGTAGGAAAATATTGAAAATAATCTTAAGAATTTCTTTTTCTAAGAAAAGTTAAAGGTAAAAAATGACAAAATTCCTAGCAACGCAAACTGGCCAGAAGTTAGCTTATTCATTTACTAAGGGGACAGGTCCTACTGTGGTTTTTTTGGGCGGTTTCAAGTCAGACATGGAAGGCTCAAAGGCGATTTTTTTAGAAAAATGGGCGAGAAAAAGAAATAGGTCATTCTTGCGATTTGATTATTCTGGTCATGGGCAGTCTACTGGTGACTTTCTTAATCTTGGGATTGGAGATTGGTTTAATGATGCTAAGCAAATTATTAAATTAACAAAAAATAACGGACTAATTTTGATTGGTTCCTCTATGGGCGGCTGGATTTCATTATTATTAAGCCGAGAACTTGGTAGTAGGCTAAAAGGTTTAATTACAATAGCCGCTGCCCCAGACTTTACCGAAGACAGTATGTGGAAAAATTTTACCGAGGATCAAAAAAAAGAAGTTTTAAAAAAAGGTGTCCTTTACTTACCATCAGACTATGGCGAGCCCTATCCAATAACACGCTATCTTATCGAAAATGGACGGCAAAATCTTGTATTGCGTGAGCCACTAGAATTAACTTGCCCAGTTAGACTTATGCAGGGAACTGAAGATACGGCAGTAACACGAGAAACTGCATTAAAATTATTTGATCATATCAGCGCAGATGACCTATCACTTTTTTTCAAACGTGGTGCTGACCATTCCTTTTCTGATCAAGGTTGTTTGGAAATCCTTGAGAAAAATTTAGAAAATATGTTGGAAATATGGTAATTTTTCTTATTTTTTTAGGATGTTTACTCGTGATTTTAGTCTTAGGAAAGCGCGAGCCTGCTGATTTAACTTTGTCGAAAGTATCGATCAATACAAGTGTAGATCATTATTTAGAAAAGCGAGAAAAAGAAGTTTTAGGCCTACAGCCCGGGGTCTGTAAGGAAGTAACTTGGGCTGAGAAAAGAGGAAAAAAGACAAAATTTTCTATTATTTTTCTGCATGGATTTACGGCCTCAAAGTTCGAGTTATCTCCATTTCCTAACGCTGTCGCTCTTGGGCTTAAAGCCAATATATACAACGCTCGTCTATCGGGACATGGATGTGGGGGCGAGGCGCTTGGCAAAGTAAAAGTAAAAGATTGGGTTTTTGATTTATCTGAAGCGTTAGAAATAGGCAGAAAAATTGGCGAGAAAATCATTATAATTGGTTCATCAACGGGAGGTACTTTAGCAACTGTGGCTGCGTCTGAAAAAAACGTCTCCGGAATTATTTTTGTATCACCAAATTTTAAAGTTCGGTATCGATTTTTTCAAATCTTCACACTTGGTTTTGCTCGATTTTGGATCCCTCTTATCTTTGGAAAATACCATGAATTTCAACCTATATCAAAAGAGCATGCGATATATTGGACGACCCGCTACCCAATAGTTGCTGCCATAACTATGGCTACACTTGTTAAAAAAGTCGTTAGTCAAAATTTTGATAAAAAAAATTGTCCTGCCTTATTTATTGTTTCAGAGGAAGATAAAGTTGTAGATGCAAAGAAAACTCTCAAAATTGCTGAACAATGGGGAGGAAAATCATTTGTTAATCTAGTAAAATGCGGTCCTTATGATGATTCAAATTCACATGTTCTTGCTGGCGATATTAAGTCACCAACGCAGACTGAAAAGCTTGTTAAGACGTCGCTTGCCTGGATCAAATCTTTGTGATGGAGTAGAGTTGTTGAATTTAACTAGGTGTAAAATATGTTACCTCGAACCCCATCCTTTCGATTAGATGGAAAACGTGCAGTAGTGATTGGAGGATCCCGTGGTATTGGCCTTGGGTGCGCAGTAGCTTTGGCGGAGGAGGGGGCAAATGTAACAATTGTCGCGCGGTCTAAAGATCAAGTTTTCGAAACGGTAAACAAAATGAAATCTGAAGGCTTCTCTGTATCAGGAGTGCCAATGGACGTAACTAATATTGATAGTGTAAACAATTTAATGAATGAATTCTATGATATTGACATTCTAGTGAATTCGGCAGGGATCTCACGACATACTCCTACAGTTGATACGACAGTAGCTGATTTTGACGACGTGATGTCCGTGAATGTGAAATCTGCATATTTTTTAGCTCAGTCAGCTGCGAAGAAAATGATCGCTAAGGGCGTGGGCGGATCAATAATTCAAATTAGTAGCCAAATGGCTTATGTCGGAGGAATTGATAGAGCAGTTTATTGTGGAACAAAGCATGCAATTGAAGGCATAAATAAATCAATGGCGATTGAGTTTGGGCCACATAAAATTAGAATAAATTCTATTTGTCCAACCTTTATAAAAACACCTTTTACCGAGTCTACATTCAAAGACCCAGATAAGGTGAAGTGGATAGAGTCAAAAATAAAACTTCGAAGAGTAGGCGAAGTAGAAGATATAATGGGCGCAGTTAAATTTTTAGCTTCTGACGTTTCATCTATGGTTACCGGTTCATCCATACTTATTGACGGCGGTTGGACAGCCGGTTAAATTCTCTAAAGCTCAAATTTTTAATAGTAAAAATCCGAATAGCTCTTATCAGCTGTCTTTTTGTAAAAACTCTTCAATTTTAGAAGTAATCTTTGGAGAAGTTGGTTTTATGATGGAATTATATGTCTCAACAAGGTTGCCCTCAGGGTCCAGTAATACTTTGTAAAAATTCCATCGTGGAGTGAAACCATACTCTTTTTTCATCCATTGGAAAAATGGATGAGCTCCCCCACCCTTAACAGAGGTGATTGTCGTCATTGGTAGGGTAAGATTATAATTAATTTCACAAAAATCCTGAACAGCCGCTTCTGATTTAAGCTCTTGGTTAAAATCGTTTGACGGTACCGTTATTACAACCAGTCCTTGCTCAGAATATTTGTCATGTAATTTCTGTAACCCTTCGTATTGATAAGTAAAACCGCAGCGGCTAGCTGTATTTACAATCAAAACCGGACTACCCCTGAATTCCTGAAGGTTTAAAATGCCCCCGTCGATATTTTCAAACTCAAAAGCGCTTGTGGCGTGAACAGGACTTGTCATTAACATCAAACTTAACCCGAAAATTTTTAAAAAATCTATAATCATGAAAAAAAGTTAGCGCGATTTTCTAAGTGTCAATAAATGTTTTCTATCAATCGAATGTTTCTAACTCATCGATCATTTCAGATATCATCGACAAGCCCTTGGACCAAAATTCAGGATCACTAGCGTCTAAGCCAAACGGTTCAAGTAGTTCTTTATGATGCTTTGATCCACCAGCGGATAGCATGTTAAAGTACTTATCTTCGAACCCTTTTGGATTTTCTTTGTATGTTGCATAAAGCGCATTTACCAAACCATCACCAAATGCATAGGCATAAACATAAAAAGGTGAATGCACAAAATGGGGTATATAGCTCCAAAATGTTTCATACCCTTCTACGAATTCAAATGCTGGACCGAGACTTTCGGATTGAACTGACATCCACAAAGCATTTATGTCTGATGGTGTAAGCTCTCCTTTTTTTCGAGCATCATGAAGCTTACATTCAAAATCGTAAAAAGCAATTTGCCTGACTACGGTATTAATCATATCTTCTACTTTGTTCGCCAAAAGGACCTTTCGCTCAACCTTATCTTTTGCTTGATCAAGCATTTTTTGAAATGTAAGCATCTCCCCAAAGACAGAAGCCGTTTCGGCCAGTGTAAGGGGTGTCGAAGACAGCATCTGTCCCTGCGAAGACGCCAAAACTTGGTGGATACCATGACCAAGTTCGTGAGCGAGTGTCATTACATCGCGTGGTTTCCCAAGATAATTTAACATTATGTAAGGATGCACATCTGTCACCGTAGGATGAGCAAATGCTCCAGGCGCTTTCCCTGGTTTTACACCTGCATCAATCCAACCGTTGTTAAAAAATGGAGTAATCAAATCTGACATGCGATTATCAAACTTTGTGTATGCATCCGTCACTATCGTTTGTGCTTCATCCCATGAAACCAAAGTATCACTTTCCATGGGCAATGGAGCATTCCTATCCCAAACCTGCATGACTTCGAGACCAAGCCATTTCCGTTTCAACTCGTAATACCGATGACTAATTTTTGGATATGCTTTTACAACAGAATTCCTCAATGCTTCTACTACCTCTGGTTCGACCTGATTTGCTAAGTGTCGACCCATTTGGGCGGTTGGCATTCCCCTCCAGCGATCAACTATTTCTTTTTCTTTGGCCTGGGTATTATGAACCCGTGTAAAAACTTTTATATTTTCCATAAAAACGCGCGCTAATTCGTGGGTGGCTTTTTCGCGATTTTCCCGTTTTTGGTCAGTTAAAAGGTTAAGCGTAGCTTCTATATTCAGTGTTTCTTCGCCAACTTTAAATTTTAACCCAGCGATAGTTTCATCAAAAAGTTTTTCCCAGGCGTCTCCTACAATTCCAAGGTCATGAAGAAACTTTTCAATTTCATCCGATAGTTGATAAGGTTTAAGAGCTCTTATTTTTTCAAAAATTGGCTTATAACGAAAAAGGTCTGTATTTTCTTTAAGTCTCTTATCTAGAAGATCATCATCTAAGCTGTTAATTTCAAGAGAAAAAAATACTAACTTTGTGGTAAAAATAGTAACTTTTTCTTGCATGTCGGATAAAAATTTGGCGCGTTCAGCATCAGTCGTTTTCTGATAATAACGAAGGCCAGCATAAGAAATTATACGGCCTGAAATGGCACTAATCTTCTCATTTCGAAGAACGCAGTTCAACAATTGGTCAGCTGAGAGACTTTTTAGCTTGCCTTCATAGTCCTTGGCAAATTTATCACATTCTTTTTCTAGCCAATTTAAATCACCTACTAATTCTTTTGCATCAGTTGAAGTGTAAAGATCATTCAAATTCCAATCAGGAAGTTGACCTAATTCAGAAGATCCTTTGGAATGCTCAGAATCAAAAGTACGGATTGGAAGTTGAAACATCTTTTACCTCGAGATTTATGCAATTAGGATTATGTAACTGTAAAACGAAGTACTACAAGAGATTAAGTTAAAAAAGCTTTGAGATCTTCTAATTTATTTGCTTGCTTTGGCAATTTATCATGCCGCCATCTCAACATTCTTGGAAAACGTAATGCAACCCCTGATTTATGCCTCGTGCTCTCGTGGATTCCTTCAAAAGCAATTTCAAATACCAATTCGGGTGGCACTTGTCGAACAGGTCCAAACTTCTGAATTGTGTTTTTTTTAACCCATGATGTAATTTGCCGAAACTCTTCGTCTTTCAACCCTGAATAGGCTTTTGTAAACGGCACCAATTGATCATCGTCCCAAATAGCAAAAGTATAGTCAGTATAAAGATTTGCTCTTCGACCATGACCTGCCTGTGCATAAATTAAAACCCCATCGATTGTAAATGGGTCCAATTTCCATTTCCACCAATCGCCTTTCTTCCTTCCACTATAATAGGCGCTCCCCTTATTTTTTAGCATTATACCTTCCGCCTTTTGAGATCTGGATTTTTCTCGACTGTGCCTTAGGTCCGACCACGTCTTACTTTTGATCTCTACTGATAATTTAATCGGTAATTTATCTGGTATTAGATTTATGAGTTTTGCCAATTTTGATCGCCGTAATTCCAGATTTTGGTTTCTAATATCCACTCCTTCAACTTCCAAAAGATCATAGGCAATAAAGATAACAGGAGCTGCATCCATGAGAGATTTTGAGATTTTTTTTCTCCCAATACGCTTCTGTAAAATATTAAAATTTAATGGTTGCTCTCCATTCCAAGCCACTATTTCTCCATCTAAAACGTAACCATCAGGTATAAATTCTCCTAAGGTTTCCAATTCGGGAAATCGTTCTGTCAAATTTTCTTCGCCTCTGGACCAAATAAATAGTTTCTTTGCTCTTTTTATAATTTGTCCTCTAATTCCGTCCCATTTCCACTCTGCGATCCAGTCTGATCTTTTTCCTAAGTCTATAGGATCTTTATCTAATCCGTATGCTAAACAGAACGGGTAAGGTCGGCTAATATCTGCCTTGCGCTCATCATTTATAATGAGATTATTCCAAGTTGTCGTTTCAGGGTGCCAATTTCCCATAAGACGTAGTGAAAGTTCAAATTCATCAATATTGGTGATTTTTGCAAGCGCTCTTAAGGTTAATTTTTGGCTCACACCCAATCGAAAACCACCTGTAATCAATTTATTAAAGACAAAACACTCTTTCCTGTTTAGCGTTGACCATGCATCCACGACAAATCGACGTTTGTTCTCTATACTTTGTTTTTCTAGCTGTCTGAGTTCTGAAATCCATGTAGTCAGGCTTTTTTCTGAGAATTGATTTTTTTCAGGGGTCAAAAGGGATATTGTTTCAGCCAAGTCACCTATGACCGAATAAGTATCTTCAAGTAACCAAGTTGGCAAATCTGTTACTTCACAAGCCCACTGCCTTAAATAGCCAGTACTTATTAATCTTTTTGGTCGCCGGCCTGAAAATAAAGCAATGCACCAAAGTTTATCTGAGTTGTTGGCATTTTTGAAAAAACCTACCAACAACTCTGTTTTTCTATTGGTTTTTGTAGTTTGGTCTAGGCTGTAAACAAGTTTTGCAAAATTTTTCATAATTCCAATAATACTTAAATGTCTTCTTCCTCCGTCGCAAATTCCGTATTTACGATTGAGGCGTCTAGGCCACTAAAGCGCAGCCATTTTGAAAAACTTTCTGTATATCCATGGGTTACAAAAATTTTTTCAGCTCCTGTTTCTCGAATTGCCCAGTTTAGCCCAGTCCAATCTGCGTGATCAGAAATCACAAATCCTTTATCGGCGGCTCGTCTTCTTTTTATCCCTCTTATTGCCATCCAGCCACTCGCATATCCTGTGGATATTTTACCAAATTTTTTTATCCACGAAGTTGATAGTGCAGAGGGCGGTGCCAAGACGATCGCATTTTTAAAATCGTTTAATTTTATTTTAGATGAGACAAGGGTTGTTTTTGGAATAGCTATTTGTTGCTCGCGCATTATTTGGTTCGTTTTTTCTATAGCGCCATGCGTAAGTATTGGCCCAATATTATTATCTATTCCCGATATTAAACGTTGGGCCTTTCCTAAGCCATAAGCGGCCAAAACAGGAGTAAGGCCTTCCCTATTGCATTGGAGCCACCATGTATTGATTTCCCGAAATATTTCTTCCTGCGGCAACCAATTAAAAGCAGGTAACCCAAAAGTGCATTCACTGATAAAACTGTGACATTTTACAGGATCAAAAGGAGTGGATAGCCCATCATCTACTACCTTATAATCACCAGATACAACCCATCTTTCCCCTTTTATTTCAGCTAAAATTTGGGCAGATCCTGGAACATGTCCAGCTGGGTGAAAACTAACGTTTACTCCATTTAAATTTATTACTCTTTCATAAGGGATCGTCTCAATGTTAACGTCACCAAGCCTGTGGCGGATGACCGGCGCTGCTATTTCAGTACATAAGTATTTTTTACTACCATACCTTGCATGATCCGCGTGCCCGTGGGTAATGAGCGCTCTTTCTACGGGACGCCAAGGGTCAATGTAAAAGTCACCCTGGCTACAGTATATACCTTGTGGCCTAAATTCGAATACAGACATGCTGTGAATATAGCGTTTGAGCTTTGGCTTGCCATTCAAAATTCCTATTGTAATCTGATCTCGTTATTATTTGAGGTGTGATATGTCCAATTTACGTGGGTTCAAACAAAAAATGTTATCTGGTGAAAATCTGGCTGGAACATTTTTAAAGACACCTAACTACATACTTGTTGAAGTGCTTGCTCAAAGCAAACTTGATTTTATATGCTTGGATGCTGAGCATTCCCCATTTGATCGTTCAGCGCTCGATCAATGTTTAGCAATTTCAAAGGCTTTGGATTTTCCTGTTTTAGTCAGAGTAGGTGAAGGCTCTGCTAAAGAAATTTTATGGGCTTTGGATTGTGGTGCCGTCGGTTTGGTAATTCCTCATGTTGATACCGTTGAGAAAGCTAAATTTGCCTCGAAATCTGCCCGATATGGTTTGGGTGGACGTGGTTTTGCGGGTTCCACACGCTGGGCAGGATATGCAACTGAACATATGCCTTCTATTATAAAGCGATCCTACGAAGAAACAGTGGTATTAGCACAAATAGAAGAGCCTGCTGGTGTCGATAAAGCTTCAGAAATAGCCGCCATTCCTGGTATTGACGGGCTATTCGTGGGACCAGCTGATTTATCCGTGGGATATGGATATGATCATCAAAACTCTGATGAACTAAAAGCGGCGTTAACCTCTGTTGGTAAGGCAGCACATAAGGCGAATAAAACATTTGTTTCTTTTGTTCCCAACCCAGAAAAAGCCCGCGAATGGAGCAAAGATTTTGGAATAACGATGTTTTTCATTTCTTCCGAGCATAATTGGCTCAGGGACAAAGCAAATGCTGTTGCAGATAAAGTGCATGAAATATAATAAAATTTTAAGCATTATTTGACTGTTAATTGGACTTGAAAAAGGAAACAATTTCTTGAACCACATATTTTTGGGTTGCAATATCTTCCATCAATACTTCATGTCTTGCGGATTGTATAAAATGTAAAATGCCGTTAGGCCAAACTTTCATACGATTATGCACGCGGGCAGGGTCAACAATTCTCTCGTCTTCAGCCAAGAAAGTAATGCAGGGAATTTTGGGACTTGGTAGTTTTGATAATTTGAATGTTTCTTTCAACGCGGAGTTGACCCACCTTACGCTCGGCCCACCCAATTTAAGAGAGGGATGCTTGGTAATTTGTTCAATTAAATAGAACCACATGTCTGGATCGTTAGTCAGAGCATTTTTTTCAAAACACTCATCAAAATACCCTTTTTCACTTCTGGTTGGGGCAAAATTTTTATCTAATTTAAGAAATCTTGCTAAGTTTCCATAAATATATGCAAATATACGAAGTGCAGGGTTTAACTTTATACCCCACATAGGACATGAAAATGCAGCGGCGTTAAAATGTTTATTTTCATGAAGGTTTCTTAGTAAGATGGCTCCACCCATAGAGTGACCTAAGACAAACCAAGGCTTAGGGAGATCGAAAATTTGCGCCCAAGCGATAACTGCATCGAAATCTTTTAAGTAATCGGAAAATGTTTCTACATGCCCTAGTAGTCGATTCGACGTTAATCGATCAGCTAGACCGTGTCCTCTCCAATCCAATGAAACAGAGGTGTATCCATGATCCAAAAAGAGTTTTGCAGTTTTACCATATTTTTCGATATATTCAGAGTAACCAGGACAAATAAAAACTGTTCCATTTGGTATTTTTGCTTTCCAGAGCCCCACCCTAATTCTAATCCCATCTTGAGTAACTAACCAATAAGCTGAGCAATCAGGTGGCCCAAGTGAAACATCGTTGAAAAGTGGGCTTGGCTTAAATTCTATCAACTTAGTATTGACGCAAGCCGCATTGCCACACTCATATCCCCGTCTAGTTGTAATCGGCCCGTCATAAATGCAGAAGCTGAGTCTAAATTACCCTGTAAAATTTCTTGAAATGTTTCTAAGCTTGCTGACAAAGTAACTTCTGTCTCATCGTCAGAAACCCGAACACCTGAAGGATCGATGATAATCGAACCCTCATCTTGAATTGCGAATTTTGCAGAACCGTCAAAAACGGACCCTTCAAGTTTCTTTTCAAGCGCTTCAAGCGCTTCAGCCATAATATCAGTCATTTTAACTGTCCTCTTTACAATATCTCGCCACAACAATTCTTATCCGAATGGAATGTTTGATCATTCACAGCAAAAGTGTTGTTAAGATTGCTGTACACTAAACAATTTCCTAGTTAATCAAAGCAGGTAATGAAATACAACTGCACAAACAAAAATTTTAATTTTGTTTTGAGGTCTCTATGAACTTTGAAAGCAAAATAGTAGCCGTTTTAGGGCCTACCAACACCGGAAAAACGTATTATGCGATAGAACGGATGTTGGGTTATAAGTCAGGAATAATTGGGTTACCCTTAAGGCTATTAGCTAGAGAAGTTTATGATAAAATTTCTCAGCTTCGTGGGTCTTCGTGCGTGGCTCTAGTGACTGGAGAAGAGCGGATCGTGCCAGCTGGAGCGAATTATTGGGTCTGCACAGTTGAAGCTATGCCTGAAAATTTATCTGTAGAGTGCTTAATTGTAGATGAGATTCAACTTAGCGCAGACCCCGAGCGGGGTCATATCTTTACCGACCGGCTCCTAAAATCCAGAGGAAAACTGGAAACAATTTTTCTTGGCGCAGAGACAATGAGAGGGCCGGTTAAAGGTCTTATACCTGATGTTTTGATACAAAGCCGGAAGCGAATGAGTAATCTGACATATGCCGGTTCAAAAAAGATAAGCCGCATGCCCCCAAGAAGCGCCATAGTCAGTTTTTCAGTGGATAACGTTTACGGGATTGCAGAATTAATTCGGCGGCAAAAAGGTGGCGCTGCTGTGGTCATGGGAGCCCTCAGCCCTCGAACCAGAAATGCACAGGTTGAGTTATATCAAAATGGGGATGTAGATTATCTTGTTGCAACTGATGCTATTGGTATGGGGCTTAACCTAGACGTCAATCACGTGGCCTTTTCTTCAATCTCGAAATTTGATGGAAAAACTATGCGCTTTCTTGCTCCAAATGAATTAGCACAGATAGCTGGGAGAGCTGGTCGTGGAATGAGCGATGGCAGTTTTGGCGAAACGGGTGAAGTGGCTACTTTGGAAGAGGATGTAGTAAAAGCAATTGTAGAGCATCGGTTCAAACCTCTGAAGAAACTTATGTGGCGTAACTCAGAATTATCTTTCGTTAGTATCGAAACACTAATTCAATCTCTGGATAAAAAAACAGAAAGTGAAGTACTTGTTAAAGCACGAGAGGCAGACGATTTTACCGCACTGAAAACTTTGTCGCAAAGTCCTGAGTTACAGATTAGGATTAATGACAAATCGTCAGTGAAACTTTTATGGGATGTTTGTAGAATTCCAGATTTTAGAGGTATCAGCAGTGTTGAGCATGCAAATTTACTAGAGGAAATATTCAAATTTCTTTATGAGTTCTCTGCTATACCTGACGATTGGTTTGGACAGCAGATAAAACGCCTTGATAGGACAGATGGAGACATAGATGTTTTGTCAAAACGACTAGCATTTATTAGGACATGGACCTATGTTGCACAAAGACAAAGTTGGCTTCATGATAGATGTCATTGGCGCGGAGTGACTCGTGCCTTGGAAGACCGGCTGTCTGACGCTCTTCACGAGCGTCTTACTCAAAGATTTGTAGATCGGCGCACATCAGTTTTGCTGCGCCGGCTTAAACAGAAGGAGGCCCTCTTGGCCGAAGTAAATGAAAATGGTGAAGTGACCGTTGAGGGTGAATTCGTTGGAAAGCTGGATGGCTTTAGATTTCTGCAGGATAAAGAGACAACCGCTCAAGAAGCTAAAACGATTAAGTCAGCATCCTTGCAGGCCCTTTTACCGCACTTCAATCTAAGAGCAGATAGATTTTATAATGCTCCAGATACTGAAATTGACTTCACAGAGCAGGGTGGCTTGATGTGGGGAGACCAAGCTGTAGGTAAGTTGATCGCTGGTGATGATGTTATGCATCCAAAAGTAGCTGCTTTCGTGGACAGTGAGGCGGGAACGGAAGTAATGAATAAAGTGGAGCGTCGGCTCCAACATTTTGTGGACCGCAAAATATCTGTACTTTTTGAGCCTCTAATGAACTTGCAAAAAGATGGAGAACTGACAGGCCTAGCAAAAGGATTTGGTTTTCAACTATTCGAAAGTCTTGGTATTTTAAGAAGGCAAAATGTTTTGGCAGAGGTTAAGTCGCTCGATCAGGATGCACGAGCTCTACTTCGAAAACACGGTGTTAGGTTTGGACAGTTCACCGTGTTTATGCCTTTGCTATTGAAACCAGCCCCAACTCGTTTGAGACTTGTACTGTGGGCTCTTTCAAAAAATTTAGATGAGTTCCCAGAAGCGCCTCCACCTGGCTTAGTAACAGTGCCTGTGAACACAGAAGCCCCAGAACAGTATGATGATATGTCGGGCTATCGAAATGCAGGGGACCGAGCAGTAAGAATTGATATGCTGGAACGTTTGGCAGATTTGCTAAGAGCGGAAGATAGCCGTAATGGCTTCGAAGCTAACGCGGATATGTTATCAATAACTGGGATGACACTAGAACAATTTGCAAACTTGATGGAGGGGTTAGGATATTCAGCTGAAAAAGCTGAACGAGAGAAAGTAAAAGTAACCGAAATTCCTGGTAGTGCAAATGTTAGTGATCAAGAGAAATCATCTTTAGACCTGCAAGATAATAAAGGTGACACACAGCCTAATAAAATTGAAGGTGAAGGACAGCCGCTGGAAGAAAAAAATATCGAAACTTTTTATACCTTTAAATGGATCAGTAAGCAAATCAACAATAGGCGAGCCAACAAAGATAAACAGACAAAGCAAAAAGATGGCGAAACTGGAAAATCTAAATATAAGAAAAAAGCAAATAAGAAACAACGAGTAAAATTTGATCAGCCAAAAAGTTTTGAAGCCCGTCCGGAAAAACCGAAAAAAATTGACCCAGATAATCCGTTCGCAGCTGCTTTGATGGATTTTTCGAAAAAAAATTGAGGGCACTAAGAAGGAGCGTATGACTGAAAAGATAAGGCTAGACACTTGGCTTTGGTATGCTCGTTTTTATAAAAGCAGAAGTTTGTCTTCTAAAGCTATTTTTAGCGGAAAATTGAGAGTGAACGCCAATAAGATCATTAAGCCAGCTTCAAAAGTTAAAATAAATGATGTTCTTACGATAAACCACGTAAATATGGTTAGAGTTATTCAAGTTCAAAGCCTTGGTTCTAGGCGAGGACCGGCCAGTGAAGCGCAACTGCTTTATAAGGATCTTTCTGGAGATATAACCGGTCCTTCCAACATAAAACATGTATCTGAAAAGCCAAAAAAAGAGACAAATAAAAGGCCAACGAAAAAAGACCGAAGGATACTGGATAAAATAGTTACCAAAACACTTGAATGATTAGTTGAACCAGTCTAGCAATGCGTGCGATGTTTCTATTTGGACGTATTTTATGACTTACATTGTCAATGACTCTTGCATAGCGTGTAAATATACCGATTGTGTTGAAGTTTGTCCTGTAGATTGCTTCTATGAAGGTGAAAATATGCTTGTTATTCACCCGGACGAGTGTATCGATTGCGGTGTTTGTGAACCAGAGTGCCCAGCTGATGCAATTCGGCCAGATACCGAACCTGACATGGAAAAGTGGGTAGAGTTTAACCGAAAGTATTCGGAAATTTGGCCAGTTATCATTACTCAAAAAGATCCGTTGCCTGAGGCTGAAGAGCGTGAAGGCGAAACAGGTAAGCTTGAAAAGTATTTTTCAGAAAACCCTGGTGAAGGCGGTTAGAAACCTACGTCTGGCAAATTCTTCAAAGCTATGTTAGTTCAAGCGCTTAAGTTCGGGTACTCAAACTCGTTACAGTCTAAAAAATTAAAACTAAAGGAAACAATAATGAGCAAGAAACTTCAATTCAGTTCAAATGAATATGTTGTATACCCAGCCCACGGTGTAGGTAAAATTGTTTCAATTGAAGAACAGGAGATTGCCGGTGCTTCTCTCGAATTGTATGTAGTTGCTTTTGAAAAAGACAAGATGACCCTTCGAGTTCCCACGAACAAAGCCGAAGAAATTGGCATGCGCTCTCTGAGTTCACCAGATGTAGTAACCCAGGCTCTAACAACTTTAAAAGGTAAGCCCAAAGTTAAGCGGGCAATGTGGTCAAGAAGAGCTCAAGAATATGAACAAAAAATAAATTCTGGGGATTTAATCGCAATCGCTGAAGTGGTTCGTGATTTACATCGAAATGATGAACAAAGAGAGCAAAGCTATTCTGAACGTCAATTATACGAAGCAGCTTTAGATCGATTAACTCGAGAAGTTGCAGCGGTTGATGATGGAGATGAAGTGGCTGCTGCTCGAAAAGTAGACTCTGTGTTGGTATCAAGGGCAGCATAAATTTAATTTTTGAAAGAATTTATAATCTTAATTTAAGATTCTTACCCTTGTGGGATTTTGAGAATTAAATTATTGCCACCTTTTATATAACGAATTTCAGTAGTTCCAATCGCGGCGACCCGGCCTCCATCAAGACTATCACCAACCTTAACCAATTTAGTCTGTCCCGTTGGAAATAAAATAATTGCACGTTTCTCGGTTCCTCGGGAATAGATGCTTAGAACATTTAATTTGCGTTTGTTGATAGCATTTTTTTGGGTTGCAAGTTTTACTATTGATTTTTTTGTCGCTGCACTTGAAATTATTCCCGTTACAGACGCCTCATCACCTTCTTCTGAATAATCGGAAACTACTATCCTTTTTCTAAATTTGGGTCTGACTTTGGGTTTTATAGATTGTCCAATTTGACTATCTGAAAAGATCTGGCTCTTCGAAGCGAGTTCTTCGATACCATCAGGCCGGACCCTAGGCCGCGCATATTCTTTGGGAATTTCTTTAATTTCGAAGGGGTACTTATTTGGCCGTATTTTTGGACGAGCAGGTAGTTTATTGTCAAAGGTTATTTGGAAATTGGCAATCATCCGATCAAATTTTTTCTTTTCCAATGCACCTGTAGCTATTGGTATGCTAGATGGAATTTTTTGTACTCGTTTACTGGTTTTTAGGGAGACATCTTTTGAAGTGTCAAACTCTGCTTTAGACAGTTTTTTAATTTTAATCTCATTTACAGGCGACCTTAGATCTATGCCCGGTCTGGAATAGTTGGCTTCGTTATCTAAAGTTAGACCAAAATTACTTGAGAAATTTATTGAAGGTTCATTAGTATCTCCTGCCTTATTATTTGAAATAAATAATTTATCTTGTGAGCTTTTCGCCAAAAAATTTGTGCCGTTACGGGCAACAATTTGTAGGTTGGGGTTTTCGATCTTTATTTCTGATTGATCTGCATAAATTAAATCTACTGTCTGCCATTGGATTGATTTATTAACTAACGATTTGTTGCCTAATTTAGCTGGCAGGATCTTCGCCCTAGGTTCATCAGGTCTTCTAGCTAATTCAATACCAGAGTTATCTTGGTTGGGCAGAAAATTTATCTTCTGTGATAAAAAAAAGACAATAAGAGGCGTTATAACTTCTTTCTCAGTTTTCTTTTTTTCTTTTTTATTAATTACCGCTTTTTCAACTTGTATTTCGGAATTGACCAAAGTTTCTTCTTTGGAAGAAAGATCAAAATACGCTATAGCAAGTGTGATTGTCGTTATTAAGGCAATTCCAAAAATAGAAAAACCACGAACAGCCAGAAAGTTAATCCAAGATTTAGTCCTAAAAATTTTAGATGTTATCAAACTTGCAAATTTTGTTGCTGCAAGAATTATCTCTGAAGGAGTCACTGCTCCAAATTTATATTTTCCTCCAAACTCTAATTTTGTATCGAAAACAAAAGATCTTTTGTGATCATTTAAATTACCAACAGCATTTACAACTTTAAATCCAATGTTTTCAATAAAAGTGATAGCCTCTAACAGTTGTTCTCTATTAATAACGCTGATTTCAATTAAATCCCCGGTCCTTATAATATTGTACAGTATTGAAGAAATATCGATATTTTTTTCATTTTTTAAAAAGTGTTTGGCTATTAAATTGACATCATCTTTATAGTCTTTCATATCTATGTGTTTTATAAAAAATTTTACTTGTTCAGTCGGGATTGAAAAGTTGATATCAGTTCGTAAGCTTTTGTTGTCATTTAAGAAAATATAACACTCTTTGAGTGCTGTTTCGACATCGCCTTTGTGGATTTTTACAGATTTTACAACACTGTCATGAGTGGCACTATTATCATGCAGTTCCACGCTGTTTGCTAGAATAACCAGATTGAGGCGCGAACCCTTCAAATGGCCCTCCAAAGTATCTTTATAGTTAAATTACACGATTTAGATACTTTGGAAAAGACAAACAAGCTGGATTAGCTAATAAATGCAAAAATGAAGTTTATTGGTAACTTTATTTTGCTGCTGATAATGCCTGCTTAAGATCGGCGATTAAATCTTCAGGATCCTCAATTCCGATAGAAATTCGTACTACATTTGGCGCGGAACCAGCAGCGATTTGTTGCTCGACTGTTAGTTGTCTGTGCGTAGTTGATGCTGTGTGGATGACCAGTGAGCGACTATCGCCCAAATTTGCTACGTGGCTAAAAATTTCCAGTGCATTAACAAACTTTACGCAACTGTCATATCCGCCTTTCAGTGCGACCGTAAATAAACCTCCAGCGCCCTTTGGGCATACTTTTTTAACGCGATCAAAATACGGAGAGGATTTTAATCCTGCATAGGTTACAGCTTCGACAGTTTCTTGTTCTTCCAGCCAACTCGCTATTTTAAGAGCATTGTCGGAGTGACGTTGCATACGCAGTGATAAAGTTTCCAAGCCCATGAGAGTATAATGAGCGGCTTGCGGGTTCATGGTCATTCCTAAATCGCGCAGGCCAACAGCAATCCCATGGAAAGTAAATGCCAAAGCCCCAAAAGTTTCATGAAAGCGTAAACCGTGATATGCTGGCTCAGGTTCGGACAGTGATGGAAACTTTTGATTTGCAGACCAGTCAAATTTGCCGCTGTCTACGATGCACCCACCTGTAACGGTTCCATTTCCGGTCATATATTTTGTGGTAGAGTGAACAACTATCGTCGCGCCGTACTCTATAGGTCGACACAAATAAGGCGTGGCAGTAGTATTGTCTACGATTAGGGGTAGGCCAGCTTTATCAGAAATTGATGATATGGCTTGAAGGTCTGTGATATATCCACCCGGGTTTGCTATAGCTTCGCAAAAAACAGCGCGAGTATTCTCATCAATCGCATTTTTCAAAGCATCCAGATCATCGAAATCTACAAATTTTGCTGACCAACCAAAGCGCTTAATGGTTTGGCTGAATTGAGTAACTGTTCCGCCATATAAGCGTGTTGATGCAATTACGTTGCATCCAGGTGACATGAGAGGGAACAGAGCCATAATTTGGGCAGCGTGACCCGATGAACAACAAACGGCTCCAACGCCACCTTCTAAGGTCGCTATGCGCTCTTGTAATACTGATACGGTAGGGTTCGTTAATCTAGAATATATATAGCCTACTTCTTGCAGATTGAATAAAGAAGCCGCATGTTCAGCATCGCGAAAAACATAGGCTGTTGACTGATAAATTGGAGTTTGCCGCGCACCGGTCACTGGATCTGGGCGAGACCCAGCATGAATTTGTAATGTATCAAAACCGTAAGTTGGACCGTCTTCCATTCTTTTTCCTCATTTATGGATTTGGAGCAATTTAGGCAAAGCTAGTTAAAAGAACAATCGAATAGTTCTAATTGTCATGATTAACGGGATAAAATTTTCATTTGTTTTTTTTGTTTGAAATTAAATTCTTTTATAATGGTTTTAAGCAGAATAGTTTTCATTCTAAAGTAATTAAAAGGGAAGGATAATTTTGGATGTTTGACTTAGGTTTGGATGATAAAGTTGTCCTAATTACGGGTGGAAGCGATGGCCTGGGTCGTGCAACGGCTGAGAGATTTGCTTTAGAAGGAGCGAAAGTTGTTATTTGTGCGCGACGTTCAGAGCATCTGTTTCAAGTCGCAGATGAAATTCGGAAGCAATCAATTCAATACACGGATAAGCATGCAGAAATAGAGGTCGTTGGATATCCAGCTGATGTTACTGATCCAGAAGATTGTGCAAGTCTTATATCAAAGATAATGTCGAAATTTGGTGGAATTGATTTTTTAATAAATAATGCAGGAGCATCCGCGGCAGCAAGTTTAGAAAAATTAAATGAGGCTGAATGGTTAGCAGATTTTCATCTTAAGGTTATGTCTGCTGTTAGGCTAAGTAAATTAGTAGTCCCTTCTATGAGAATGAGAGGTGGTGGTTGCATTATCAATGCAAGCATAGGCGGCGGTAAAGCGCCCGCTGCTGGATCTCTTCCTACGTCTGTTATGCGGTCCGCAGGTCTTAACCTAACAAAATCTTTGGCCAACGAGTTTGCAGCTGATCAAATCAGGGTAAATGCTATTTGCATTGGATTAATAAAATCTATGCAATGGGTCAGGCGCGCTGGTAACAAAAACCCACAAGAGCTTTACGATGATATGTCTAAGAGAATTCCTTTGGGCCGAGTTGGAGAGGCAGAAGAATATGCGGATTTAGTTGCTTTTCTTTGTTCTAAAAGAGCACAATTTATCACGGGTACTTCAATTAATTTGGATGGAGGCATGTGCCCAGTGATTTAGATAAAGCTTTAGATAACTTTATGGCTCTACTTTGTTTGCGTTAGCTTCAGCAGCTATCTGTGCTTTTAATATAATCATTTTTGCCAGTTTTTCAGTATTAGATAGTTCACTCCAATCCGAACCGATTGGAATGCACATTCCGCAATCACATTGTTGAATGCTCTGATCACTCACGAAACCACGATATACGTGCTGTGGTATCATATTTAGGCGGCATCCTCAGCACTTTTTTGTTTGGATTCCCAAGCTAATTTTATGTCTTTATAATCTTCTTCGCTTAAATTATGCCAACCTACGCATTTTCCGGTAGGCGAACGACCACATGTACAACTCATGGCTCCCTCCAATTTTAATAGTGTTACGGTAGTTTAAGGTCTTTGGATCATTAACAGCCTTTAATTAATTTTAATGGTAATGTTTCTACTTAAATAAAATACTACATTTTATGATGTAATTAGTGGGTCTTCCCTCCTCGTAATATAATGTTCTCCACATAACCTATAAACAAAACATGTTTATAAATCATTTGGTTACACGACTATATGAAGGTAAATTGGAGCGGGCGATGAGATTCGAACTCACGACATTTACCTTGGCAAGGTAACGCTCTACCCCTGAGCTACGCCCGCATCCTTGGGTATGCCGCTTCTACAAATACTCTTTTGGCTCTGCAAGTGAAAAATAGCAGATTATTCAAATTCGATTAAAAGATCTTTAGCATCTATTTGCGATCCGGCACTAACATGAACCATTTTCACAACGGCATCACGTTCCGCATGAAGCCCTGTCTCCATTTTCATCGCTTCAATTGTGAGAAGTAAATCCCCTTCATTGACGGACTGACCTTGAGAGACTGTCACTCCAGCAACAACTCCAGGCATAGGGGCTCCAACATGTGCACTATTACCTTCTTCTGCTTTTGGGTTAGATGCTGTTTGTGATTTAATGAGCCGATTAGGGACACGGATGATGCGTGGTTGACCATTTAATTCGAAAAAGACCCTGACGTCACCTTTCTCATCGGTTTCACCCACAGCTTGTAAACGAATTTCCAGTGTTTTCCCTGGGTCAATTTCTGCTGTAATTTCTTCACCGGGTTCCATACCATAAAAGAAGGTTTTTGTTGGTAAAGCTCTGACGGGGCCATAGATCTGATGTCGCTCCATATAATCTAGAAAAACTTTTGGATACATCAAATAGCCGTTTAAGTCCTCGTCATCTATATCTAGTCCTTCAAGTTTCTCGGACAATTCTGTTCGTACTAGTTCAAGATCAACATCTTTTAAACGCTTTCCCGGCCTTTCTAAATTGGGCTTTTCTCCTTTAAGAATTTTGCCAACAATTGATTTAGGAAATCCGCCTGGTGGTTGACCAAGGTTGCCGCGCATCATATCCACCACACTTTCTGGAAAAGACAGGTCAAAATCCGGATTTTCTACGTCCTCTCGACTGAGACCCTGGGAAACCATCATTAGAGCCATATCACCAACCACTTTAGAGGAGGGTGTCACCTTTACAATATCGCCAAACATTTGATTGACATCTGCGTATGTCCTAGCAATTTCTGGCCATTGTTCTTCTAGGCCTAGAGAGCGAGCTTGGGCTTTTAGGTTTGTAAACTGGCCGCCTGGCATTTCATGAAGGTATACTTCTGATGCAGGCGCTGATGATCCACTCTCAAACGCAACATACTGGTCGCGAACGTGCTCCCAATAATTATTAATTTGCCTTACATCGTCAATATCAAGCTCAGTGTCGCGCTTAGTATGCCTCAGAGCTTCTACAATTGATCCAAGACAAGGTTGCGACGTTCCACCTGAAAAAGCATCCATGGCAGTATCTACCGCATCAACACCAGCCTCAGAGGCAGCTAAAATAGTAGATGCTGCTATGCCACTTGTGTCGTGTGTATGGAAATGTATCGGGATACCAATCTCGCTTTTTAGTGTTTTAATTAACATCGTAGCGGCCGCAGGCTTCAATAATCCAGCCATGTCTTTTAAGCCTAAAACGTGAGCGCCTGCTGCCTCCAATTCTTTGGCCATGGAAGCATAATACTGTAAATCATACTTAGCCCGTTCTGGGTTCAATATATCTCCAGTGTAGCAGATACTAGCTTCGCAAATTTTATTGCTATCCAAAACCGCATCCATGGCAACTCGCATATTTTCTACCCAATTGAGACTGTCAAAAACGCGAAATATATCAATACCTTTCGCGGCTTCTCTCACGAATGCTTCGACAACATTGTCGGGGTAATTTGTGTATCCCACGCCATTTGACGCTCGCAACAACATTTGTGTCATAATATTAGGCATTGCAGCGCGTATATCTCTCAATCTTTGCCAAGGGCATTCTTGTAAAAATCGATATGCAACATCGAATGTTGCACCGCCCCAGCATTCGACTGAAAACAGTTTTGGAAGTTTAGAGGAATAAAAAGGGGAAGCATTAATCATATCTAGTGATCGCATGCGCGTGGCAAGAAGTGACTGATGGCCGTCTCGCATTGTTGTATCTGTTAGAAGCAATCTGTTTTGCTCTAACATCCAAGTTGCGACTGCTTTTGGTCCTTTCTCATCTAAAAGATTTCGGGTCCCATAACCTGATTCTGAGTTTACAGCTGGAGCTCTAGCCGATTTAAGTTCACTAAGTGGTTTAGGCCGGTTAACAGTCTCTGGGTGCCCGTTAACTGTAATATCAGCAATGTAATTTAATACTTTTGTGCCTCGATCACGTCTTTTACTAAATTCAAATAAATCGGTAGATGTATCGATAAATTTTGTTGTGTACTCATAATTTAAAAATGTTGGATGTTTCAACAAATTCTCAACGAAGGCAATATTTGTAGAAACCCCCCTAATTCTAAATTCTCTTAGCGCTCGGTCCATTCTGGAAATAGCTTTTTCAGGAGTAGGGGCCCACGCCGTAACCTTGACCAGTAAACTATCATAGTAACGTGTAATAACTCCACCTGAATAAGCTGTGCCTCCGTCAAGACGAATACCCATGCCTGTAGCTTCTCTGAATGCAGTAATACGTCCATAGTCAGGTATAAAATTATTTTGTGGATCTTCAGTGGTTATCCGAGTTTGTAGTGCATGACCATTTAATTTGATCTCTTCTTGCGAAGCCTTTCCTGTGGCTTCGGCCAGTCCGCAGCCTTCTGAAATTAAAATTTGAGCTTGCACAATATCGATACCAGTAACTTCTTCGGTAACAGTATGCTCAACTTGGACTCGCGGATTGACTTCGATAAAGTAAAATTTGTCACTATCCATATCCATCAGGAATTCGACAGTTCCAGCACATTCGTAATTTACGTGCTGGCAAATTCTGCGGCCTAGTTCACATATTTCTTCTCTTTGGGAAACTGAGAGGTAAGGGGCAGGAGCGCGTTCAACAACCTTTTGATTTCTCCTTTGTACAGAACAATCCCGTTCCCAAAGATGGTAGATATCACCTTTTTGGTCCCCTAAAATTTGGACCTCAACGTGCCTAGCCCTGGTTATCATTTTTTCTAAGTAGCCTTCGCCGTTGCCAAACGCAGCCTCCGCCTCACGACGGCCTTCCAGAATTTTATCTTCAAGCTCACTTTCGTCATTAATAGGTCGCATCCCGCGCCCCCCACCTCCCCATGAGGCTTTAAGCATTAAAGGGTAGCCAATTTTTTTTGCTTCTTTTCGAATGATGTTCATGTCATCTCCAAGAACATCAGTGGCGGGGATTACTGGTACGTTAGCTTCAATTGCTACCTTTCTGGCAGAAGCTTTGTCGCCTAGAGCGCGCATAGTTTTGGCTTTTGGGCCAATAAATGTAATCCCATTCGCATCGCATGCATCTACAAAGTTCGGGTTTTCACTTAATAATCCGTAACCAGGATGAATTGCATCAGCACCGCTTAGCTTTGCAACTCTAATAATTTCGTCAATAGATAAGTAGGCTGCAACTGGCCCAAGACCTTCTCCGATACGGTAGGCTTCATCTGCCTTAAATCTATGAAGACCTAGTTTGTCTTCTTCAGCAAAAATGGCGACAGTTTTTTTCCCCATCTCATTGGCTGCACGCATGATCCTAATTGCTATTTCACCACGGTTTGCTATCAGAATTTTCTTAAAGTTCTTCATTTTTCACCATATTTAATCTGAAGTATAAATTTTGGGCGCAAGCTGCACCGCAGCGAGACCTAAAGTCAATGAATTATATAAATATTTGTTGAATTCTTTACACCACTACTATCTTTTTTAACCTTTGCGAAATTTTTGATAAATTGGTTGTCGCTAGTATGTAATTTTATTTCTAATTCCGGCGTTTCGATTATTTATGATAATGTAAATAATTAGCTCTAACAGGAACAGAGCAGGAACATATCTTCCATTTCTGAAATTTTTAAAGTAACCATTGAATTATGAGCAGCAACGAGAATACCAATTCTATTAATTCAGAAACCCTAAGCAGCCAAGCTATGGCTGCTCGAGCATTCCCTTACTTGGATAGCTTGAATGAAGAACAAAAAAAAGCTGTTGAGGCTTTAGATGGGCCCGTTTTAATGTTGGCTGGAGCAGGTACTGGAAAAACAAAGGCCCTCATAGCGCGCGTTGTTCACTTACTAAATATGAGAAGAGCCAATCCAAATCAAATTTTGGCGGTAACGTTTACAAATAAAGCAGCGAGGGAAATGAAAAATAGAGTCGGCAATATGCTCGGGCATGTTGTTGAAGGTATGCCTTGGATGGGCACATTCCATTCAATTTCAGTTAAAATATTAAGAAGAAACGCAGAGCTTGTAGGTTTAAAAACAAATTTTACTATACTCGATACAGACGACCAGTTGAGATTATTGAAACAGTTAATAAAAGCCGAAAACATAGATGAGAAACGTTGGCCGGCAAGACAATTGGCGGCTTTGATTGATAGATGGAAAAATCGAGCGTGGCTTCCAGTTCAAGTTCCATCTGCAGAAACTACTGCTTATAATAAGCAAGGAACAGAACTTTATGAACAATATCAAAATAGATTAAGACAGCTGAATGCGGTCGATTTCGGAGATCTGCTTTTATATTGTGTTGAGATTTTTCAAAAAAACCAGGATGTCCTAAAAAAGTATCAGAATTTCTTTCGTTTTATTTTGGTTGACGAATACCAGGATACAAATGTCGCACAATACTTATGGCTTAGACTGCTTGCAGGAGAGCATAAAAATATTTGCTGCGTAGGCGATGACGATCAATCTATTTATGGCTGGCGAGGTGCTGAAGTTGGCAATATTTTACGTTTTGAAAAAGATTTTCCTGGTGCAAAAGTTATACGTTTAGAACAAAACTATCGGTCTACGCCGCATATTTTAGCAGCTGCCGCTGGTGTGATTTCAGTAAATAAAGGACGGTTAGGGAAAGAACTTTGGACAAGCGTAGATGCCGGAGAGAAAGTTCGCCTAATTGGTCATTGGGATGGTGAGGAAGAGGCGCGGTGGATTGGAGAAGAAATAGAGGCAATCCAGACAGGAACACGCGGCCAGCCACCTAAAAGCTTAGAAAGCTTTGCTATATTAGTTCGCGCAAGTCACCAAATGAGGATGTTTGAAGACAGATTTTTAACAATCGGATTGCCCTACAGGGTTATTGGCGGTCCCCGTTTTTATGAAAGAATGGAAATTCGTGATGCAATGGCGTATCTACGCATTGTCGCCAGCTCTGAAGATGATCTCGCTTTCGAGCGAATTGTAAACACACCAAAAAGAGGTCTTGGTGATAAGGCCCAACAAAAAATTCAAATTGTAGCGAGACAGCATTCAACTTCTTTAGTCGAAGCGGCTAAAATACTTCTTTCTGAAAATGGACTGGGAGGTAAGGGTGCTATAGAACTCAGCGTTTTACTTAACAACATTCAAAGATGGGAAAACCTTTTAAATGATCAAAACTTTGATCATATTGAGCTCGCAGAGCTCATATTGGATGAAAGTGGCTATACTGCCATGTGGCAGAATGATAAAATGCCGGACGCTCCCGGTCGATTAGAAAACCTAAAAGAGCTTGTGAAAGCGCTTGAAAATTTTGAAAATATCCAGGGCTTTTTAGAGCACGTCAGCCTGGTTATGGAAAATGATGCTGAAGAGAGTGATGAAAAAGTTTCTATAATGACTTTGCATGCTGCTAAGGGTCTTGAATTTCCAGTAGTTTTTTTACCGGGTTGGGAAGATGGTCTTTTCCCGTCACAGCGCTCTATGGATGAAAGTGGGTTAAAAGGTTTAGAGGAAGAAAGAAGACTTGCTTACGTGGGTATTACGCGGGCTGAAAGTTTATGTACGATTTCCTTTGCTGGGAACAGAAGGGTTTTTGGACAATGGCAATCTTCTTTACCTTCTCGTTTCATAGATGAAATGCCTTCTGATAATGTAGAGGTATTGACTCCACCGGGTCTGTACGGTGGGGGTTATGGTGCTGCAGGCATGAATTCCTCTTTACAGGAGGATGCAATGGCAGCAGATGGTTATGGTTCTCCGGGTTGGAAACGATTGCAAAGCAACAATAAACGCTCAAAGGCTGGGCAGCCAAAAGATAATAAAAGCCTTACAATTGATGCGACGGCAAGCTCAGTTTTTGTAATTGGAGACAGGGTATTTCATCAAAAGTTTGGGTATGGACAAATTCAAGAAATTGAGGGTGATAAGCTTCAAATCAATTTTGAAAAAGCAGGAAACAAAAAAGTGGTATCAAAGTTTATTGTTTTGGCGGAGGATATTTGACTATTGCTGACTTTTGTAAAATTTTTTATCAAAATAAACTGGAAAAACTAGTGTGTTACTTTACCTGATAATTATGGATCCTAAAGCTTCAAGCAATTTAGGTTTAAAGATAATATCTTTAGGTTTATATATTTCAATTAAAGTAAATTTGAATGAGAGCAGAAGTATATGCGCGAAAAAATATTATCCCTTCTAGAGAGTTTTGAATTAGAAGCGGGGGATAATCTCGTGTCTCTTGATCTAATAAGGGCGCTTCATGTCGATGGGGCAAAAGTATCATTTGTTCTCGAAGCTTCTTCATCAGATATTGCGCAGCACTTAGAGGCCCAACGATCAGCGATACAAAACAAATTATTGCAAATCGATGGCTTGGATGAGGTAAGTATAGTTGTGACATCACATTCTAAAGAGCCTCCAAAATTAAAAATTGGCGGGCATCCAAAGCCTCAAGAAACCACAATGAAGCCGCAAAGTGTTTCTAAAATTATTGCTATTGCTTCTGGTAAAGGCGGGGTAGGGAAATCAACTGTTTCTTCGAATTTAGCAGTGGCGCTGGCAAATAAAGGTAAAAAAATTGGTTTGCTCGATGCGGATATTTACGGACCATCACAGCCTCGGATGATGGGGGTTTCGCAACGTCCCAGCAGTCCTGATGGTAAAAGAATTATTCCCCTTCAGGCTCACGGTGTAACTATGATGTCAATTGGTTTGATGGTGGACCCAAGTAAGGCTGTTGTTTGGAGGGGACCTATGCTGATGGGAGCATTGCAGCAAATGCTTTCTCAAGTGGAGTGGGGAGAATTAGATGCTTTAATCGTAGATTTACCTCCGGGCACTGGTGACGTGCAATTAACTTTATGTCAAAAAGCAGACTTGTCTGGAGCAATCATAGTTTCAACACCGCAGGATGTTGCACTTTTAGATGCGAGAAAAGCTATTGATATGTTTAAGACTCTGAAAACGCCTATTTTTGGTATGATAGAAAACATGTCAAATTTTGTTTGTCCAAATTGTAGCCATGAAACTCCTATTTTTGGAAGTGGTGGTGTTATAATGGAGGCAAAGGAATTACAGGTTCCTTTGCTTGGAACACTTCCGATAGATCTTGATACTCGTTTGGCAGGGGACAAGGGAAAGCCGGCGGCACTTCTAGGTGGCGCAGCCGCCACAGCCTATGGAAAAATAGCTGATGGGTTTATCTCAAGTGGTTTGGTTTAGTTTAATTTTAAAATTCAATTGGGATTTTATGGGAAAAATTACATTTTGATAAAAAAATTGTGAAATTTTTAAAATTTTGTAAAAAATTTCCAAAAATTTTAGATTTTAAAGTAAATTTTTATATTTTTTCAATATTATTATTTAATCTAAATTACGGCCACATGTAGTAAAAATAAATATTTTTATTCTATATGTGGTATATTTTAACAAATATTTTTTGATAACTCTCAAGTGGAACACCATTTTTTTCCATAGATTCCCATAAAATCCCATTTTTTTCTTGATTTTGCTTTTTTCTAGTGTACATTCACATCAGTGATGAAGATGGGAAAATTAATGGACGAAAAGATCCATCTCCTTAAGTCAGGTTTCATACAGGCCCCACTTTCATCAGTTTTTAGATCCGGCGCGCGAGCGAGCAGTATCCCCCCCCCCAGGAGCGCGCGCAGTCGGTAATCCCCGCTAAGCGGGAACGTGACAGCGGATTGAGCAATAGCAGCAGCTCAATCCGCTTCGTCATTTAAGAAAGAGGGTTACAAAGAGGCACTCACGGTTTGGGACGACGTTTTAGAGGAGAGGGTCTACACAAAGTAGACAGCAAAGGTAGAGTTTCCATTCCTGCGCTCTTCCGTCGGGTTATTGAGTCGTGTGACCCCAATTGGAAAGAGGGGTTACCACCTGAACTGATCATTGTTTACGGCGACGAGCGACGAAAATTTATTGAATGTTATACCATAGAAGCAATTGAAGAAGTGGATAGCAAAATTGATAATTTGCCCAGGGGTTCTCTTGAGAGGAAGACCCTTGAGCGGTTGTTTCATGGACAAAGTATTCCAACTTCAATCGATGAAACTGGTCGGCTGGTTTTGTCTTCTAAATTGAGAGAGCGTTTTTCTATTGCAAATGAGGCATATTTCATAGCCGCTGGTGATACTTTTCAAATCTGGAGCCCAGAGATATTCGAAGTAGATCAAGAAGAGACAAATAAATGGCTTCGTAAACAACCAATAGATTTTGACCCCCTTAGCTTTTTAGATTCAGGGAATGATCAATAATGGTGGATCTGGATTTGATTTCCAAGGCAGATCATATACCGGTTTTAATAGAGCCAATAATTGAAAATATTTCGCCAGTTACAGGTGTTTGGGTTGATGCCACATTTGGTGCTGGCGGCTATACTAGAGCTTTGCTTGATGCTGGAGCTGAATTTGTGTTCGCCATTGATCGCGATCCAAACGTTTTTTCACTGGCAGAAAAATGGTTAGGGCGATACCCCGGTAGAATAGAGCTTATAAACGATGTCTTCTCTAGCCTTGAAAAACATGTTGATGATGTAAATGGTGTAGTTTTTGATCTTGGCGTTTCATCTATGCAGCTTGATGAGGCAACCAGAGGGTTTTCATTTTTGAAAGAGGGCCCGTTGGACATGCGTATGTCTCAAACTGGCTCAACTGCTGCTGATTTAGTTAATACCTCCTCCGAAAAAACACTAAGCAATATTCTTTATTTCTATGGAGAGGAGCGGGCAAGTCGTAGGATAGCAAAAGCTATAACCGCTCGACGAAAACAAGCGTTCTTCGAAACAACGACTGATTTGGCTAAACTTATAGAAAGCGTATTGCCGCGATCAAAACCAGGGCAGTCGCACCCTGCAACCCGTAGTTTTCAAGCTTTACGTATTGCAGTTAACAAGGAATATGAAGAGCTTTTCAATGGTTTATTTTCAGCAGAAAAGGTACTTTCTTCAGATGGTTACTTGGTTGTAGTAACATTTCACTCAATAGAAGATCGGATAGTAAAGCGCTTTATTCAAGCTCGCACCGGTAAGCTATATTCAACAAGTAGATATCTGCCTGGTTCAGAGGTTCTACCGATCCAATTTACTAATATAACGCGAAAAGCAGTGAAACCAGCTCCGAGCGAAATATCAAAAAACTCAAGGGCTCGATCAGCAAAGCTTCGAGTAGCAAAACGAACGAATGTTAAACCAGGAAAAAATTTAACTTTGGGTGAACTTAGTGTTCCAATAGTTGGAGCGAATTAAAATGCGTAGTTTTATTTACACAATAACATTTGCCAGCCTTATTGCTTTAGCTTTTTGGGCTTATCAGGAAAATATTAGAACAAAGAGCGCTATAGCACATACCGAAAAATTGCAAAAAGAAATTGGAATTGCTCAGGCTAGGCTATCAATACTAAAGGCTGAATGGGCTTACATCAATCGCCCTGAAAGATTGACTGAATTAGTAGATTTAAATTTTGGTCGACTTCAACTGATGCCTTTAAGAGCATCAAATTTTTTTGAGGTTGATGGAATAAATTTCTTAAATGATCCCGATTTGCCTGAGGTGGTTTCCTTACCCGTTAGTCATACAATAAGGGCTCGTTCCCGTGACTGAGACAACGAATAGAATAGCTATTCGGCCTTTGAGCCGGATATTACCAGCACGTATGAGAGGAGAAGATCCTGATAAAATTGAGAAAGAAAATTTAAAAATACGCCATGAAAAAATGCGTGACGATGAAAGAGTGACATCAAATATCCGTTTACTACTCATCATAGTGATGTTTGCGTGCATTTACACCGCTTTAGGGGCAAGGCTTGCAATGCTGGCATCCAGTCAGCCAGCCGAGCCCGTTACTCAATCAAATAATTCTTTAATTTTTGCTCAAAGAGCCGATATCGTTGATAGAAGAGGTAGGATACTTGCTACTAATTTAGAAACTTATGCCCTCTACGTTGAAACCCGTCATTTAGTTGATCCACTTAATACCGCCCAAAAACTGGCTGATCTTTTTAATGACCTAAACGCTGATAATTTATATTCCCAATTTACCGGTAAGCGAAAATTTTTGTGGATAAAAAAGAAGCTCAGCCCAGAGCAAATGCAGGCTGTACACGATATTGGAGATCCAGGTTTACGTTTTGGTCCAAGAGAGACAAGGCTTTATCCTAATGGTGCATTAGCATCTCATATTCTTGGGGGAGCTAGCTTTGGTAAAGAAGGGGTGCATTCAGCTGAAATTGTAGGTGTAGCTGGAATTGAAAAGACATTTGATAAACAATTACGAGATCCCGCATACTCAAAAAAACCACTCAAATTAACTATAGACTTATCAATCCAAGCTGCCGTCGAACATGTACTAGAAGGGGGAATGCGGCTGTTAAATGCTAAAGGTGCTGTAGCTATTCTGATGGAAGTGGATACTGGACGGATAATATCGCTAGCCTCTCTGCCAGATTTTGATCCAAATCATCGTCCTAGTCTTCCGGTTCGGGGTTCGCCGGCAGAAAGTCCTCTTTTTAATAAAGCTATTCAAGGTGTCTACGATCTTGGTTCGACTTTTAAAATCTTTACCGTCGCGCAAGCATTGGAATTAGGTCTTGTAGACCCAAAAACTAAGATCAATACAAAAGGACCAATTAGAATAGGTGGACATAAAATCAATGATTATAGAAATAATGGCCCCGAGTTGCCCGTTTGGAAAGTAATCACTGAGTCTTCTAATCTGGGAACGGCGAGAATAGCTAAAATGATAGGGTCTGAAAAACAAAGAGAATTTCTGTCTAGTCTGGGTTTTGCAAAACCTACATCGATAGAAATGATTGAAGCCAAGGGCGGAAAACCACTTTTGCCAAAGCGTTGGAATGAATTGGAAACCATGACTATTTCATATGGGCATGGGATATCAATAACGCCTCTTCATTTGGCCACTGGATATGCAATGCTTGCCAATGGGGGTCGGTTGGTAAAGCCAACACTTTTAGAAGAAGTAAAATCTGATTTGGGCCCCCGGGTTATTTCAAAAGAAGTAGCAGATAATAGTCTTGCTATGCTCAGGGGTGTTGTCACGGGTGGGACAGCTTCGATAGCCGATGTAAGCGGATATTTTGTTGGTGGGAAGACAGGTACGGCAGATAAACCTAGTGCTCAAGGTGGGTATGATAAGGAAAAGAATATTACCAGTTTTGCCTCAATTTTTCCAATACATCAGCCAAAGTATGTATTAGTGATTGCCTTAGATGAAGCGCAGGATACTTCTGGTCCCGAACCGAAGCGAACGGCAGGATGGACAGCTGTTCCGGTTAGTGCAGAAATTATAGCAAGAGTTGCTCCACTATTGGGGTTAAGGCCAAAATTTGATAATCAATCCACTGTATCTTTAAAATTATCTAATTGGCAGGAGTAACTCCTAAAGATAAAGGTAAATAAAATGCCTAAAAATAAAAACCTCAGCAGTCTTGGCCTTCATACTATTAATGGCAATGATCCAGTCATAAATAAAATTGTATTTGATAGCAGGCAGGTTGAAACTGGATGCTTATTTGCAGCTTTGAAAGGTGGTTCCGTTCATGGTGCTAAATTCGTAGAAGCCGCTCTTGATGCTGGTGCATCAGCTATTTTGACTGATGAAGAAGGTGAAAAAATTTTAAAAGGTTCCAAAATTGATGCATTAGTTGTAGAGAAAGATGCCCGCAGCGCCTTAGCCAAAGCAGTCGCTCTCTTAATGGACAAGCAACCAGAGACAATAGTTGCAATTACCGGGACTAATGGGAAAACTTCCGTGGCTACATTTTGCAGACAACTCTGGAATAAAGCTGGTATTGAAGCTATTAATATTGGAACGACAGGTGTAGAGGGAAGCTGGTCTACTCCTCTAAATTATACGACCCCAGATCCAGTAAAGCTTCATCAAGTTTTATATAAAGCTGCTTCAGAGGGTATCACGCACGTTGCTATGGAAGCTTCAAGTCACGGGTTAGACCAAAGGCGTTTAGATGGAGTTGAAATAAAAACTACTGCTTTTACAAATTTCTCGCGTGATCACTTAGATTATCATATTTCTTATGAAGATTACTTTAATGCTAAAAAAGGATTATTTGAGCGTTTGTGTCCAAAAGAAAAAGTTGGAGTGTTCAATATTGATAATCGAGAAATTAAGGATCTAGCTAATTGGTATGCCTTGAACAATCATGTTGTAACGATTGGTCACGAAAAAACAGCTGATCTTGTCATTTTGAGTCAAAAATTTTACCCAAAAAGCCAAGATATTAGGTTTTCATTTCGTGATAAAATCTATCAAAAGTCAATTAATTTGATAGGAGCTTTCCAGGCCGAAAACCTCTTAATGGCGGCTCTCTTAGTAATTGCCTCCGGTCAACACGAAAGCAACATTTTTGAAATTTTAGAGAGTATAAAGCCAGTTCGGGGGCGTATGGAATTAGCCGCAACCAAAAAAAACGGTGCTACTGTTTATGTAGACTATGCTCACACTCCGGATGCTATTGAGGTCGCATTAAAATCTCTAAAACCACATATTTTAGGAAAATTAATAGTTATTTTAGGAGCAGGTGGCGAAAGAGATCAAGGAAAGCGTCCTTTGATGGGGGCAGCTGCAGAGAAAAACTCAGATTTTGTCATTATAACAGATGATAACCCAAGAAATGAAGATCCATCAGTAATCCATCAAATGATTAAAAACGGTATCCAGGACTATAATAAAGTTAAGGTAATAGCTGATAGAGCTGAAGCAATACTTAATGCGGTCGACTTGTTGGAGGTAGGTGATGGTCTTCTCATAGCAGGTAAGGGCCATGAAACTGAACAAGTTATAGGTGAAAATAATTTTCCGTTTGACGACTTTGAACAAGCAAGTCTTTCAGTTGCTTCTTTAGATGGAATGGAATTATGAGATTATGGGATTCTCAAGATGCAGCTCTGGCAACTGGGGGGAAAAACACTCTTTCTTGGAGTGCAACAGGTGTCTCAATAGATACACGAACCATTCAAGCAGGTGACTTATTTGTTGCATTAAAAGCGGACCGCGACGGCCATGAATTTGTAAATAGTGCTTTCGAAAATGGTGCGGCGGCGGCACTTGTGGATCACGTTCCTGAGGACACTGATACATCTTTTCCGCTACTTGTAGTGTCAGACGTTATGGACGCATTTCGAGCAATGGCAAGTTTTGCTCGAAAACGGTTTAGGGGCAAAGTAATTGCTGTTACCGGTTCTGTTGGTAAAACTTCAACAAAAGAGATGTTACATACAATACTGACAGAACAGGGTAAGACACATTCTTCCTTTGCAAGCTATAATAACCATTGGGGGGGTGCCGCTTACCTTAACTCGTATGAGGAAAGATTCAGATTTTGCTGTAATTGAGATTGGGATGAACCGTCCTGGTGAAATCGCGCCTCTTTCTGTGTTAGCCAACCCAGATGTTGCTTTAATTACTTCTGTAGCACCAGCACATTTAGCAGCATTTAAAAATATTGAAGGAATAGCCCAAGAAAAAGCATCAGTTGCAGAAGGATTAAAAGGTGACGGCGCCATCATTATATATGATGACATTCCAACGGTAGAGACGGTTAAGTTGAAAATAATTTCTTATAATTTTAGTCCTATTTGCTACGGATCAAAAGATAAAGGAAATAGAATATTAAATATCAATGAAATAAATGATGGAATAAAAATATTGAGCTTAATTGAGGGTAAGGAGCAACGGTTTAATTTAAATACCAAAGGAATTCACTTTGCGAACAATGCTTTAGGAGCTCTAATAGTTGCAAAGACACTTAATTGCGACATTTCGAAAGCCTGTGAGAACCTTCAAACGTGGGTGCCTGGTGTTGGACGAGGCTCTGTTAAAAAAATAAATTTAAGTCAAATCGGATTTATTGACCTGATTGATGACGGATATAATGCAAATCCAGCTTCAATTTCTTCAGCATTAAATACACTAGGTAAGAGTAAAGCTAAACGCAGAATTGCAATACTGGGTGATATGAAGGAATTGGGGCCTTCTGAAATAGATTACCATAAGAAAATAGCTTCCTTCGCTGTAATATCTAAACTGGATTGCATTCATACTGTAGGGCCACTTATGGAATATTTGTATGATATTTTGCCTGAAGAGAAGCGCGGT